>JAQUOE010000018.1 GCA_028717265.1 Actinomycetota bacterium
ATATCCTGAAAACAGTCAAATCCAATAAAAAATTTGGCATTGTTTTAGAGGAGGGAAGCACCTTTAAAGAAGAAATCAACAGGATCATAGAAGAAATCATACAGGACGGTACCTATGATGAAATCTATGACAGATGGTTTGATTATAATATCTAAGAACTACGATTTTTTTATTTTTTTAAAAAACGGAATCATAAAAATTATTCAACCGCGTACTTTTTATTTTTTTTTATGGTGCCATAACCAGAAATTATTATAATTTAATGTTTTATAGACCGGGAAAAATATGTTAGTGATTGGTGAAAATATAATTGTTGTATCAAAAGTAGTATGGGGGATGCTGCAAGGGACAGGAATGTGCTGTCTGCAATCGGGATGGCAAAAAGGAAGAAGGAGACAGGAGCTGATTATGTGGCAGTTCTTCAGGAACAGGTATTCAACAGCATGAAGGCACTGAAGATTTTTAAGGAGCTAAAAGGACTGACGGCTTTCCCGGATGACTCCAGAATAATTGCGGAACCCAAGAGTCTGCTCAACAGGACATATCTCCTTATACTATTAAATCAGGGTTCAGACAGCGTTATCGTCGATCTACCTGACAGAGAGTTAATGAATGCTGTAAGGACATATAAAACATACTGACCAATAAATATTATATGCGTATTCCCATTTTAATTAGATAAAAACGGATCGTTTATATGAAGAATTCCGGCATATTGGGAATTCTTATATTATTTTAATAAATTTATTGGAAATATGTAGTTTGTAGATTGAATAAAAAACCGATTATGGTAAAATACGCAGAAGGGGTAAGTTAATGCAGGCGTCCAATAGCTTTGATAACTTACCCTCCTTTTTTTGATAGTCTGCCTTTAGATCTCTTTCATACAATTACTGAATGTATACAATTTTTAATATTTATATTATACGAATAAATCGATCTATGGAGAGGCCGTAATATCATCATCATTTATAGTTTTTGGACAAATCTTATTATTATGATACGGTGACTGCAATAATGAATATATGTATACGCTGAAACAATGGATATGTGAACGCAATTCCAGTTAACTCGAAAAAGAAAGATAGCTTAAAACTTCTTTGAGAATGATAGAAGCTGCTCAAGAATTATTTATAAAGTTATATCCCATTTGGATAGAATCTGGAAAGGTGAGCCGATAAGAGAATTTAAATAAAAAACTTAACGGCCTCAAAATATAAAATTATTAGACAATTTATAAAAAATACTATACAATACTGGAAAAATGTTGTAAAATAACAATTCCTTAAAATTTTATATTAGGAAATTATAAGTTAGAAGCTTTGAAGTCTTCTTTTAAATTGGACGCTAGGGGAAGATGAAGCGAGTGGCGTAACCGGCTAACGAGAGCCGGTTTTTTTTTACTGTTTTTTTATATAGAAAAGGAAGTTTAAAGTAATATTTTTAAGAAGAGGAATGTCAAGTATGAGTTATTTATGTAAAGATACTTTGAAAACCATTAAAAAGAATACTGTTGAAACCAGAATAGATAAGGAACTGGATTTACTGAACCAATTGTCTTATCCGTTTATAGATAGAAGAGTCTCAGATAGAAGGGTTTCAGATAGAAGGAAAGCTAATTTGAAAAAAATAACAATTCTGATCCCCTGCTATAATGAAGAAAAAGGTATTGGTAAAGTTATTGACGATGTACCTTGTGAAAAATTAGCTCACCTGGGTTATCAGACAGAAATTATTGTAATAAATAACAACTCGACTGATAATACGATTAAAATTGCTTATGAGAAAGGTTATAAGGTAGTTTCAGAAAAGAAGCAAGGTAAAGGTAATGCTATAAGAGCTGGTTTTAAAAGTGTTAGTAATGATACTGATTATGTCGTTATGTTGGACGGAGATAATACTTATAAGGCAAAAGAAATTCCCAGATTTATTGAACCTCTTGAGAATGATTTTTGTGATATAATTGTTGGTTCCAGACTTGAAGGAAAACTTAATGGAGATTCACTAAGCTTCTCCCACAGAGTGGCTAACTGGTTTTTTACTTTTTTAACCAGGAGATTATATTTAGTAAATACAACAGATATTTGCACAGGATATTTTGCCTGGAAAAAGGAAGTCATTGATGAACTTGCTCCGCATATAAAATCTGATGGTTTTGGCATTGAAGCTGAAATGATAACCAAAATGGCCAGGCTTGGCTTTAAAATTTTTTCAGTCCCTATTACCTACGACAAAAGAGAAGGTAATTCAAAACTTTCTCCTTATCTTGATGGTTTAAAAATTATCTGGATATTATTAAAGAATATAACCTGGAGACCAAAAGGGAAGGTAAATAAGACTTTTAACTTATCCTGGCGGTTTAAAAATTATCCGGATACTATTAAAAAACATAATCTGGACCTGGAGACCTAAAGAGAAGGTAAATAAAACTTTCCCCTTACCCCGGTGGCTTAAAAATTATCCGGATACTATTAAAAAACATAATCTGGAGTTAAAGAATGAAAATTGCCTTTATTTCTGATGCCATCTATCCGTACAACGAAGGAGGTAAAGAAAAAAGAATATTTGAATTGACAACTCGATTAGTCAAAAAGGGTTATGATGTCCATCTTTATTGTATGAAATGGTGGAAAGGATCAAGCGACAGGAAAGAAAATGGTGTTAATCTGCATGCAATCTGCAAAAAATATCCCCTATATGCGGGAAAAAGGAGATCAACGATTCAGGCATTGATGTTTGGCCTGGCCTGTTTGAAACTTATTAAAGAAGATTTCGATATTGCCGAGGTGGATCATATGCCCTTTTTCCCTCTTTTTTTTTTAAAACCCATTTGCATCTTAAAAAGAAAAAAAATAATTGCAACCTGGCACGAAGTCTGGGGTAAGGATTACTGGCTGGAGTATCTCGGTTGGAGAGGAATTTTTGGTTATCTGGTAGAAAAACTCAGTGTTCTTATACCCGATGAGATAATTTCGGTTTCCGGACGCACGACGAAAGAGCTGAAGGGTAACCTAAGAAGCAGGAAAAAGATTTATACGATTCCAAATGGTAATGATTTTAAAAAAATTCAAAGAATTAAACCCGCCGGAAGAAAATTCGACGTTATTTTTACAGGAAGATTGTTAAGTCATAAAAACGTTGATATTCTGATAAAATCAATTCATTTGATTAAAGAAAAAAAACAAGAAATTAGATGTTTGATTATTGGAGAAGGACCTGAAAAAAATAATCTTGAAACATTGACTAAGAAATTAAACCTGGAAAAAAATATTGAATTTTCAGGTTTTTTAAAAACCCATGATGATGTTTACGCTCAGATGAAATCATCAAAAGTTTTTGTTCTCCCTTCAACGCGGGAAGGCTTTGGAATAGTAGTTATCGAAGCCAATGCATGCGGTATACCTGTTATAACGATTAAACATAAGGGCAATGCAGCCGGAGATCTTATCGAAGAAGGGAAAAACGGTTTTATCTGCTATCTTAAAGAGGAGGAAATTGCAGATAGAATCATAAGAATTTTAAAAAATGATTCTGGCAGAAAGATGAAAAAAAACTGCCTGGATTTTGCGATAAAATATGACTGGAGTAAGATTGTTGACGAAATCGAGAATGTTTATTTAAAATGGAAAAAGAAATAATCGTTACAACCAGCTGGGATGATGGTTATAAATCGGACCTTAAATTAGCCCGACTTCTGAAGAAGTACAGAATTAGGGGAACTTTTTATATTTCTCCAAAAAATAGAGAATTCAGAAAAGAAGATCTGTTATCAGACGCAGAAATTATAAGGCTTAACAGGGATTTCGAGATTGGTGCCCATACCATGACTCATCCAAGACTAACGAAAATCAGCGAAAAAGAAGCTTTTAATGAAATCATGGATTCAAAAAAATATCTGGAGAAGTTACTCGGGGAGGAAATCCGATGTTTTTGTTATCCCGGCGGGGAATATAATGAAAAAATAATAGAATTGGTAAGAAAAGCCGGTTTTTCCTACTCAAGGACTATGGAAAAATTTGAATTTAAACTTGCTGAAAATTTATTATTGTCGGGAACAGCTCTGGAAACGCATAGAAATTCATTACTGACTCTACCGGTAGATTCCCTGAAGATTCTATCAATTTCAAGGTTTCATTTGCTGGAATTCATTAAGAATTTAAACTGGGAATATCTGGCAAAAAAGACATTTGACGAGGTAGAAGAACATGGAGATGTTTATCATCTATGGGGGCATTCATGGGTCATTGAAAAAGGAAATGAGTGGGAAAAGCTGGAACGGGTTCTGTCATATATAAGTGGAAAGATAAATGTAAAATATTGTACGAATTATGATATATTTAAAGCTACAAAATGAAAATATTGCATGTTACAAAAAAATATCCCGATATTATGGGAGGGGATTCCACCGTAGTTGCCGGTCTGGCGAAATATCAGAAGAAAATGGGTCACAGTGTATATATACTCACAAGTAACTGCAGTGAAGTGATAAAATCTCCGGAAGTAACAAAATACGGACTAAAGATAGATTCCATTAAGCTGGACAGGATCAACTTGAAAAGAATAATATCGTTGCTTATATTATTCTTTTATTTATTTTTTTACTTAAAAAAAGTAAGACCGGATATCGTCCATAGTCATTCACCCGACCTGGGTTTTATTTTATCGATTCATTGCAGGTTATATAGAATTTCGATTATAAATACATATCATGGAATCAGCTTCAATGATAAAGACTATTTCCTTATTAAAAGAAAATTAGAAGAATTTTTAATCAAATGCAGTAATTTTGATAAAATTATCATCAAAGATAAAAGTTCCCTGGATGATTTTAAAAAATTAAAAATAAGGAATGTGGATTATCTGCCAAATGCTGTCGATTTAGACTTGTTTCGGCAGAAAAGAAATAAAATAAACAAAAAGACTACTTTTTTATTTGCGGGCAGGATCGAGAAGGAAAAAGGATTGGGCTACCTGATCTATGCCGTAAATAAACTTAAGAAAAAAGAAAAAGATTTTGAAGTATTGTTGATCGGGAAAGGTCTGGATCAAAAATATTTTCAGGAATTAGTTGCTTCGCTAAAGCTGGATAACTATATTAAATTTTTGGGAGAAAAAAGCAAGGATGAAATAATAGATTATTATTTCAATTCCGATGTATTTATTTCTCCATCGCTGCATGAAAGTTTTCCCATAACGGTACTGGAAGCCTGGGCAGCAAAAATGCCTGTTATTATAAGCAATGTAGGAGGAGTATCGACAATCTGTAAAGATAGGCAAAATGCTATAATAATCGCTCCTAAAAATCCAGAAAATATTATGGATGCAATGACCGCCCTGATTAAAAATCCGGGATTAGCAAAGAAGCTGGGGGAAAACGGCAGGAAACTGGTTGAGAAAAATTACAGATGGGATAAGATTGCAAAAGAGATGGAATCTATTTATGAGGAAATCATTAAATGAAAATCATACAAGTTGTTGCTTACTATCCTCCACACATTGGCGGCATGGAAAATTGTGTTAAAGAAATTTCTAACAGGTTAGCAGGAAAAGGTCACGAGGTAGAAATATTTACTTCCGATATCGGCTGTAAAAAGCACAGGCAAAGTCCAACAGATAATCCGAATATCCATTATTTAAGAAGCTGGGAGTTTGCCCATACCGCAATCATGCCATCCCTGTTTTTTAAATTATTGACGATACCCAAAGATTCAATCATACATGTACACGTGGCACAGGTCATGATACCGGAAATTGTCTTTCTGATTTCAAAGATTAGAAGAATTCCATATATTGCACATATTCATGCCGATGTGGGACCTTCCGGGAAATTGGGTTTTCTCCTGCCATTCTATAAAAAAATGTTTTTACAGAGGGTTTTGAATTCCGCAGTTAAGATTGTTGTTCCGACCAGGGATTATGTTAATCTTATCAGTAAAAAATACTCAATACCGAAAATAAAAATATATAAGATCCCGAATGGTGTAGACCTGAAATATTTCAGAAGCGTGTCGACTGAAGTTCACAATCCGGTAAGATTGTTGTTCGTTGGCAGGCTCTCCAAACCTAAGAATATCCCTCTTCTAATAAAATCATTCAAATTGGTTACATGTAATAACCAGCGGAATGCGGAATTACATATAGTCGGGGAAGGAGAAGAAAAAAATAAAATATCCAATATAATTAAAAAAGAAGGACTTGAAAAGGAAATTTTATTACATGGGGCCCTGCTGGGGGAAGATTTATATGATATATATTCTTATTCGGATATCTTTATTTTAACTTCGGAATGTGAATCTTTTGGGCTGGTTTTAATTGAGGCAATGGCTTCCGGCCTGCCGGTAGTGGTCTCGGATATTACTTCTGTCAAGAATATAGTAAAGAATAATGTAACAGGGCTATTGGCAAAGCTAACACCGGAGGATTTTGCGCAAGCAGTAGTAAAACTGCTCGACAATCCTCAATTAAGAAAAAAATTAATTAAGAACGGCCGGGAAGAGGCCAAAAACTATGATTGGAATAAAATTGTTCAGAAATTTGAACATATTTATATGAATTGATATATAAAAACGATAAAAATAACAATACTAAAAAATCAAAAGGCTGGATGTAAACACCGATGGGATTATAATTATTTTATAGTTGATAAAAATTATCATGAGCAAGCCTGCAAATGAAAATTAGTAAAAATGAATACAAGTGTGTTAATTGCGGAGCAATATTAAATAAGGGTATAATACTCTGTCCTTATTGCAAAACCAGCTATCCCTTAAAGAAGAAAAAGATAGCGGCAGCACGTCCGGCAGAACACCCGATAGTACGTTCCCCGGAACACCCGTTGGCACATCCCCAAAAAGTACGTTACCGTATCGGTAAAATCAGCGAGATAAAAAGTTCCACTTCAAGAAATACCATATTTTTAGGAATATTAGTTGCCAGGATAATTACTGGTTTCCTGATATTTTCAGATATTCAGCTCTACTATTTAAGGGCGGTTTTTTCCTGTGCCTTTTTGATATTAGTTCCAGGATTGCTAATTATGCTGATGCTGAAAATCAGGAAAACAGGCATCTGGGAATACCTGATTTATACAATAGGGCTGAGCCTTGCTTTTCTGATGTTCGGAGGGCTGTTCGTTAATTTGGTCTTGCCCTTAACAGGAATCGATAAGCCGCTGACACTAATACCTCTGTTCATAAGTTTCGATATTTTCCTGTTTATTTCCTGGATAATTGCCTATAGACGAAATAAAGATCTCTATATTGAAATCAAGCTGCCGAGACTTGATTTGCCGGATAAGGTTTTTTTGGCAGTTCCCGTGGTTTTTCCTATTTTAAGTATTCTGGGGGCAACGACTCTGAATAATGGCGGGCCGAATTATCTTACTATGATTATGATCGGCGGAATTGTCGTTTATTTTTTCTTCCTGATTTTATTAAGGAAAAAACTAAACCACAATATTTATCCCTGGGGAATCTTGATGGTAAGTATCTCATTGTTATTAAGTTATTCCTTAAGAAGCTGGCACCTTACCGGGGGAGATATAAGTCTCGAATATTACGTATTCCAATTGACTAAATCCCTGTCCCATTGGAACTCATTTCAATTCAATGATCCGTATAATACCTGTTTGAGTATCACCATTCTGCCTACCGTATTATCGAATTTTTTGAATATCAGCGGCGAATATATCTATAAAGTGATCTTTCCGATAATTTTTAGTTTCTCGGTGATAGGCTTATATTTATTAATGAGAAAATATATGAAAAATGTTCCGTCTCTTTTATCGATATTCTTTTTCATTGTCCAGTTACCGTTCCTGTTATGGATTACGGGAATAGCAAGACAGGAAATAGCGCTTTACTTCTTTATATTATTTTTACTGGTCATATTCAATAGTAATTTTGAACTAAAAATTAAAGAGATACTTTTCTTAATCTTTGGGTTTTCAATAATAGTATCTCATTATTCAACCGCTTATATTACATTATTTTTAGTGTCCTTCGCATTTATTACCAGCTATTTTATTAAAAAATTTATATTTAGATGGAATAGACACCTGCGCAGAAAGAATAAA
Source organism: Actinomycetota bacterium (assembly GCA_028717265.1). GTDB lineage: Bacteria > Actinomycetota > Humimicrobiia > Humimicrobiales > Humimicrobiaceae > Hydromicrobium. The sequence goes on from JAQUOE010000018.1 coordinate 8,075, forward strand.
AGGATCAGCCCGTTTAAGATAACCAGTAACAAGTATTTTGTACCCTTAAGATTAATTTTAATGTTGTTGTTGTTTGCATTTTTATGGTATTCGGTTTTTACGCAAACAGCAGTAAGCTTGAATCAAATAGTGAAAAATAATATCAATAACTTAAAGGAAGAATACAAAAGCTCTTCGGTTCGGGATGCGTTTTCTATTAATCCTTTTAGCAATATTTATATTACAACTGACAAGGATGTTACTGATTATTCCGAATACACCCGGACAACCTATTCCGAAATGGAAGACCTCGATTTATATGAACCTGATGAATTTGCAGGATATGATGTTTCTCCGGCACCTACTGAGATTAATCCTATCCCTAACAATTTAATTTATAATATAATGCTTATAACTCAAAAAATAACCACAACTGTTTTCAAGCTGTCGTTTTTTATAGGAACAATTTATATATTAATCATTTTATTTATGAAGAGAATCAGTGTGGAAATAATTGATATAGAACTGAAAATTAAGATGAAAACGACCGATACTGAAGTGCAGATGATTGATATAGAATACTTATCTCTGATAATAGGGTCAATAATTATTTTGTTTATTATCATTTTGATTCCTTTTATATCACTGGAATACAATTTCGAAAGGCTTTATCTGCAGACACTGTATATTTTAGTTCTTCCGGCGCTGCTGGGAATGAAGTTAATTTTAATGCCATTTAAAAAACTCAAAGCCGATATGTTAATAATACTATTGATAATCGTATTTTATTTCCTGTACAATACCGGTTTTACCACTCAGATAGTCGGAGGTGAACCCAGCGAAATATTAAATAATTACGGCACGTTATATATTCAGGATTATACTCACGATTCAGAAGTAAAATCCATAGAATGGCTATCCCATAACCGTGACAAAAATTCTTTGATATACGTTGATAAAGCATCTGAAAGAAAATTAATGGCACATGGCAATATTGTCGAAGGATTAAAAAGAGATATATTGCCATCTGCAATTGACAGGAGAGCTTATGTTTATCTGGGGTATTCGAATGTTGCCGATAAAGTAATTATACAGCTATTTAAAGGTAAGGTAATCCTGTACAGCCTACCAGAAAATTTCCTGTCTAATAATAAAAATCTTATTTATAATAACCAATATACGGAAATCTATAAATAATTATGGATTTACTATTTATTTCAGAATGTCGGGGAAAACCCCGGTGATTCAACAGCCAGGCTTTTTGTCAATTCAATATTATAAATATTAAAAATGGGTAATTTAAAAAAAGCAATAAATAGATTTATGAGTCTATTTTTTTATTGTTCAGGCTTTTATTATATTCTGAAATTTATCAATAGAAAAAAAATAAGAGTATTAATGTATCATGGGGTTGATGAACGGCAAACAGATTTTATTTTAGACGATCCTACTCTGGTCATATCCACAAAGAATTTTGAGGAACAAATTAAATACCTGAGTAAATCATACAATATTATATCCACACACGACCTGGTCGCTCATATAAAAAATAAAATTTCTTTTCCATTAAATTCAGTAGTTATCACTTTTGATGATGGTTTAAAAAATAATTTTATTAATGCATTCCCAATTCTGCAGAAATATAATGCAAAAGCTACAATTTTTTTAACGACTGATTATATAGATACATTAAAAATAAATTGGTCAAATAAATTTTATTATTTTATAAATAAAATTGGTTTGAACGAATTTGTCGAAGAATTTGAAAGAGAATTTCCCGCTTACCCGAACTTGATCGAGAAGATTGGCCATAAAAATTTAACGGAGAATATGAATTTTATATTAAAATATAAAATTGATGAAAATATCAGAGAAAAGTTTATACAGCGGTTATACGATAAATTTGGGATAAAAATAAATAAAGAGGAAATAAAACATTTATACTTATCCTGGAAAGAAATTAAGAAGATGGCTGATGCAGGAATTTCGTTTGGGAGTCACACATCCACGCATCCCGTCCTTTCTTTATTAGATTACGAAAAAGCTGAAAAAGAGATTATTGACTCCAAAAAAAATATTGAAGTCAAATTAGATAAAAAAATCCATCTCTTTGCTTATCCGTACGGCAACAAGGACAGCTTTAATTCAAATATTAAAAAAATTTTGGCCGGTTACAATTTTTTATGCGCAGTTTCGACTATCGAAGGTTTTAATAACCTGAATTCGGATTTATATGAGCTAAAAAGAATCTCTATTGTTGATGAACCGTTTTATTATTTTAAATTACGTATTGAAGGACTCGAGGGATTTATTGAAAAAATCCAACACAAAGCATACAGATATTTTAAAAGAAGAAGATACTGAATAGTTATGAATATACTATTTATTTCAGAATATTTCCCGCCTTATGACAGGGGAGGCGCGGAAATCAGCACATCGTTAATAATCAAGTACATTACGCAGTATTATAATTGCTATATCCTGACGGAAAAATATCAGGGAAAACCCTGGAGATATAACGGATCGACTGTTTATCCTGTTTTAAAAAGAATACATATGGAGAGAAGATCATTTGTCAGTATGTTTAGATATGGAATCAATATCATTATCGCGCCGGTAATAAATATTATAAGAATTGTCAATTTTATTAAAAGGCATGATATAGATATTATTCATTTTGTGCCGACTGCATATTATTATACGAATCTGATAATTGCAGCTATTTTAACCAGGAAACCATTTGTGATAGACATAAGAGGTCTCTCATTAATATGTCCGGTATCATTTACTTCAAAATTTTGCAAAGATAATAATTATGCCAAACATAATTATAATTGTCTAAGAACAAGTTACGCTGTCGATAATAAAATTTTAAAAATAGTAAGCGTTATAATCGCTCTATATGAGTATACAATTTTTTATTCACATATTAAGATATTTAAAATAGCATTAAAATTAACTAACAAATATAAAATAATTCCAAATAGTAAATTTGTCCGGGATATGCTAATTAAAAACGGCTATCCTGAAAAAGAAATTCAGGTTATATATAATATTATTAATATCATGCCGGAAGGGGGAAAAAGATATTCAAGAAAAAATAGAATTATATATGCCGGACAGTTGGAGAAATTCAAAGGGATATGGGATGTAATTTTTGCATTTAAATTATTAAATAACAAAAAACTTTCATTATTAATTGTTGGAGATGGCAGAGAAATGGATAACCTGACATCATACATAAAAGAAAAGAAAATATCCAATATTGAATTTTTAGGAAGATTGCCAAATGAAATGGTTCGGAATTTATACTGTGAATCAAAAATTGTAGTGTCACCATCCAAGAGCCCGGAGGCTTTCGGCAGGTTCATTCTGGAATCTTTTGCAGCCGGAACACCTTTGATAACAACAAATGTCGGCGGCAATCCCGAGGGTATCAAAAACAGGGAAACAGGTATATTGATCGAACCAGGTGATTATATAGGGTTGGCCGGGGCAATAGAAGAATTACTGAATAATAATAAGTTATATAAACATATTGCCGATAAACTGAAGAACGAAATAAATAAATATAGCCCGGAAACAATTGGCCGGCAAAGGCTAAAATTGTATGAATCTCTTATTGGTGACCACTCCAAAATAAACCAGGCTGACTAATCCCTGGCCTGCCATCCAGGCCAATCCAATTCCCAATAAGCCTTTTGAAAGAAATAAATAACTTAATCCTAAAATCGATATGGCGCTAATAAGATTAATATAAATCAACATCATGATTTTATGTTTTACTCTTAAAATGGTCCCGAGTATGGTATTGAAAGAAACAAAAATACCCGATAGAGCCAGCAACCTCAAAAATAGCAGCCCTTCATCGGAATACTCCTTCCCAAAAACCAGGAGGATATGTTTTCCAAGGAAAACCGTGATAAGGATAGCCGGAATGAGGATTATTGATATTATTTTTACGGATTTTTTTAAATGGACCTTTAGCTCCAGTTCGTTATAGGAACCTTCTGCAAAAAGAGCCTGCGAGGTTGCCACAGGGATGATATAGAGAAGGTTTGCAACCATCATATCCATATAAAAATATGCCGTGTACTCGGCACCTATGGTGTTTGTCATGACTATCGGCAGGACCATTGCGGGTGCCCCACTGAGAAACCCGGCAATGTAATTTCCCAGTGAAAATTTTGTCATTCTTTTTAAAATATCGCTGTTTATTTTTGGCCTGAAAAGGTAATTATATTTCATGACCAAAAAAATTATACTTGACCCAAAAGCAATGGCTAAAGAGATTCCCACCGACATAAATATTCCATATGAGCCCAGTGTTATAAGAACGAATGGAAGAATTAATTTGGCAACACTAAAAATTGTGTTTTTTATTAACACATATTTTGATGAGCGATATGCTATAAAGATATTCTCCGATATTGTATTCAATGAACAAAAAACTATAAATAACACAAATAGTGAAGCAAAAATAATATTTTCCCTTATGATTAATAATTTCGGAGAGAATGTCTTCAGGAAGACCAGGTAAATCAGTGAAATCAAAATCGACATTAAAGTAACCAATATGAATGAAGTATTTATCTTTTCATTCTTTCTTATCGACGTAGGAAGATACCTGATCAGTCCGCTGTCGAGTCCCAGGATGCTAAAACTCGAGATCAACGTCATTACAGAAATGAGTGTAGTTCCGATGCCTACCTGTTCAGTAGAATATAGACGCGTATTTATGACCCAGAAGAAAAAACCCAGGAAAGCCATGACTCCGGTGTTTAACATCAGATAAATTGCATTTCTGTAAAGAGAGTCTTTTGCAAAAAGATTAAAAAATTTTGAGATTGTATTTTTCATTCAGGTAAAGAAATGTCGGCCCTATTATTATAGATTAATGATTATTGTTATTTTTTTTTATTTACTCTTCTTCTATCCAGAAACTTATTTGTTCATTTTTGTCAATCAGATTTACGATTACCATGGATCTTGGTATCGGAATTGTGATTGTAAAATCCACTGCAATTGTTTCATATTCATCGTCTTCTATTAGAACGGAATCAGTGCAAATTATCTGTTTCTCTCCGTTTGTATCGATATAAACTTCATATGGATATTCCATATCTTTATTTTCAAGATTATGGATTGTGAATTTAAAATTATTCTCTTCGAACAAGGTGACTTTGTCTGGCAGGGATAAATGATTCTCAAAATATAGCTCCGTAAACGTTGATGGTTTCTTTGTTGTCGCAAGAATAATTGCTCTTTTTACCGAATTGTATTTAATAAGCTGAAAGATTCCTGCAGCAATAAAACATACTACTACAACCAGTAATACGACCCTTATTACCTTACTTTTTATATTCTTATTTTTAACCATTTCAAATATTAATTATAGCATGTCTTCTTTCTGTCTTTATATCTTTTTTCTGCAGCATTAATTTAATTTCTTTAACAATATTCCGGGTGACTAGATTCCATTTAATTTAACATTTTTTACTAATACTATAAAAAAAAATATTTGAATGTTAAAATATTATAATTATAAATTGAAAATAAGATTTAAGCATTGTCGGTTAAATGAAGTAATGCAGGATATCTTTATGAAAAAAATACTCAAAGCAGCATCTTTTACATTTTTTACTTTTGGACTTCTTGGATGGCTTTATATTGCTGTTGTTGCCCTGGTTCATCCGCAGACCCTGCATCTTCAATTAACTCATCTTACCCCCTGGTTAAGAGAGGATACATTCGGCATAATTTCTTTTGCAGTCTCGTTTTTTTCCTTTTTTATCTGGAACCTGGTAAAAGACAATAAATAACCTGCATTAAAAACCGGGAGAAGCCTTAAAATTCCCGTAATACCCTAATAACAATTAGAACAATATAACAATCATAACAATTTTAGAATGGATATAAAAAAGACTTTTATTCAGAATATCCTAATTTTTGCCCGTATATTTTTTCGAAATATTCCAATGTAATGAGCGGATCTATTTTATTGTAAAAATCTACCATCAGTTCAAACTTTTGCCTTATTCTCGGATAATTCATTACAGAGTTTAAGAACACCGGGTCTTTACTAAATGCAAAAGCCGCAATTTCGGCGAAATCACAGCCATAATTATCCATACTGAGAGAAGTTATGAAACCATCTTTATACATCTCTGGTCTGTCTTCATAATCAATATCCGGCTCGTAGCCATAGTATTCAAATCCTTCGGGGTTATTGAGTATCCATTGGTCATAATAGGGATCAAATAATTCTTTATATGTATTTTGTAATATATGACTAAATATATGATGAAATACTGGTAAATACAATGTTTCATCATTTTTCTCACCGATTGTCAGGAAAATTGTTTTATCAGTGGCAATAGCTATGGAATCATCTACGTCACCGGTATTTATTTCATTACCTATTATGTATATTTTCGTTAAATGCCGGGGCACAAATCCTAAAGGATACGCTTCCGTGGCTTCTATAATAGCTTTTTTAACACTGCTCTGGAGTTTTTCCGGTAAATATATTATTTTCTTTATATCTTCAGGGAAATAACTTAAATATGTCTGCTTATCTATATGAAACGATACATCACCGGCAAGAAAGGAATCGGTTAAATTTTCCAGATACTCTTTATCCTTTATTTCAGAACCGGGATCATCTGCATTATTATCCTGTACGCTGGAAGATTCCGTTTCCGGTGCCGGGCTCAGTAACTCGCAGCCAACGGTAATTCCTGACAAACCGGCCAAAACGACTAGGATAACTATTACTGTATATAATAATTTTATTCTTTTCATACTCGTAAATCTCTCGGCAAATAAACATTTTCCAGTGATTTTAGCAAATATTCCGTTCCAGAACAACTGACTGGCCGTTTAATGCACATTTGCCTGTTTTATAAATTAAAAGACATAAGTCTTTCCCTGTAAAAATTTTATGATTTTTTATTTCTTATAAGATAAGGTAAATTATTCCCGGCCGTACTATGTAATTATCTTAAAATAGCATTATTCCATAATTCTCTATAAGTTCCATTGCCTTTTATTGCTCCAAACTGATCTCCCGGGTAACAGAAATAATTTGCTCTGGTTACTCCTGAGGTCTTAATGTATTCAATCATCGAGGTCAATGCCGCTGCCTGTACTGCCTCGTCTGCTGAGTAATCATCCAGAGATCTATAATTAAGATTAAATTCAGTTATATAAGAATGGTCAGATCCCCACCAATTTATCATATTGGTTACGTCATTCTGCCAACTATCCTGATTGGAATAAACATTCCAGGCTAATATATCTATATCTCCACGTCCCAAAGCATGCCATTTGTCCATAAAATAAGAATCTGATGTAGTATAAGATATATTTCCTCTGGTAAATATGGCCTGAACATCTGTTGCCAATGCTCTTATATTTGCCTCGATTGTAGCCTCAGGCATATTACCTATAAATGTTTCCCGGGGATTTGAAATCTGACCGTCACTGCCCATTGATGGGTAAGTAAATGTTTTTGGTCCTGTTACTGTTATCATTACCGGATTAGCACTATAGGCATTGAAATCGGAAGGATTGCCACCCCAGATAATTACAGGATTACCAGCAGTAAATCCGTGATCTTCTTCAAATGTAGCAATTGCAACATTACTTGTTCTGGTTATGGAAACTGGATGGCGCCATATATGCATATCCTCTTCATTACCCAATTGGAATTCATAGACTCCATTATCCTGTGCCCATCTTGCATTATCCAGTATTGCTTGTCTGAAAGCGGGCCAATTTTCAGCAGTTATCGTGTAATTAGGATTAGATGTATTATAAGATGAAACACCCCATATTACTTTTGCACCTCTGGCAGCTGCCCTTGCAACTGCAGCTTTCGACTGGGCTAACCAGGTTGTATCTTGATAATTGGGAATATCGATTCTTAATTCAGTAAATCCATTGGCCAATAATGTATCTATATAACTATCAAAGATCGAAGGGGTGCTTGTTGAAAAAAGCCCCATTCCAAGCCCGGACCACTTACTATATTCCAGTTCTTTTTCATTTGGAGGGTTGCTTTCTTTTGTATTTATATCTGCTGAGCTTGATATTATTTCTAATTCAGTTTGACCAACTGGTTTTGCAGCTGTCAAAAATATGAAAGTGACTAAAAGTACCATTATTGCAATTACGATCGTCACTTTTGAATGTTTTAAATTTTTCTTATTTTCTTTTACTTTCATGGTAAATAAAAAAAGCCATTTAACCTTTCCAGCAGAGGCTAAATAGCTTTTTAATTGTTTTTTTAAATAACAAAATAATAGCCGGTTGCATCACTGGCTCCTTACATTTCGAGATGCCCAATTGATGAAATGTAAGTCTTAGCCTCTATTATCTAAAATAAATATTTATTTAATTGTCAAAGTAATAAATAATTATAATAACAATACATATACTATTACTTTTATATTATATTGTCAATAGTTAATTTTTATATATATATATATATTTATATTAAATAATAATTAATAAAAAATTAAATAAAGTATTACAATTTATAGTTCAGGAAAAACATGAAAATATAATATGAAAATCAACAGTTCCTATTACCTTATTTAAAAAAGTATTCGAAAGGTCGTTCATTGTCTCATCTGAAAAATACTTGAAATAATGTGTCAGGGATAATGATATAAAGAGAGTAAGATTGATATTGAAGTAAAGTGTATTTTACAATCCAAAATTGTGGAGTAGTTTCAGGTTAACATAAACACATTCATACTGAGGGAGGGCGCAGGAGGTATATAGGTCACTAATATAGCGAGACTTAAAGCGAATTGGGAGAAAGATTATGATGAGTGGAGAAATAGAGATCCATCAGGTAAAAGCTATGTGTGTTTCTGGGTGGATGGGGTATATTCCAATGTATGCCCGAATGATGTCCGGAATCGCAACTCTTACCGTGATATTTAAATCGGCTACGTAAACAGTAAAGACCCGGAGGAGACTCAAAGGTTCAGAGTTTATTATTTATATGTGCTCGGGAACAGAAAGTTTGTCTACGGAGAGATAGTCGAGGAGATAGCTGCATAGTGAACTGCCGGAGGATATGTGGTTCCTCATCCACAACATCTGATAGTATCTCTTGATGTTCTCTTTAGATCGTTAAATATATCTTCTGATATAATAGAGACCGGGATAATCCGGGACTATGAATGTGCTTCCAATCTTTTTTTGTATTCGAGAAGAGCTGCTTTTTTCCTTTTTCTCTCATTGAAAATGGTTTTCATCAACAGCCGATAATATCTTATTATTTTCGTTTTTCTATTGATTTGCCCCTTCATTTCTGCTGCACGGGTTCCGGGTCGGCTCTGAAACATGTAAACCTCTACGTAGTCAAAGCTCACTTCATCCAGTAATCGGCAGGTATCCTTAAAGTCTTCTTCTGACTCGGTTGGAAAACCCACCATGAGCTGATTTCGAATCATTATTTTTGGGAACTCTTTATTCATAATACGAATGGCTTCTTTGTAATTGCTTATTGTATATCCCCGGTTCATGAGGCTTAAAATTCTGTCATTACCTGATTCTGCTGCCGTGGCGAGATAAGATATCTTCCCGGTTTTAAAGATCTCGCGGAGCTCGGGCATCATCTTAATCAAAAATCGGGGTTGGATGTTTCGCAGTCTGATTTTGAAATCGCCCTTTATTTTGATTATTTCTCTGAGAAGAATAACCAGGTTCACTCCTAAATCTCTGCCATATGCTCCTACATCACTTCCAATCAATCCAAATTCTTTATAATTTTTTTCCAGTCCTTTTTTAACTTCCTTTATGACGCTGTCGATGGATTTGCTCTTCAAATTTCCCCGGCTAAGCCTGACCCCGCAATAAGAACAGTTGTTCAGACAACCTGTAGATACTTTTATCGGGAAAATACCTGGCCCATAGACATTGATTGCATGGTCAGCAGAATACTTTTTAATTAGTTGCAGAGGATTCACAAGGATTCTTCTAATCCTGAAATTCTTGGAATTTTTATTTTCTTTGCCAAAGTGAAATATAGGAATTAAAAAATTTGCATGGATATTTTCTGCCTTTTTTTCAAAAGCAAACATTTCGTCCAATCTTGTTAAATCATCCGAGCCGAAAGTAATTCCCTGATAAATCTCCCGGATACAACTGTCATTGATTTTGGGAAGACAGCCCCATACTACAAATTCAGTGGAGGGATTTTTTTTTGCCTTTAAATAATTGATAATGCGCAGGGAATTTTTTTCAATGTCTTCTGTGAGTCCGCATGCATTAAAAAAAATAATGTCTGCCTTTCGAAAATCGTTTTCGACTTTCCAGCCATTTTTTTTGAAAAGTTTTGCCATCCTTGCCGAATCGATTCGACTCTCAGGGCACCCATTGGCAGTTATATAGACGCAAGAATTAGATTTCATAGTAATGGCCCGGACCCCCAAACTGGCATTGGTGATAAATTATCAGAAAAGAAAATGTCTGTCAAGCATGAAATGAAGGTCTATTTTTGCCTATATAAGCCGGTGATACAAAATCAAGTTCTTATAAATTCTTATAAATTTGGGTGGTGGGTCAATTTGAATCAATTAATTTTACAATCTCCCCTATTGTCCAAAAATGCTGGAGATATATAATTTGAATTACAGCTCTGGTAAAATGAAATCCAGAATTATTGAATTTATTCAAGATTTTTTTTAGTGAAGTACCTTCAAAACCAGTGGTTCAGTGTGTTATGGCAACAAACCCGGGACTTAACGGTATCGGGGAGTATAACATCTTTATTTTGAGGTAATAATATTCTAAAATGATATGTGAGTTTTTTAAAATAAAAAGAGAGTGGTTCAAATGCTGGCAATCGGATTAAACTTGAGTTCTTACCGGATATATATTGCGGAACTGTTAAAATCAAGGGAAAATCTTATTATAAGGAAAATGGTAAAAGTAGAAGTACCACCTGACTCTATAGTAAATGGCGAGATTTATAATCCGGAAGTTCTTGCCGGTAATCTTAAAGGAATATGGAAAAAATATAAGATTCCCGACAGGAAAGTATTTATTGGAATTGCCAATCAAAAAGTAATTGCCAAAGAAATTAAAATACCGGTTGTAAATGATGAGGAAATAAGCAATTCCATCCAATATCAGATAAACGATTTTATTCCCATACCAAGGAATAATATCATATACGATTATTATGTGATAGAAAAAGGAGAAAATTATTCCCGGATCATGCTTGTAGGTGCAATGAAAAGCATGATCAATGATGTTGCTTCCAGCTTCAAAAGGGCTGGTCTGCTTGCGCAGGCAATCGATTTAAACTGTTTTGCACTATACAGGACAATGAACCACATATACAATTTTGAAAAAAATGAAGAAAGCAGTCAGCACGTTACTTTTTGTGTGGTAAATATCGGGCTGGAAATATCCATAATCGAAATGATTCAGGATAATAATTTCAAGTATCCCAGGTTTACTTCTACCTCCATAAGAAGCTTTATTAATGAAATTTATAAGGAAATAAAAAAAGATAATGAATATTGCGAACAAGTAATATCGGAATTTGACTGTAAATTTTTAATAATCAAAAAAAACAAATCAGCAAAAAAAGAAGAAACGAAAAATTCCCCGGATAAATCCGGTGGGAAAATGGATAAAAAAACAGATAAAAGTAATACAGGAGCCAATATTGAAAAAAATAAAATAGCCGGTGTCATAAAAAGAATAGCAGATCTTTTTATAGAAGAAATAAAAATATCGATAGAACATTTTTTACAGGAGAATCCCAAATCCAAAGTTGGGAAAATAATCTTAACCGGTGAGTACATCAAAAACATCGATAAATATATAGAGCAGGAAATAGAATATAAGGTTGAGCTTTTAAATATCTCTGATTATTTTTCATTGAAGCATTTGAAAGGTAATACTGGTTCCAGCGAGAGTTTAAAATATATCCTGGATCCTCTGGCAATAGGTATGGCACTGAGGGGTTTAAATCAATAGAAACCATAAACCTTCTTAAATTTTTTAAGGTTATATAATTAAATTCATATTAAAAAACACTAGTAAGTATAGTTTTTTATTTGCAAAGTGACAGGTCTTTAGCTGGAGGTATTATTAAAATTTAAAGGAATAATTAAAAATGGAAGAAGGGAAATCATTTAAATTTAAAAAAACAAGGCTCACTGCGATCTTGATAACTGTTTTAGCGGGTTTAGGTGTAATTCTTATAGCGCTTTCGCTGCTTTTCGGTTTTGGGATCCCGGGCAAAAAAGAAGCTTCCTTATCTTTGGAAGGAAATGAAGAATCGGCAGCAGAGATTACCAGTTCTGAGCAGACAGATACTAAAGATGTAGCTTTAATAGAATCCGAGGATGGAACTTCGAATACTATAGAGGAAAATGGCGAAGCAACACTTATTTCGGTTGAAGAAGTTTACGAGATAATAGCAAGCGGCGAGGATTATTTTATTCTGGATGTAAGGAACCAGGATGAATATGATGAAGCTCATATAGGAGGCGCCGTACTGATACCCGTAAGTGCACTGGAAAGCAGACTGGATGATTTACCCCGGGACAGGCCCATAATCACATATTGCAAAAGCGGAGGCAGGAGTGCTACCGCAGCCTCTATTCTGGTAGAAAATGGCTTTACCGAAGTATATGACATGGGAGGCATTACGGAATGGATAGATAAAGGTTATCCTACTGTAAGTGAAGAATGATCGGTTTCATATCGAAAATGAACTGAAAATTATCTGGATATAAAAAATTTTTTATATCCAGAAAGATAAAAATAGTAAATATAATGATATTTATCGTGGCCTGTGTCGGCTTATTCTTTATGTTGTACCCTTCCATTGAAAATGCTATTGTTGGAGCGAAACATGCAAGCGTTCTATCGGAATGGGAAGACCGGAAAGAAGATTTGCCCGGAGAAGAAATTTATAATGACCTGACCGCGAAAGATTTCTTTCCGCTGAAAATGCCGATATCCAAAATCGATCTGGAGCAGATCTCCTACGAAGGCGCCGATACGCAGACTTTAAATCAAGGTCCTGAGCATATCGAAGAAACGCCGCCTCCGGATGATAATGGAAGATGCACAATTTCGGGCCACAGAACTGCTTATAATTTACCCTTCAGAAAAATTGACGAGTTTGGGAAAGGCGACCTTATCTATCCTGAAACTATGAATGGCGAACTATTCACTTATGCGGTAATGGGCACTGATATTGTCAATCCGGAAGATATCTATATCCCTGGAGGAACTCGTAAAAGAGAACTCCTTCTTACTGCCTGCGAGCCGGAATATTCGGCCGTCAAAAGACTTGTTATAATCGCGGAACTGTTGAATTTACATCCTCTTGAGCTGGCGGCTGCTGAAAGTAATTAATGGGACCGATAAGCAATCTGATAGTAATTTATTAGAGGTTCTTAAGTGATCAAATCAAGAATTAAAATTACACTCTCGACACTTCTTATTTCGATTGTGATTTTGCTGGTGGGAGTCGATGTCTTTCAGTTGAAAGTTAAAAAATAGAAGTAAAAGACAGATCAAAGAAAACGCGGACCTGGAGAAAGAAAGAGAAGAATCGGAAAAAGAAATGCTGGAAGAATTAAGATCGGAGGAAGCCAGACAACTGGCGGAGTATTACCAGGAGTACGGTCCGGTAAAGGCTGAATTTATAGAGAAAACAGCCGGACTTTCGGAAAAAATGAATGATAGGGTTACAAATACCGAAGAGTTGAGGAAACTTGCCGCAGAACGTCTGGAGGCGGTTTGGGCTATAAGGAAAAATTTATCGGGATTGGAAATTTTCCGGCACCCCTGGGAACCTTTTCTATTTTTGAGCTGGAATTTATCGGAAGCGATATAAAGACAATAAATCTTGTGTTGTCTTATTGCAACAGCGAAAATTACTCCAATTATAATTTAAAAATGTGTTATGTTGACTTATAACTTTAATATCAAAATGCCAGGTGCTAATCGACAAATTTATAGATACCATTATTTGGATGGTGTGCTGAAAGATCTCTAATGAATTTTGCAATCAACACTGCAGGAATAAAAAAATTTCTTATATACATAATATGATTAAATTAGTCAGTATTATATACATTATATTAATATATTTATTAAATTAATGTATATAAATGAGAGAAATGGTTTAAAATATCTACTTTGCAGGTATCTTATGAAAATATTCTATGGTAGATAGTTATAAATATTACTTTATTTTCCCTAAAATTACACTACGAATATAAGGCATAATGATATAAAATTATTTGCATAAATATTTTTTTGCCCGGGATACTGGTTCATGAAAAGAGAAGGATATAAAAATAACAAGGGGAGCAATAAAAAAGTAACCGATAAAGAAACCATCGATAAAAATGCTGCTGATAAAAGACCTGATACTTCCGCCGGAACACTTGAAAACCTCCTTAATATAGATGTGGGAAAAGTAAAAGATCCCGGGGAAACCATAAATGCAATAAGGGATGAGCTGGCAAGGCACAATTATTACTATTATATCAAAGATAATCCCATTATAAGCGACGCACAGTATGACAGACTTATGCGGAACCTTGAGGAACTTGAGAAAAAATTCCCCGCGCTCGTAACCCCTGACTCGCCTACTCAGAGAATAGGAGCGCCTCTGGAAGGCGGCTTCGGTACTGTGGAACACGGAGAAAGGATGCTCAGCCTTCAGGATGCATTCAGTTATGAGGAACTGAAGGATTTTCTTACAAGGGTATATAAGGATCTCGGTGTGGGCGAGGATGAAGTGGAGTTTGTATGCGAGCTTAAAATAGACGGTTCGGCAGTTTCACTTGTTTATGAAAACGGAATATTTGTAAGGGGCGCCACCAGGGGAGACGGTATATCCGGCGAAGATATAACCTCAAATTTAAAAACCATAAGGGCGATCCCGCTCAAATTGTTCAAAAAGCCTGCTTTTAAGATTCCTCCGAGACTGGAAGTAAGAGGAGAGGTATATCTTGCGAAGGATGAATTTAAAAGGATAAATTCGGAAAGGGAAGAGGAAGGGCTCCCGACTTTTGCAAATCCCAGAAATGCCGCGGCGGGGTCGCTAAGGCAAATAGATCCGGGGAATACCGCAAGAAGAAGGCTCAATGTATTTATTTACGGAGCGGTTATCCCTTCCGGACTTAATATTGCCAGCCATCACGAAATGCTCGATTATCTATCGGAAATCGGATTAAAGGTAAATCCGAATATTAAAAAGGCTTCAGGACTCGAAGAGATCAAAAAATATCTTGAGAGCTGGAAAGAGAAGCGGAAAAATCTGTCCTATGAAACGGATGGGGTGGTCGTAAAAGTTGATAAATATTCCTATCAGCAGAAGCTGGGACAGACTTCAAGGAATCCCCGGTGGGCAATTGCCTATAAATTTCCTCCGGAAGAGGAGGTTACGCGTATCCTCGATATAAAAGTAAATGTCGGAAGAACCGGAACACTTACGCCGGTGGCCGTTCTGGATCCTGTAAAAGTGGCGGGTTCAACCATTTCACACGCCACTCTGCATAATGAAGATGAGGTAAAGAGAAAAGAGGTAATGATAGGCGACTGGGTGGTGATACATAAGGCAGGAGATGTCATACCTGAAATCGTAAAGGTCATAAAAGAAAGAAGAGACGGAAGCCAGAAAGAATTCAACATGCCTGACCGGTGTCCGGTGTGCGGATCGGATGTGGTAAAAACGGAAGGCGAGGTGGCACTGCGATGTACCTCAATGGCCTGCCCTGCCCAGCAGTATGAAAGGATTGTCCATTTTACCTCAAAAGGGGCCATGGACATAGAGGGGCTGGGTCCTGCTGTCGTGGAGAAACTTTTAAATGAAAAACTGATCAGAGATGCGGCAGATATTTATTATTTGAAATATGAAGATATCTTCGCTCTTGAAAATTTCAAAGAAAAATCTACTGCCAATCTTCTTAAAGCCATAGAGAAGAGCAAACAAAGACCTCTTTCAAGACTGCTTTTTGCAATGGGGATAAGGCATGTCGGCTCCCATACATCGGAAATACTTACAAAAATATTTCCTGACCTTGACAGCTTAATGAATGCCGGATATGAGCGGATCGAAGAAATAAAAGAGATAGGGCCAAAAATAGCGGAAAGTGTGGTTTCTTTTTTCAGACAGGAGCAGAACCTCAGAGTGATCGAAAAATTAAGAAAAGCAGGGGTCAATTTCGGCTCCGCACAAAAAAAGGTTTCTGAAAAGGAAGCTTTTACCGGAAAGACTTTCGTCCTTACAGGTAAACTTGATGATTTCTCAAGAGAGCAGGCAAGTGAGATTATCGAAAATTTCGGAGGCAGGGTAACTTCGAGCGTCAGCAAAAGTACCGGTATGGTTCTTGCGGGCAAGGACCCGGGAAGCAAACTTGATGATGCTGTGAAGTTAAATATACGGGTGATCTCCGAAGAAGATTTTAAAAAGATGATAAAAGATTGAACTTCTAAATATTGTTAATCATAAATAGTACCGTTAATTTTATTGATTGAAATAAGGTAATATAGAATATGAATGACGATAGGGACACAGCGCGGACAAAAGAAAATATCATGGATATAAAATGGAACGCCTTTGATGCTCTGGCCTCTATTGCATTTTTAGCAGTCGTTCTTGTTGGCATTTATTTTGGTTCGGCGAAATTATTTATATTGCTGGCGAAAGAGCAATTCTTTAATTCTTCCAACATAACTAATATAAGCTTCACCGTCCTTTATGGGATTCAGGTAATACTTATGATGGGAGCAGTCTGGTTTTTTGCTATATTCCGGAGAAAGGCGCACCTGAGGGACCTGGGCCTCAGGTATTACAGCATTGGCAGGACTATCTGGTACTGCTTTCTTTCACTGCTGGGTATTTTTCTTGTAAGCTTTCTATATGTCTTTCTAATGAATTCGATATTCGGGATGGAAGCGCCTTCCAGCAAGATCGAAGTACTGGTTGAAAATAGAAGCATATCCAGCAATATCCTGCTGGTAGTGGTTGCGGTGATCGCCCCGTTTAGCGAAGAGATTTTTTTCAGGGGATTCGTATATTCAGCATTTAAAAAAACCTGGGGAGTCAATGCGGGGCTTTTCCTTTCCTCCTTTCTGTTCGCACTGGTCCATCTGGAAATTTACAGCTTTATACCTCTTATGATTATCGGATGGATCCTTGCTTATCTGTTCGAAAAGACAAAATCACTTATGCCGTCGATTTTCCTGCACGGTATTTATAACCTGATACTGATCCTGATACTGCTGGGGCGGCTGGAGATCATAAAACTGTATTAAAATGTGCAACTATATATTAATTAGTTATATAGTTATCTGAAATATTATCAGGTAAAATATATGTTAAAATGTTATATTTGAATTTACAGGCGGATGTTTTTAGTAAAAGAGGTTGAATAAAAGGAAAAGGCGGCTAAATGGAAAGAATTTCTAAGGATGACGTAAAACATGTGGCCAAACTTGCTGAATTGGAATTCGATGAGAAGGACGTGGATAAAATAACTACACAACTGGACAGGATACTTGACCATGTCGCAAATATAAGCAAGGTGGATACCGAAGGAATTCCTCCGACATCGCATGTAATGGATGTTAAAAACGTCTTCAGAGAGGATGAAGTAAAAGAGTCGGTTACCCAGGAAGATGCACTTAAAAATGCTCCGGATATGGAAAATCAGGGTTTTAAGGTGCCAAAGATAGATTGATTTAAAAGATAGCAAGGAGAAATATTGGAGATACATTATCTTACCGCTCATGAGCTCAAAGATAGATTAAAAAAACGGGAATTATCCTGCGCCGAAATAGCCGGAAGCATTTACTCGCGGATAGACGAGGTAGAGAATAAGTTAAATTCTTATATAAGATTGGATAAAGAACACGCTCTGTCCGGAGCTGGAGAAATAGATAAGCTTATAAGTTCCAACGCTATCGAGATTTCTGATTTTACGGGGATACCGGTAGCCATAAAAGACAATATGTGTACAAAAAATATAACCACTACCTGTGCTTCACGGATTCTCGAAAATTATGTTCCAATATATAATGCAACTGTGATCGACAGGCTCGAGAGCCGTAATTATATACTGGCAGGAAAGGCAAACATGGATGAGTTCGCCATGGGTTCATCCAATGAGAATTCCTATTTCGGGCCGACAAAGAATCCCTGGAATACCGGAAGGGTGCCGGGAGGATCCAGCGGGGGACCTGCAGCAAGCGTGGCGTCCGGAGAAGCCATATGTTCGCTGGGATCAGATACGGGTGGTTCCATAAGGCAGCCGGCATCTCTATGCGGCATCGTTGGTTTCAAGCCCACATACGGGAGGGTGTCAAGATACGGACTCGTGGCATTTGCATCTTCTCTTGACCAGATAGGGCCCCTTACGAGAGATGTCGATGACTGTGCGGCTATGCTTAATGTGATCTGCGGGTGTGACGGGAATGATTCTACATCCATAGATACCGCGGTCCCGGACTTTAAAAGTTTCCTGGCAGAAGATATGAAGGGTATGAAAATAGGAATCGTAAAAGAATTGATGGCGGAAGGGATCGACCGGGAAGTCAGAGAAGCAGTTCAGATGACCATTAAAATGGCAGAGGAAGCGGGAGGTAAAGTCGAGGAAGTCTCGATTCCAAGCCTTGAATACGCACTGGATGTTTACTACATTATCGCGCCTTCCGAAGCAAGCTCGAACCTTTCCAGATTTGATGGAGTAAGGTATGGTCACAGGAACATGCAGGCAAGGACCTTAAGGGAAATGTACCAGAGGACCAGAGCCGAAGGATTTGGCGAAGAGGTAAAAAGAAGAATAATGATAGGAACCTACTGCCTGTCAGCCGGTTACTATGATGCATATTATGAAAAGGCACAGAGGGTAAGGACTCTTATAATAAATGATTTTAAAAAAGCCTTTGGGAAGTTCGACGTTCTGATCTCTCCGACATCGCCCACAACGGCTTTCAAGATCGGAGAGAAAATAGAGGATCCCCTTACAATGTATATGTCCGATATCTGCACAATCCCTGTAAATCTTGCAGGGTTGCCGGCAATATCGATACCGGCGGGATTGTCTGCAGACAAACTGCCAATAGGATTGCAGATTATCGGGGACATACTGAGGGAAGATAATGTACTTAAGGCAGCGAGCAGCCTGGAAAAGGCGATAGGTTTTAAAGATAAACCCGGGATATGAAAATTTAAAAGAATGGCCTTAGATATAAAAAATTTAAAGTATGAACCGGTCATAGGACTGGAGGCGCATGTCGAGCTCTGCACCAGAACAAAGATGTTCTGCGGGTGCAGGCTTTCTTTTGGTGAGGATAAAAATATATATACCTGCCCGGTATGTCTGGGTCATCCGGGATCGCTGCCGGTTATTAACAGGAAGGCAGTCCAGTATGCCATTAAAATCGCCCTTGCATTGAACTGCAAAATACAGGATTACACGATATTTCACCGTAAAAATTATTTTTACCCTGATATGCCCAAAAACTACCAGATATCGCAATACGATCTTCCTCTGGGAGTAAAGGGTCACCTGGATGTGGATATGGGAGATTACACGAGAAGAGTGGGTATAACAAGGGTTCACATGGAAGAAGATACCGGGAAGCTCCTGCATACGGGAACGACAGGCAGAATAAGCGAATCCGAGGCCAGCATTGTTGATTTTAACCGGGCCGGAACTCCTCTTATAGAAGTCGTAACGGAACCTGACATCAGATCGCCGGAGGAAGCCAGGGAGTATATGATAGCTTTAAGGAATCTGATCCTGTTTCTGGATGTCAGTAACTGCAGTATGGAAGAAGGTAGTCTCCGGTGCGATGCCAATGTTTCCGTGAGAAAAAAGGGTAAAGAAAAGATCGGTACAAAGACAGAGATTAAAAATTTAAACTCTTTCAAATTTCTGCAAAAAGGGCTGGAATACGAAGTAGAAAGGCAGATAAAACTTCTCGAATCCGGCAGCAAGGTGATCCAGCAGACAAGGCATTACGATAGCAAGACAGCTATCACCAAGGTTCTCCGGTCCAAAGAAGAGGCCCATGACTACAGATATTTTCCGGAACCTGATCTCGTTCCGATTTATATGGAAAGTAAGATGGTTGAGGATATCAAAAAGACAATTCCTGAACTGCCTGCCACTAAAGCGAAGAGGTTTGAGAAGCAGTATGGTCTTTCCATATACGACAGCAATTTTCTTTCAAACGACAGGGATCTTGCGGATTATTTTGAGAAGTGCTGCAGCTGTTACGGCAATGCGAAAAATATTGCCAACTGGATGATGGGAGATTTCAGCGCATTGCTTAATAAAGAAAAAATTACGATAAAAGAAAGCAGGGTGACTCCCGAGAACCTGTGCAGGATGCTTGAGATAATCGATGGAGGAAAAATAAATTCCAAAATGGCAAAGTCGGTGTTCGAGGAGATGTTTGCAGCCGGTAAGGACCCCGGGAAGATAATCGAAGAAAGAGGACTGGAACAGATAGCCGATAAAAGTATGCTCGAAGCCGTTATCGAAGAGGTGCTAAGAGATAATCCGGGACCGGTGGAGCAGTTCAGACAGGGAAAAGAAAAGGCTCTGAGCTTCCTGATTGGAAAAGTCATGGCAAAGACAAAAGGTAAGGCAAATCCCCGGATGGTAAACGAGATAATTACTAAAAAATTAAGTTGATTATCTTTCAAAAATTACTATAATTTTATCCTTGATAGAAGTTTTATTAAAAGAAATCAATCGCAGATTTTTTACCCGGAAATACCTTCGATAGCAAAAATGGAGTCACATAATTTATAAATATTTAATATAAATGGATTATTACCCAGAGTGGAAGGGAACGAGTATGATTAAAAAAATCGGTATTTTGACAGGCGGCGGAGATTCTTCGGCTATAAATGCAGCTATAAGGGCTATTTATATAAGGGCTTCGCAGTTTGGGTGGAAAGTAGTAGGAATTAAAAACGGATGGGATGGCCTGGTCAAAGGCAATGTAATGGAACTGAACAGGGATTCCGTCACGGGAATAATTGCCGAAGGCGGGACCATAGTGGGCACTTCAAGGACCAATCCTTTCAAAATAGAAAACGGAGTGGAAAAAGTAAAAGAGAACATAAAGAAGTTCGAGCTGGATGCGATCATAACCATTGGCGGGGATGATACAAACGGAGTCATAACAAAGTTGACCCGGTATGGGATAAAAGGTGTTGGTATTCCTCAGACCATAGATAACGATATTGCACATTCCGATTATGCGATAGGGTGCGACACTGCAGTTGAAGTGGTAACGGAATGTCTGGACAGGCTTCATACCACGGCTCATTCCCACAGCAGAATAATGATAGTGGAAATCATGGGAAGAGATGCAGGCTGGCTTGCTCTGAACGGGGGCGTTGCAGGAGGAGCAGATGTCATCCTTATTCCGGAAGTGCCTTTTAGTTACGATGAAATAATAAAAGTAATAGAGGAAAGGAAAAAAAGAGGCAGGGACTTTACGGTTATCGCGGTTGCCGAAGGCGCAAAACCGGAGGGTGAAGAAGGGCAGATAACTGCTTCATGCACGGTTGACAACTTTGGCCATGTACAACTCGGCGGCGTTGGAAATGTCATCGCCCGTGAATTGGAGAAGAGAACAGGTTACGGGACAAGGGTAGTAATTCTGGGTCATCTGCAGAGAGGTGGAAAGCCAACAGCTTTTGACAGGATCGTTGCGACAAGGCTCGGGATAAAAGCTGTAGAGATGATCCGTGATGGCAAATTCAGCGAGATGGCGGTAATGGAAAATGGTTCAGTAAACTCAGTTCCACTGGAGAAAGCCATAAACGAAGAGAAGCCCCTGGATAGGGAACTCTACGAGTTATCCAAGCTTTTATATTAGAAAAGTTATATTTTCGATAATTTCCAAAGTTGTATAACTTCAAAATAAAGAAGAAGAGGTCTATAAATATTATAACTTTACTTTTATTTATTTTCCTGGATTACTTAAAAGTCCAGCTATGGCTCCCACTGAAGCTGATCCAAGAGCAATAATTATTTCAGGTATCTCTAAGCCTCTTAAAGAAAGTAAGAGAGCCCCGATAGTAACTGATATCAGTACTATTCCAAGCACAATAATAGCGCCAATATATATCCGGTTATCAATAGTAGTAGGGGTTGCTTCTTTAACGGCATCTTTTTTAGCATTTTCTAATCCATTATCGAGTTTCTTTTTTGCATCGGCGGTTAAATTCGGAATTTTTTCAATACTGTTTTGTAAATCTACAAATGCTTTTTCTATTATTAATTTTGTTTTTTTCATAATTTACCTCCTTTTTTATAATTTTTCTTATAAAATGCTTTAATACACTATATATTAAATTTAAATATTTTATTTTAATATTTTATTAAATAATAGTATTTTTTTATTATATCTTAATATGTAAAAAATAAGAATAATATGGTTAAGTCATAGGGAAATATTCTTAAATATAATAAAGTAAACAGTAATAAATTTAAGATTAAGTGAGTAGAAAAATGGCAATTATAAATATTTCAATACCTTCTGAACTTCTGGATAAGGTAAATAAATATAAAAAAGTAGTTAATAAAAACCGTTCAGAATTTTTTTCCGATGCAGCAAAACTGTACTTTGGAAAGATTGACGAATACATTGCTTTTGAGAATAGAAAAAAAGCTGTCAGAAATTTAATGAAAATAAATGAGAAGATAAAAAAAGAAGGATTATTTGAAGGCGTTGATTTTATAAAAGAAATAAGGAATTTAAGACAGACAAGAACTGATGAACTACTCAGAAGAGCAAAATAGTGGTGAGTTCAGCGGCATAGACAAATTTATTATTCAGGAAAAAAGCAGAGAAATCTTCGTGCTGGATTCTTCTGTCATATTTAAGTGGTTTTATTCTGAAAATGAAAGCGGCACCGAAGCTGCCAGAATTCTTTACGAAAAAGCTACATTAAAGAATTTCTATATTTTATCTCCCGAGCTTTTAATTTATGAACTGTTAAATATTTTCAGGTTCAGGACCAATATTTCAGAAAAGTTACTGGAAGATATAATCCGGGAAATTTTCAATATATTAATATTTCCAAAACTGGATCGGAAGTCTTATATCATGGCATACGAGATTTCCAGAAAAATTAAAGCTTCAATATACGACTGTATTTACATTGCTATGTCTGAAATATATAAAGCCCCTCTCATTGCTGCAGATAAAAAGCTTTGTGAGAGCGCAAAAAGCCTAAATTTCAATATTGTGTTTTTGGATGATTTTGTAAGTTTTAAAAGTAAAGGAAATTAACAAAGAATTTAATAATTATTAAATTATAATTAGTCATTTGGTTGAAAGTTGATAAAAAAAGTAATCCATTTTAGGATTATCTTTTTTGTTGAACAGTTCAAATCCTGAAATTTGGAATAAAATTTTAAGAGAGATAACCTATTTAAATGAAATCTTAAATAGATTATAGTTGAATATTGAGGAGGTTAATATATAATAAAAGTATTAAAATTCTAAATATATATGAATGATTTAGATATTTGTTTATAATTTTAATATAAATAATTAAACATTACTTATAAAATTATTTTAAGGAGGGATGCATTGAACCGCGCTAATAAAGAAATAAATAAAAAAATTGCAGGACAGGAGTCAAGTAGTGAGAAATCCGATGAAATACAAAGTAATGGGAATAGCGTTATTGGGGAATTAGGAGATGTAATAGAAAAAACTTACAAAGTGGGAGGAATGTCTTTAGTATTTGTGACAATAGGGATTGTGCTAATTCTAAGTCCATTTACATTAATAAAAGTTGAAGCAATTGTCCCTTATTTT
>JAQUOE010000019.1 GCA_028717265.1 Actinomycetota bacterium
CAGAGACAGATAATATAGTAAATGAAGATATTTTTGAAGAAATAAATGGAATCTATAGAGAAGCTGTTCTTTCCTTTGAACTTGATTCCCATCCGCTTTTACTGGAAGGTGCCAGAAATACATATTATCAGACTACTATCGCACAAAATGGTTATGTTATTTTAATAAACGGAGAATATCCGGAAAGAAGTGATTCCGATCCGGCGAATGATATTCTGATAAAGCTGAGTGATTTTTCTGCTTTCGGGGATTTTGATGGTGACGGTATAAATGATGCAGCAGGTGTCTTAGAGTCTTCCGGGCAAAATGGGATAATTACTTATTCTCTGACCTTGAACCTGAACAGATATAGTTATTTTCAGAATATACCTGACATTGTAATCGGCAGCAGTGCGGAGATTGAAATTTTGAGCCTGGAAATCGAAAAAAATCAGATTTCGGTTAATATGGTTTCAGATGGTACCGAAGAAACACTTTTATACGGAGTTGTGGATAATCGACTTGTTGAATACTAAATAACATATCATGGGGAAGAAATCGCTCGGAAAATCAGCTTCTTCGAAGTGACTCCCCGGGCTTTATCATCATAAATATAACCGGTTCTCAATATGGCCGTAGCTGAATTCATTATAAAATAAATTTATTCTATATATATTTTTGGTTATAATAAGAAGCCTGCGGTGTTTTATATGCAAATTAAAAAATATATCGAAGAATTTACTAAAGTCTGGAAGGAATGCAGCACTGAATTTCCACCTCCGGGTCCTGCATTTTCTTACAGGGATAAATTGTCCCACGAGGCCAGGTTAGAAAAATTCTTAAAGAAAATAAAAAAGAATAAAAATAAAAAGTTAAAACCGGGTGTGAATAATTCAGGTCCCGATAAATCTATTTTTCCCGAAATAAGAACTTTCTTCAAATCAATATTTGGTTTTGAAGATAATCATCTGAATATCATATTCTCAGATAGTTACAGGGAGGCAACAAAGGAATTCATAGAAACCGGACAGCGCTTTGATCCAAATCTGGACATGGAAGATATTCTCCAGGCCAGCCGTAATGTCTGGATAATAAACAGCATACAATCGATGATGGGTATGCCTGTAAAATTAACTCCTTCTATTTTTGCATACAGTATGCTTTATCCTTACACAGATAATTATCTTGATAATCCCGATACCAATTCGGAAAACAAGGTAACTTTTTGTAAAAGTTTTCAGCAGAGAATAAAAGGGAAGAGGATCATCCCTAAAAATAATAATGAGAAAAATATATTTGAACTGATAGGAATAATAGAAGAAGAATATAATCGGGAAGGCTATCCGAAGGTTTATGAAAGCTTGCTGGCCGTTCACCGCGGTCAAACAAACAGCATCCGTTTGCTTGATAATTCGAACTCACTTTCAGAAACAGATGTTTTAAAAATATGTATTGAGAAAGGAGGGGCCTCGGTTCTTGCGGATGGTTACCTGGTTTCCGGTTCCCTTACGAAATCTCAGGAAAGGTTTTTATTCGGTTTCGGCGCATATCTTCAAATGGCCGACGACATACAGGATACGGATAAGGATTCCGGAGCAGGGCTTCTGACCCCTTTTTCACAGGCTTCCATGCATTCATTGCTGGACAAATATGTCAGCCGCACTTACAATTTTGGTATCAGAATAATGGATCTTATCAATTGTTTTAAAGAAAGTAGTAGTCTGGATTGTCTGAAGAGCCTTATAGAAAATAGTACAGGCAAACTGCTTATTGAATCGGTTGGCCTCAATGATAAATTTTATAGCAAATCATTCTTAACGGAAATAGAGGGATATTCTCCATTCAGATTCTCTTATTTAAAAAAGCGAAAGAGTTCATCTCCGAATAAGGATTTATTTGTAGAAGTGATCAAAGAATCCATATTGGCCGGTGGTTAATTTTAAATTTCTTAAATATTATTCAAGACACCGGGGAGGATCGGGATAGTTTGATAATAAACGTAGTAGGAGAATTCAAAATATAATAACTATAACATTTTTAATATCGATATATGAAAAACGGCACGGATATTACTTTTAAAATCACAGCCTCTACCGAAGAACTTATTGCTGCTTACAGTGTCAGATTCAGTGTGTTTTGCGAAGAACAAAATGTCCCATATTATATAGAAGCCGATGAATATGGATCGAGCAGGATTCATGTAATCGGTTTGAAGGGCAGCGAGCCTGTCGCTACAGGGAGGATGTATATAACCGATGGCTGGTTGAAACTCGAACGTATAGCTGTAAGGAAGGCATGGAGATCACGTAAAATTGGTACGAAACTGGTAAATTTTATGATAAAAGCCGGTAATGATATAGGAATATTTAAATATAAACTCAATGCACAGTTCAGCAATATAAAGTTTTATGAACGTCTGGGATTTAAAACAAAAGGTAAAGTATTTATGGAAGCAGGCATAAAACATGTTTTAATGATAAGGGAAGATGATGGATATAAATTATATAAATTCCAGTAATTTTCGGTATAGATTTTAGGACCATTATAAATCCACCGGTAAATGATATTTTAATACCACCAATAGGGTTTCTCGCGGGAAAGGTAGATTTATAAACTTTCTGATTTAAGAATATTTTAAGTCCGCATTAAACAACTTCTATGTTAGTAAGTTCTATTGACCATGGTTTTTATTTCTTTATCTCTATACATCAATGAATCTGCTTTAGCAATGAATTCTTCCCTGGACAATCCTGACCTGGAATCATAAACTTTGTAACCTGCGCTGAAACTGAGTACAAATGGATTAGAACTTTCTTGATTGTACTGTACAACTTTACCTCTGATTCTGTCTATAGTCTGTTTTATTATTCTTTCATCACTGATATCAAGCACGATAATAAATTCATCGCCGCCATATCTGGCTAAAAAATCTTCATCCCTCATGCATGTTTTTAATATTTGCGCTAAATCAACCAGTGCCTTATCTCCTGCAAGGTGCCCATGTTTATCATTTATGGATTTGAAATTGTCAACATCCAAAATAATGCATGAGAAGCTTTTGCCCTTTTTAGCTGATTGTATACGATCGCTGAGGTAATTATCTATCTGCCTCCGATTAAATACTCCTGTCAAATGGTCTAAATTGAGTCTCTCATTCTGAATATAATTGTGTACAATGAATATTGATATTGTAACGCTGGTCCATAATAAGGCGATGCCATAAAATAAAGTTTGCATGATCGCACCTATTACAGGAGGTATTATGAAAAGCAGCATAGGAATAAAAAATTTTCTTGGAATTCTTTTCCGAAAGAAGATGTATAGAATAGTTGAATAAAAAAGTGGTAAGAATGATGCAAATACCATTATCATGAAATAAGGTCCGCGCTGATAGATATTATTGCTATCAATTCTGAAAAATAAACCCATAAAAGGACTGAGCAGTGACATTATTGCATTAATGGAAATCGGGAAAAGCAGCAGTATCATTTCAGTTCTCAAACGACGTAAATTATGAAATAGCTGATAACTTGCATATAGAGCCCATATCGAGGCGGGTATTGGACCAAAAATGAAAAATATTGTATTTGTGGTTTTATTTAATATATAAAAAAGTTCACCCTGTCGTCCGTCAACCAGCAGAGTCCCAATTTCGAGTGCCAGTAATGCCATTGTAGCAAGAATCAGCCAGCGGAAAAGCCGGTTTTGAAGCATATGTCTCTCGGTTAATTTTAAATTGGTTATATACATTATCGTGCATATAACCAGAGAAAAACAATTTAAGCCAATCTGTCCGAAGATATTCATAAGAAATCCAAAAATTAAATTACATTAATAATAATCAATATTATAATATACTCTATAGAAAAATAATACAAGTATTAATATTTATATCAACAGTTTTATAATTTTTCATGCAAACTTTTTTATATTTTCAGTATTAATCTTCGATATGGGTTCTGTAGTTTTTGATACTTTTTGTACCATACTTCTGATAATCGGATTCATCTTATCCCGGAGCATTTCATAACCGGAGTAACCTTTAGCCACTGCTTTATTAAGCAGTTTCACGGGAAAATCTTTTTTTATTTCTTTTTCCCAGTCTTCATCTCCTCCGCAAATAAAGACACCTGTTTTCCCGGTCAGGAGAGCGCTCCAATGTCTTCTTACTAATATATGTTTAAATCTTATCTATTCAAATAGCGTCTATAGCTTACGATAAATGAAAATAAGTGAAGGAGACAGCAAATAGAAGATAAGAAAAATAAGGTTTGTACCTCAATCCTTGTAATTTTTTGGATAATAGCGGCAGCATTTATTCCGATAATTGTTGTAATAAGCCTGCAAAGCCTGCAAGGCCAGGCTTTAAATGAATCGCTGTGGAATTTTATTGCTCTGCCTTTGATATTTATAATATTTATCCTGGGGATAATACTTATCGTATTGGCTGTAAAAGTTCAAATTAAAAGAATATCAAAAGCGTTATTCGTTCTGGCAGGATCCTCAGCCGTGATTATGGCTTTAAGTGCTATACAACCTGCACCGGGAGAAGGTTATTATTCGGGCAGAATAGGCGCGGCAGCCGAATGGCTTTTCTTTATACTTGCACAATATCTATGCCCCGCACTATTACTTGCCAGTGTAATCGGTATTATTGTTTTAATTGGAAAGAAAAGAATTTAATAATATTTTTAATGAGATTCCTTTACAGATACCATGGATTATCATTGCAGCTTATAGCATCATGAATATTTTGAAAACTGAAAGATTAATATTAAGAGCATTTTCGTGCGATGACTGGAAGGATTTATATGAATATCTTTCTCAGGAATCCGTGGTTAAGTATGAACCATATGACATCTACACTAAAGATGCCTGTAAAAAAGAGGCTGAAAAACGTTCAAAGCAAGATTTTTTTTGGGCTGTTTGCTTGAAAGGGAGCAATAAATTAATAGGCAATGTATATTTCAAACAGCAGGAGCCTGAAGAATTTCTTACATGGGAAATAGGCTATGTCTTCAATCCTTTGTATTTTGGGAAAGGCTATGCTACGGAAAGCTGCAGAGAACTTTTAAGGTATGGATTTCAACAATTAAAGGCACGCAGAATAGTTGCAATGTGTAATCCTAAAAACGTACCCTCCTGGAAATTATTGGAACGGTTAAATATGAGAAGAGAAGGGCATTTAAGAAAGAATATTTTCTTCAAGTCTGACAAAAACGGAAAACCTATCTGGAATGACACATATGAATACGCAATATTAGCGGATGAGTGGTTCAATTCTTTTGAATAGTAATTGCATTGTTACCTACAAGTTTTAATCAATTTATCTTCAATCTCCCCAAACGAGTAGTTGCAAAAGTTAATCCGGGAACTCCAAATCCTGCAAAATATCCAAACCATTTTTTTAAGTTGCGCATCAGATTTTGAATGATTAACTTCGATGAAGGCTTCCCATCAGCAGGACATTTGTGCCTGCTTACTGGCATACTCTTAATTTTTTTAAGTAAATTTATTTTGAGTTTCAGTCAATTAAATATATTTAATCATTGTTAATTGATTTAAAGAAAAGGCTTGCATATAATTACTGCTAAAAAGTTTAACGTATTTCTTTTTATTATCGATTAATTTATAGTAATAAAACTTTTATTTATATTATGCAAAAAATTAGAAAATTTCTTAGTAATAGAATGTCTATACATATTATGGTTCTTTTGGGTCTGGCCGCTTTATGGGGTTTTATTGAAACAGAAAACAAATACTTATTGCTCTTAACAGCTTTATCTTTCGCAGGAGCAATATGCGGCGGCTTCGTTACAATAATTGATAAAATGAATAAGCGGTCTTAGCGGTTTTATGAAGAGCCCATTGTGCTGTTAGAGCGGGCTGTCTCCGTTTTTAACGAAGAGCATATTTAAATACATAGCTATACATATCAGTTAAAACAACATGATTAAAAACATTATTTTTGATTTTGACGGCACACTGGTAGATTCCAGTTATGCAGTTGAAAAATTATTTCAATACTTCAAGCAGAAATATAAAAAAACTTATATGGACAGAGAGCAGTTCAGAAAGATAAATGCACTGCCGCTCATGCAAAAAATCAAAAAAATGGGGGTACCGCTATACAAGCTGCCGGTGATATCGCTGGAAGCTAAAAGAGTCTACTTTTCTTATATAGGAAAAATAAAGATAATAGAAGGGATCCCGGACCTTTTGGCAAAACTGGTCCAATCGGGGTTAGATCTGAGCATAATTTCGTCTAATTCGGTCAGAAATATAAATCATTTTCTGGATATTAATAAGATTAACTGTTTTTCAGATATTTACTCTGCACCCAATATGCTGAAGAAAAATGAGGATATAATAAAATTATTGAAAAAGAAAAAGCTGGCCAAAGAAAACATATTGTATATAGGTGATGAACTCCACGATATTGTTGCATGCAAGAGGATCCCGGTTAAAGTTGCAGCTGTAACCTGGGGACTTGGTTCCATTGATATACTTAAGGGCGGAAAACCTGATTGCATATGTAGCACACCGATGGATATATACGATTATATATTTATTCCAGAATTAGATTCATAAGTTTAAACAATACCACTGCTTATTTGGGAATACTCGATAATAATTGACAAAAAAAAGTTTTTTTATATAATAGTCCATATATGGACTATAAGTATGGTAAAATTAACAATGTAGAGTTGACATTACTTGAAATAATCAGGGAGAAGAGTAATACAAGTGGTTATGAAATTAGAAAAATAGTTGAAGAAAGAGGCTATAAAGAATGGGCGAATATTGGTAAAACTTCAATTTATGTAGGAATTAAAAAATTAGAGAAAAAGGGCTTCATAACAATAAACACTATGAAAGAGAAAGAAGGCAAAGGACCTCTTCCAAATAAAATTAACCTTACTAAATCAGGTGAAAAAGTTTTAATTGAGGAAATCAAGAAAGCGTTATTATCCCAAAAGAATCTTCCATTATATTATCTCGGTATTGCAGGAATTGGATTAATAAAAAAAGATATTGCCCTGGAGCTCTTAAAGCGAAGAGAGATGATTAATCAAAAAGTTATTGAGGAAATAAATAGGATTTTTAAGAAACAAGGCGGCAGCAGATTACCTTTGGAAGCTAAAGCCTTATTTGAACATCCTATTTTATTGATTCAGGCAGACATAGATTTTATTAAGAAATTTAGAAAAAGGATGGTGATGAAAAATGGATAAAATTGATTTAAAGAAAGAGTTAAAAGAATATTATTGGAACTCTACAAAAGAGATAAGATTTGTAAAAGTGCCTCCGATGAATTTTCTAATGGTTGACGGAAAAGGAGACCCTAATATTTCCGAGGAATTTACTGATGCGATACAATCGTTATATTCTTTGGCATATACAATAAAATTTACTTTAAAGAAAGAAAGCGAGATAGATTATGGCGTAATGCCCTTGGAGGGACTATGGTGGACAGATGATATGAGTAAGTTTAGCCAGGATAATAAGAAAATCTGGAAATGGACAATCATGATAATGCAGCCTAAATTCATACCTAAGAAGTTCTTTAACGACTGTTTAGAGGAAGTAAAGAAAAGAAAGAATTTTCAAAGTCTTTCTAAGATCAGGTTTGAAAAATATAGTGAAGGGTTGTCTGCTCAAATAATGTACATTGGGCCATACTCTGATGAGGGACCTACTATAATGAAAGTACACGACTTTATTAAGGGAAAAGGATATGAATTAAAAGGTAAACATCATGAAATATATTTAGGAGATTTCAGGAGAACAAAGCCAGAAAAATTAAAGACAATTATCAGGCAACCAATTGCGAAAATAGAAGGTAATAAAAAATAAAGGATATGCATATGGAACTTACAAGTAAGCTTATTGCGCCATGCGGAAAGAATTGTTTAGTTGCTTAAGTATCTTTTATTAAAAAATCGATTATGGCTGTCCATAGCGAACGAAGTCAGAACAGAATTATTGATTTAAGTGAGGATATTTTTATACTTGAATTGAGTTATGAAAATTAATATATTTAGAGGGAAAAAGTTGTTGGGTTTTATATTAATAATTTTGATCAGTCTGGCAATACTATCGCTTACTTCAATACTTCTGGTTAATTTATTGTATAGGCCTGTTTATGGTGATAATGTACGGCAGTATTTTGATGACGGCTTGCTGTCAAAAGCTTCAAATTATAATAGAGTCTCATTAAATATCAGTATTGTCAGCCGTTTTTTATCCTGGTCCATTATGTCCGGTATAGTTATTGTATTTTTTAAATATTTTAAAAGCATCCGTATAAATATTTTACTGGCTTTTTCCTTCATAGTCTTATTCTATATATTAATTCAACTTATACTCCTACCACTGGCGTATTATAGAGGTTACATTATCGAACACAGATTTGGGCTTTCAAACCAGACTTTGACTATGTGGTTCTCAGATTACCTAAAAGAAAATGGCATTTCCATATTAATTTCTTCTCTGGGAATGACGGGTATCTATGCCCTGATGATTTACATACCAAAGTATTGGTGGATAATTTCCTCAGCTGTTTTAGCAATATTTATTGTAGTGAGCACCTATCTCTATCCTATATTGATAGACCCGATGTTTTATAAATTTGAAAAGTTAAAGGATGAAAATTTTCAGGAACAGATAATAAATATTGCAGGGATAGCAGGAATAGAAGTAAAGGAAGTTCTGGTAGCCGATGCAAGCAGGAAAACGAATAAAGCAAATGCCTATTTTACCGGAATTGGAGGCAGTAAACGCATAGTAGTATTCGATAATCTAATTAATAATTTCTCAAGGGAAGAGACGTTAAATGTAATAGCACATGAAATAGGCCACTGGTACAACTGGCATATATTAAAGAGCATGATGATAGGGATCATTTCGGGAACTGTGGGATTATTTCTTATAAATGCTGTTTTTGCTTACTCCAACATGGTAGGGGATTTCAAATCGATTTTGGTTATAATTCTTTTAATATCGATAATTTCGTTTTTGTCCCTGCCGGTACAGAATGCAGTGTCCCGGGCTTTTGAAAGACAGGCTGATAATTTTGCTATTCAGGCAACAGAAAACCCTGATGCTCAAATCCAGTTAATGTTGAAGCTTGCGGAATCCAATCTATCTGATGTATCCCCGCACTGGTACATAAAATATTTACTTTACAGCCATCCACCGATAATGGAGAGAATAGAAGCCGCCGGCAGGATTTGATATCTTTTATATGTCATACATCAGTGGAGATATACGGTCATATATAAAAATAATGTTTGTATTAGAGGGCTCAAAAAGCTACATTCATATGATAAACATGGATATAACCAATATATGCAAAATCGCTAAAGAATTAATTCTATAAGTTTAAACAATATTACTCTATTACTAAAAATAATAAAAACTCGAATCACCCTATATTCTAAGACAGAATTTGACCGCATGGACAAATTTCCAATGATCAACTATTAATTATAGATTCATCAAATATTCGCCGGAAATTAATGCCCCTCCAATAGGATCCTCATCATTACTTGTTAAAATTGACTGCGAAGCAATTAGCATCGGGTTCTCTGGCAGCAAAACAATTCCGGGGATATTATTGGATTCAATTTGATTGAAAAGAGTATCATTATAAAATATAGACTTATGTATAATCTTCAGAAACCGATATCTCCTCTTCACTTCTGGTATTAAAAGCCTTCTCATAAATTATATTATATTTATAACTGATTTTATTATGAAAATGTTTGAAAGAGCAGGCCCGGGAATTTTAAAAATCCTCTTTTTTATCCTTATAATCTTTTTAATTATAATGGTTGTACTGCCCATTATCAGGTAAGAAAAAGACAGATAAGGGATTTAAATTAATGTTCCTGATAATTTAAGGAGTATAAAGGCCGTTAAGAATCCTAAAATTGTCAGGATTCCTATAAGATAGCCGCCCTCTTCATATGCTTCCGGCATCATACTATCCGCA
Organism: Actinomycetota bacterium; assembly: GCA_028717265.1. Taxonomy (GTDB): domain Bacteria; phylum Actinomycetota; class Humimicrobiia; order Humimicrobiales; family Humimicrobiaceae; genus Hydromicrobium. The sequence goes on from JAQUOE010000019.1 coordinate 9,977, forward strand.
AGCATTGCTAAAATAGCTCCAGCTGCGAATGATTCGATAATGCCCATAATATTTAAATTCAAATTTTTTAAAAATATAAAACTTAAAATAGTAGTAAGTATCCCAATTGCGCTAACTGCCGACCAGGTCAGGTAAATTTGTTTTTTTGATAATCCCTCTTCTTTAAGATCGTTCACAGAGGAAAGACTTTCAGGAAGATTTGACAAAAATATTGCAGTTACCATTAAAAGTCCTATACCATTTTTACTTAATAATGCTATTCCAAGAGCCATGGATTCCGGTATTCCATCAAGGGCAGCACCAAGTATGATTGCCTTCCCATTGGTTTCTCTCGCGGGTATGAAGTGTTTTCTCTTTTTATAATTTCTCCCGCCGTATCTATGTATCAATATATCGCCCAGGATAAAAAATATCCCGCCTATTAAAAATCCAATAGCTATGGCTTCAAATCCTCCGTGCTTAAAAGATTCTTCCATTAATCCAAATGTCAGTGCACATATAAGAACACCCGTACCGAATGCCATGATTGCAGCTATTGTTTTCTTACCGATTTTAAAAGAGGTGCCGATTATTACGCCTAAAATTAATGAGAGACCTGACAGAAATGCAAATACCAGGACTTTTGTCATATTATAAAATCACATTTTTTTATTATTATATATCCTATTCAAATCATTGTAATAAGATATTTTCATTTATATAAAAATCTGAATGTTTGAAATTATCTATATCGGCTTATCATAGGCTGCCCCGGGTGATAAAATTTTAAACTATTTTTTAAAGGAATTAATTAGCTTAACAGATTTTTAAGATAACTTGATATTTGCTATATCGGAATCCTAATCTATCAGTCAACTGAAATGGTTATCTCAAATGTTTCTATGGGCTCTACTCCCTCCTCCCAGGGTCTCTCATAATTTAATATGATACTTGTTTTTCCTTTGGAGATAGCTTTAATTGTAAATATTTCATAACCTCCTGCTCCAATAAGTTCCTTATCTTTTTTGGGCTCAATAAATTCAGGATCAGTTACAGAAACTATAGTACTATCTGCCTTATCACTTAAAAACCAGCCGTATCCTGTAGTCGGATTGGATTCTAAACGTATTTCTATTGTATCATTTATTTTTAGGTTTAAACTATCACCATTGTTTTTTTCTGTCAGGGCTTTTCCTGTTGTTGAACAGCCGTTAAAAAACAAAATAAAAATTGCCGTGACCAGTGAGATTAAAACCATCTTTTTTATTATTTTGCTTTTATACATTCTAACCTCCAGTTCAAAAACTTTTTAACTTATTATAGCACCCATATATATTCGTTATTTCAATTATTTTTCCGGGGTATTAATGAAAAGTTTATTTAAATCCTGCACAGAGTCTATCGTAAGGATTATCGAATTATCAAATATCGACCTGAAAGATCAATCTATTGTTTTAAGTAACTGTCTCCTTACATATGACTTGAAAAATAAGATGATTGGAATTAAAACTATATACAAAATCAATATAAAAATATTAGGAACCATTCTGACGGTACCATCAAGAAATTGTCTTATAATTTCATTACTGTAGAAAAATCTCCTGGTTATTTCAGCAAATAGGACAAATACTATTCCGGAAGCTACCGGTAATATAAACATCCAGTAATTATGTGTTGAAGCCAGTTTCTTTGTAACAGGTATTAGAATGAAAGAAATTATAAAAAGGAACGTTATTATGCTTATATCAATCCCGGTTTTAAAAAAGCTTACATTTGTTTGTTCGAACCACATAAATATGTTCACACCCATTATAAAAAGTATAAAGTACATAATTCCGTCCATAATGCTTAAAACCGGCAGCCTTCCTGGTCTGGCATAAGACAGAATTATTTCCCCGGCAAAAGTTTCCGGATTACCAACAGTGTCTTCGGCAGGTTTACCGGATTTTTGGGCCGAAATCAGTATGTCGAGTATATCTTCTTTAATTTCTTTTTTATTAATACCTGAAAGCTGAGAATTCATAACAGCGTCTTTGATGATTTCATATTTTTGAAAATATTCATTATTAAGCATTCTTTCAAATTTGCTTTTACGCACCTTCAAAAAATAAACCACAGGGATAGAAATAATGCTAAGCAATATGATAATTCCTATTAAAATTAAAGAATTAGTATTAATATCACTGTTTTGTATTTTGTATTTTAAATTAATGATTACAGTTGCAATTACGCACAACGACAGAAAAATTGAGCTCCCTAAAACTATTTTATTTCTTTTTGTCATTTTCATCACCTTTCATTACTTTGTTAACGATATTTTTAATCCTATCCCATGTATCTTTAAATTCCTGCAGACTTTTCTTTCCGGCTTCGGTGAGAGAATAGTACTTTCTTACAGGACCATAGGGCGAGGGTCTTTTATCAATATTCAGATACTCTTTGTTCTGCAATCTTGTCAATATCGGATAAACTGTTGCTTCATTGACTTCAAAGCCTAAAATGTTTAATTTTTCCACGGCCTTATACCCATATATTTCTTCATTTTCTACGATTTTTAGTATGCAGCCCTCTAATATCCCTTTCACAATCTGAGTATCGTTATTCATTGTCCATCTCCTATGTGATACATAATAGCTTATGCCAGCATAATACACCTATCTACTATGTATTGTCAAGTAGTTTGATAGAAATATTTTAAGGGATTTATATAGAGATATAAAATTGACAGATCTGATGTAAACTTATCTGCGGCTTAGTTTGATTTAAACATTCAAATTAGCCGGGGATTTAGGACTCGAACCGACTTTTAAAGAAATAATTGGTATAAAAAATCTGTTCGGTAATTCTCATTTCTCATAAATATTTTTTCGATGATCTATTTTAATTATAAGAATTAGTAAGTTTTGCTTATCTATATCTATTATTACTCTGTAATGTCCAATCTTTATTTTACAGCCAGGATCGCCAATAAGCATTGCAATATAAGCTTCGGGTCTCATCCTGATTCTTTCCAGAGCGGAAACAGCTCTTTCCTGTATCGCTTTATCCGGTTCAAGCAGTTGCTTTTTGCTTTTTAAGAAAAGACAATCCTGTTCAAACTCCGTTGCATCCTCAATCATTTTTTAAAAATAGAAGTTGTAATTATGCGGTAAGAGGTTTAAGATATTTAAGCTTAAGCAAGCCATAAAGAATATTTCTAAAAATAAAAGCCGGAAGCACTCGATGGCAATACCCGGCAGGAGTGATTTGAGATTTAACAATCATGAAAATTCGTAATATAGCAATTATTGCCCATGTTGATCATGGCAAGACTACCCTTGTAGATTCCCTGCTCCGCCAATCTGAAACAAAATTAAATAAAGAAGTTGCTTCTGTAAATTGTATAATGGACAGCAATGAACTCGAAAGGGAACGGGGTATTACAATTTTTTCAAAAAATGCCTCGGTTATATGGCGCGGCGTAAAGATCAATATTATAGATACTCCGGGTCATGCTGATTTTGGCGGCGAGGTTGAAAGGGTCTTAAAAATGGCCGAAGGTTCGCTTCTGCTTGTGGATGCCCAGGATGGTCCTATGCCGCAGACACGTTTTGTCTTAAAAAAAGCCCTTGAACTCAATCATAAAATTATCGTAGTCATAAATAAAATAGATAAACCAATTTCCGATATAAATAAGGCCCTAAATGATACTTTTGACCTTTTTATAGATCTTGGAGCCAGTGAAAAAACTGCAAATTTTCCCGTTCTCTATACGTCCTCAAGAATGGGTAAATCCGGTCTGGAGCCACATTTGCACCTGATGCATGATATTACGCCATTATTCGATGAGATCATAAGATATATCCCCGAACCCGAAGGAGATATAAATCTGCCTTTGCAGATGCTTGTGACTTCAATAAACTGGGATAATTACAAGGGCCGTGTTGCAACGGGCCGGATCTATAACGGAAAAATTAATGCGGGGCAGGAAGTCATTAAAATAGACCGCGAGGGCCGTATGAAGAGGTGTCGTCTGACTTCACTTATGACATTTCAGGGATTGGCACAGACTGAGGTTGGGGAAGCGGTAACCGGAGAAATTGTTTCAATTGCAGGTATACCTGATGTTACTATAGGCGAAACGATAGCGGATATCAATACGCCGATAGCTCTGCCATTGATTAAAATTGAAGAACCTACCGTCAAAATAAATTTTTCTGTCAATTCATCTCCTTTTGCAGGAAGGGAAGGACAGTTTACGACTTCAAGACAAATAAGGGAAAGGCTTTATAAGGAACTTGAAAATGATGTAGCATTGAAAGTGGAAGATAATCCTTCAGGCGGATGGGTCGTTTCAGGCAGAGGCGAATTTCATCTAGCTATTCTTATCGAAAGATTACGCCGGGAAGGTTATGAATTGCAGGTTTCCCAGCCACAGGTTATAACTAAGACCATAGAGGGGAAAAAATTCATACCGTATGAAGAAATTTTTATTTCAGTGCCGGAAAAATATTCAGGTGCAGTTATCCAGAAATTGGGGAGCCGGAATGGCCAGATGAAGAAAATGGAAACGAAAGAGGGGATCACCTACCTTGAATTTATAATACCGACCTATGGTTTGTTTGGTTACAGGCGGGAGTTCATGACCGATACCCGCGGGCATGGTATAATGAACAACCTTTTCTACAGTTATCTTGCGGAAAGCGGTGAGTGGAAAAAGCGAGAAAGGGGTTCACTGGTTGCGTGCGAGAGCGGAACGACGCGATTATATGGCCTTACCAGTATTCAGAGCAGGGGTGAATTATTCTATGGTGCAGGTGTTCATGTATATAAGGGCCAGGTAATCGGGCAAAATTCCAGAAAGGAAGATATATGGGTAAATGCCTGCAAGGAAAAGCAGTTGTCAAACATGCGTTCCAAAGGCGAAGGCGGCATGGAGCATTTTAATGTTCCAAGGACTATTAGCCTGGAGGATGCTCTTGAATATATTGACGACAGCGAACTTGTTGAAGTGACTCCTAAATCTGTTCGCATACGTAAAATTGCCCTGAGTCAGCTTGAATCAAAGAGGAGCAGAAGAATTCCTGTAGGTTAAGTTAAGTAATAATAATGTCCGTAGAATTTTCAAATTTATAAAAATTTCTTATATGTAATATTTTAAATGAATTAAAAAAATATTCAAAATCCTTATCTTTTAAAACCTGTTAAACTTTTATACTGCTGTGCTATACTTCTTTACAAGTTTTATTTTATATTTCTGGAGAAAATCGAGTAAATAAAAAGGAGAATAATGGAAATGAAGTCTGCACTGGTCTTATATTCATACCATCACAATAATACAAAAAAGATTGCAGACTCTATTGCAAAAATCCTTGATGCTGAAATCAAAGAACCGCAGAAATTAAATTTTAAAGACCTTCAGGAATATGATCTAATAGGTTTTAGTTCGGGGATATATAGTGGGAAACATCATAAATCCCTGCTTGAGCTTGCTGATAAGTTGCCGCAGGTCACCAACAGGAAAGCATTTATTTTCTCAACATGTGGGATTCCAGCGATATTTGTGAAATCAACAAATCCACAGGGTAAAGAACTGGTTGCACAACAACATTTAGAACTCAGAGAGAAACTTAAATCCAAAGGTTATAAGATTGCAGGAGAGTTTGGCTGTCCGGGTCTGGATACGAATAGTTTCCTTAAGCTATTTGGGGGACTAAACAAAGGCAGGCCGAATACTGAAGACTTAAAAAGAGCAGAAGAGTTTGCCTATAAACTAAAGCAGGAAAGTTAATAAAAATATCAAACCATTTTTAATCTATTCAAAAAGCAAGTAATATTAGAAATATCACAAGCACAAAGATTTATTACTTTTCAGGAACAGGGAATTCGTTATATGTTGCAAAAGAACTTCAAAGAAGAATCCCTGATTGCAGTCTTACAATAAGTGAAAAGTGGCTGGCTACAACGTACGAAGTTAGAACCAGGATTGCAAACTCGGATAAGGTTATTTTTATACCGGAACTGGATTTTTATGATTTTTTATCATATCCAAGAGGCTAAATTTCATTTCTTCATACTGCTGGGGCGCAAGAGTGAGTTAGGAGAATTATGTAAAAACGCCCATCTAATTGATAGACGTTTTTACATGAATACTTTTTCGCTTAGATTAAAGAGACCTGCTATGCATAAATTTTCATTCCAGTTCGAAGTCCTTTTCCTCGAGTTGGTCATAGATTCCGGCAAGCGGACTGAAATCAGTAACCTTGCTGCCCTTTAAAAATAACTTTTTTAAATTTTTTAGATTTGCCAGTGGAGTTACATCGCTCACCTGGGTGTTAGCTAAATCCAGATGCCATAGCTCCGTCATTCCTGAAAGTATGCTTACGTCATTGATATTATCATAACCAAGCAGCATCCAGCCCATTTTATCCAGGTTCTCCAGAGGGCTAAAATCTGTAACTGGCTCATTACTGAAAAATGCCAGAGAATCCAGCTCAGTTAAGTTTGTAAAAACGCTTATGTCCTCTACTCCATTTGCACCCAAGCCGAGTCTTTTTAACTTTGTCATTGAGGCAAGCGGGCTTATATCACTTACGCTATTAAACATTAAATGTAATTCTTCCAGATTTATAAAGTACTCCAATCCGTCAATTTTCTGTATTTTAATTGCATCGTCGTCTTCATATTGTTTTGAAAAATCAATATAGGTTACCTCAAGTGCATCCCCTACAGTAATATCACCTTCGGGCTTGTTTAATAGCTCGCGGATATCTTTTTCCAAAATGGTATCCTTGAATTCAATAACCATTTCCGGATCCGGGACAGTCTCCTGTACAGACTCGGATACCGTTTCCTCGGTAGACTCTGTCGTCGTTTGCTGCGTAGTTGACGCTGCGGTTAGTTCTGATTTTTCAGCAGCAGGAGCGGCACAAGCCACAGCTCCAAGCATCAGCATCGAAACCACAACGATACATGAAATTACTCTCATCTTTTTATTCACTCCTTTGTTACTGTTATTCTACAATTTTATATGTATATGGCACATTTGCATATCTTATCAAAAAAGATTTTTTTATTCATCTTTATTTTAATAAAAAAATCTATCGATCAAACTTTATAACTGCTATTCAAATTAATACATTTGATTAAATATTGTGAGATTTATATGACATACATACCGAAATGGCTGCCTCAGGGCGTGAAATTTCGAACCAAATTTTAGAAGTAATAATTAGTTTAAAAGAATTTTTTAATACTTAAAGAAATACTGCATAAGATAAATAGTAACAAATAACAATAGGAAATAATATGTTCTGATGACCCTTATTTTTATTTTTTTCAATTTTTTTTAAAATTTACAAATAGTAAATTTATTTCTAATTTTTAATAATTCTATTAAAATATTGTAAATAAGAATAATATCTTAGATGTATTAGTAAAGCTCAGCAGTTTTAAACTTAAATGGAATAAGAGAAAGAAATTTGGCTTAAAAAACTTGTAGCTGGGAATAGTGGAAAAAGTCAGAACTAATATATTGAGCTTAAATGGAGAAATTTTTATACATGAATTGAGGTTTTAAGTATTATATTATTTTAAAAGGTTATTCTGCACCCTGCTCTTTTGTTTGGGGAATCCACTTCAATTTATAATCAGACTTTAAGATCGAACGTGTTATATATATTATCTGGCCCGCATGTAACTCCAGATGGTTAACTGTTCCATAAATTGCACTTAATGCACTTTTTTCAAATCCCTGGATACGCCGTTTTTCCAGCAGGTTATCAGGATCAAAATTATTTATTGTTTTATTACAGCTGCTGATAATTTCCCGGAACTTATTTACCAGCTCTGTTTTGCTTAGCCTGGTACTATCATTAAATTCAAGAGGACGATTCCTTATATCTTCAAGCCCACCGATTCCGGAAATGATCCATTGCCTTAAATTGCCGCATAGATGATTTATTATTATTCCGATATTATTGACGCTATTATCGGGCCGATACCAGATATGCTCTTCTTTTAATTGATCAAGGCAATGGATGATTATTTTAGAAGCATTATTAATCCTTATATTTGTCTCTTCCAGGAATTGTTTCTCGAAACTCATAATTATTTCTCCTGTTTTTCTTGCTATATCATTATTCATTTAATCAGAAATTCTCCGGCTTTATATCAATGAATATAGCTTCATTGATATATTTTTGCAATTTAGTTTAAAAATGGCTTAGAAGCAAACTCAAAAATTATACTAATGATCGGGTAAGATTGGTTGCTTAAAAATATATATATATTATATAATTTTTACTATTATTGCTGTCCTTACTTAAGGCAGAATGCCAGTTGTCTTTTTTTGGGGCCGAACAATAATATTTTGAAATTATGCCATTGAACCAGTAGTTTAGAAGATAATGTTAGATAAGAAACATTTTTCAATTAAATTCCTGCCCAGTGGAAAAACTATCAAAGTCCCTGGAGATTATAATTTGAGGCAGGCTATTCTTGATTGCGGAATTGACATAGAATCGGCATGCGATGGTGTGGGAACCTGCGGAAGATGCAAAGTCCAGGTAAAAAGCGGTAATATTTATTCAAAAAAAGTAAAATTTATCAATGCCAGAGATAGAGATGAAGGTTATGTCCTTTCATGCCTGAGTAAGGTGAGGGGAGATGCTATCGTATTTGTACCTGAAAAGAAAAAAGTCAGGGCTAAAATAGAAGAGGGAAACTCTAAATTATATGAAAGTAAAGTTTATAGCGGGGTCAAGTCTGATGAGTTTGCGCAATTTGATATAAACCCCTGGATAATAAAAGAAGAAATAATCGTGGAAAGTCCTACTTTGAATTATGCAACTACTGATTTATATAGGCTGAGAAAAAGTTTAAAAACTAATTTTAGCTTGAACAATGTAGCGGTCCCCTTGAGTGTTTTAAGAAAACTGCCAGGCCTTTTAAGGGAAAATAATTTTAAAATCACGGCAACAGTTGATAAAAAGTCGAACAGTTTGATAAATATACAACCGCCAGGTAAGAAAAAATATTATGGTTTTTCTCTTGATATAGGAACAACTACTCTTGTATTGCAGGTTGTAGATTTGACAACCGGTGAAATTATAGGTTCTACTTCCGGATATAATCCTCAGATAAAATTTGGAGAAGATATAATAAACAGGATTATTTATTCAACGAAAAGCGATGGACTCAACAGACTCAGGAATTCGGTTATTGATTCAATAAATAATATGATATTGAAGCTTCTTACAAGTACTAATATTAACGAGGAAGATATCGTGTTAATGCTTGTGGCAGGGAATTCCACAATGATGCATATTTTTTATGGAGTGTCTCCAAAATTTATAAGGGAAGTGCCGTATATTACTGTTGCCAATCAATTTTCAAAAACGGATTCATCCGAGATGGGACTTAAATACATTAAAAATGTCGCAATTTACAATATAGAGGGGGTTGCCAGTTTTCTCGGCGGGGATATCACTTCAGGTGTACTTGCCGTAAATATGTCAAAAAGGGAAGGAATTACATTATTCATAGATCTTGGTACGAATGGTGAAATCGTAGTGGGTAATTTTGAATGGATGATGGGCTGTTCCTGTTCAGCAGGTCCTGCTTTTGAAGGGGGTGGAGTAAGATGCGGCAGCAGGGCTGTGCAGGGTGCCATCGAGAAAGTTTTTATTGATGAGGATACATATAAATGTTTTTATCAGGTGATCGGTGACTCAAAGCCTGTTGGAATATGTGGTGCAGGACTGATCGATTTGATGGGTGAAATGTTTTCAAAGGGCATAATAGACAGAAAAGGGAAATTTAATAAGGGTATCGGCAATAGTTACCTGACAAATGCTGATGGTGATTTTAGATATATTATTGCCGAATCCGGAAACAGCGGAACCGGGGAAGATATATTTATAAGTGAAATTGACATAGATAATTTGATGAGGGCAAAAGCAGCCGTTTATTCCGGAATAAAAACAATTCTTGAAGATATAGGATTAAAAATTGCAGATATAGAAAAGGTTTGTATTGCTGGAGGACTTGGAACAAATCTTAATATTAAGAATGCTGTTACAATCGGCATGCTTCCTGATATCAATACCGATAGATATGCATTTGTTGGAAATACTTCGATCATGGGTGCTTATCTGTGTTTATTATCGGAAAATAAATTTGATTATACTTCTGAAATAGCAGAAAAAATTACTTATATAGAACTGAGTACGAATATGAAATTTATGGATCGTTATGTTGCGGGTTTGTTTTTGCCTTATACAGATTTAAAAGATTTTCCGTCCGTAAGATAATTGTTCTGGATAATTAAAGAAAGTTGCTTAAAAAATGGGAATAAATATTGCTGTAGCCGGAAAAGGCGGAACCGGAAAAACAACTACAAGTGCATTGCTTATAAGAAGCATGATTGATAAAAAAGCCGGGAAAATCCTGGCACTTGATGCAGATCCGAATTCCAATCTCAATGAATTGCTTGGAATTAAGATAAATATGACTGTAGGTCAGCTTGTAGAAGATTTCAAAAAAAATGGTGCGGTGATATCATCGGGGATATATAAAGACCAGATGGTTGAAATGAATATTCACCAGGCTGTTGCAGAAGGGAAAGATTTTGATCTTCTGGCAATGGGAAGGGGCGAGGGACCCGGGTGTTATTGTGCAGCAAATAATTTATTTAAAAAATATATAGATATGCTCCAGGATAGCTATGATTATATTGTTATGGACAATGAAGCCGGAATGGAGCACTTGAGCCGCAAAACTACTCATAATATAAGATATCTTCTTTTAATATCGGATCCTTCACTTCGCGGAGTACAAACTGCTGCACGATTAAGAGATCTGTCAAAAGAATTAAAAATAAATATTGGCAAAGTTTTTTTAATACTAAGCAGGGTAGACAATAAGCCCGATAATAGACTTTTAGACTTCGTTAAGGAACAGGATTTTGAAATTCTGGGAATAATCAATTCAGATAAGAATATTATTGATATTGAATTGTCGGACAAATCTATTTTTGAGTTACCGCCTGAGAGTACTTCATTGCAGCAGGTAAAAGAAATAGTAAAAAAACTTGAGATATAACCTGATTTTATTAACTTCTATAAATTTCAAACCCTGCTGTTATGAATTATTTTTTCAAAATTTATATGAATTTTTTTATTAAAAATGATAAAATAATAACAAAGTATCACATGTTACAAAGTTGTTACTATATAACATTCCGCATAAAAAACGATTAATAAGGAGGGACATGAATGAATTTTCAAATTCCAAAAGAGTTATATACGGGTAAAATTAATTCATTAAAACTTGGAAATGAAAAATCTGAAATCATTGCCGGTGGGGAATCGGCATTACCCTTCTATAATTTTGAAGGAGAAATCCCAGGCAAGCCTGTGATTGCAATTGACGTTTTTGATGCCAAACCTCAAAACTGGCCCGATTATCTTCTTGATTATTTCAATGATGTAGCAGAAGACCCTGTTTTATGGGCAAAAAAGTGCATTGAAAAATTTAATGCAGATGCAATATGTTTTCACCTGACAAAAATAAACCCTGATGCAGGAACCATGACTGCGGATGAAGCGGCAGATATAGTGAAAAATGTAAGAGAGGCCATAGGCAAGCCATTGATTGTCTATGCTGAGGCACCGCTTGAAATAGTCGCTGAAGTTATGAAAAAAGTATCAGAAAAAAACGCAGGGAGCAACATATTACTGGGCTGGGTGGAGGAAAATAATTATAAGACCCTTGCTGCATCGGCAATCGGATATAAGAATAATTTAATTGCATTGAGCCCTCTTGATGTAAATATCGCAAAACAGCTTAATATCCTTCTAACCCAGCTCGGACTTCCGGCAAATAAAATAGCAATGGATCCTTCAAGTTCAGGTTTGGGGTATGGAATTGAATATTGTTTCTCGGCAATGGAACGATTAAAAATAGCAGCCCTTCTTCAGGATGATAAAATGACACAGATGCCAATTATAAACAACATTGCTGAAGAAGTCTGGAAAGTCAAAGAGGTGAGGGAAAGTGAAGAAGTATATCCCGATTGGGGAAATCTGGAAGAAAGAGGTATTAACTGGGAAACGATCTCTGTAATGTGCCTTCTGATTTCCGGCTCAAATATTGTAACTATGAGACATCCCAAAGCAGTTAAATTGGTTAAAGAAATAATAAGCGATTTATTGCAATGAAATTCCATGAAAGGATAGATCTTAATGAGTAAAGATATTAAAAAAATAGCTCAGTTAAGCAGTGACGAAGCCGTCTGTAAGTTGCTGGAAAATATTGAAGAAGAAGAAAATACGGTATTTACACGCGCTGAATCCCTGAAGCCATGCCCTATTGGGTCAGGCATCTCAGGGGTTTGCTGTAAAAATTGCGGAATGGGTCCATGCAGGGTAATGGAAAATGAAGAAGGATTATGTGGCGCTACTATTGGAACAATTTCCGCCAGGAATCTGGCTCGCAGTATTGCGGCTGGTGCTTCTGCTCATTCTGATCACGGCAGGGATATGGCCCACCTTCTAAGTCTTACCGCCGAGGGGAAAGCGGAAGGTCTTAAAATCAAGGATGAACCGAAACTATTTAAGCTTGCAAAAACCCTTGGAATTTCTTTGGGAGATAAAAGTGTAAATGAGATTGCAAAAGAAACAGCGGAAAAAGCAATGTCGTTATTTGGCCAGCAAACCGGGGAAATAGACTTTATTAAACTGGCTCCAAAGAAAAGACAGGAAATATGGAGAAAGTATAAAGTAGTACCAAGAGGCATTGACAGGGAAATTGTCGAAATGATGCATAGAACTCATATAGGGGTTGACCAGGAACCTGAAAATATCTTAAATCAGGCACTGAGGACCGCATTATCCGATGGCTGGGGCGGGTCAATGTTGGGAACCGAAATTACTGATATCTTATTTAAAACACCGGTTCCGCTTGCTGCTAAAGCCAACCTTGGAATGCTTAAGACAGATGAAGTAAATATAGTAATACATGGCCATGAACCGACGCTTTCCGAAGTCATTGCTGAGCTTGCAGATGATAAGGTGCTGGTGGATTATGCAAAAGAAAAAGGTGCAAAAGGTATAAACGTGGTTGGAATTTGCTGCACGGCAAATGAAGTATTGATGAGGCAGGGCATTGCCCCGATAGGAAATTTTTTATCACAGGAAATGGCGATAATGACAGGTGCAGTTGAGCTTATGGTTGTAGATATTCAGTGCATTATGCAGGCACTGGGCCAATTAGTAAAAAAATATCATACAAAACTTGTCACTTCTTCACCCAAAAGCAAAATTCCGGGCGCAATACACATGGAATTCCAGGAAGTAAATGCAGTTACACTTGCAAAAGAGATAATTAAAATGGCAATTGATAATTATCAAAACAGGAAACACACAGTTTGCATTCCTGACATTAGATCTGACCTTGTTGCCGGTTTTTCCCATGAATATATCAGGTATATGCTGGGTGGAAGATTCAGGGAATCCTTAAGACCTTTAAATGATGGAATAATAGATGGAAGAATCCAGGGAATCGTAGCGATTGTAGGATGCAACAATGCGCGTCTGCCGCAGGATAAATACAATAATTTTTTAGTCGAAGAATTTATTAAGAGGGATTACCTTATTGTCCAGACAGGGTGCGGCGCGATATCAACGGCAAAATGCGGGATCATGACGCCGGAAGCAATGGAGTATGCAGGAGAAGGTTTGCGTTCAATTTGCGAAGCTGTGGGAATTCCGCCAGTTTTGCATCTCGGATCCTGTGTTGATAATTCACGGATTTTAAGCATAGCATCAGATATTGTAAAAGAAGGCGGGTTGGGAGAAGATTTAAGTGATCTTCCGGCAGCGGGTATTGCCCCGGAATGGATGAGTGAGAAAGCATTATCTATTGGTACATATTTTGCAGCATCAGGTATTTATGTGGCATTTGGCGGTGAGCCCATCCCGGTAGAATCCAGCGAAGAAGTTAAAAATATCATGACAAGTGGCTGGGAGCAAAAATTCGGGGGGCAGCTGGAATATATTCCTGATATTGATGAGCTTCTTGAAAAAGTAATAAATGTTATCCAGGAAAAAAGGAAAAAATTAAAAATCGATATCAAAAAAGAGCGGGTTCTCATGGATATGGAAGCAAGGAGGGCATTGTAAGATGTCTAAAATAATAGCTACAGGTGCAATAAGAGGTGCTTATAAAATAATTGAAAAAGCAGATAAAACCCTGCAGGATTCAATTAAAAAACATGGGGCAGAACAGCATATAGAATTTCCCAATACTGGATATTACCTGCCAATAATTTACAGTATGACGGGCATTGCAGTTGAAAAACTATCAGATGCCCAAAAAGTAATGGAAGAAATAAAAAAACTGCTGCCTCCAATACCTTCCGAAAAACTATGGCTGCCTTATCTTGGAGGAACTCTGGATGCCGGTATTGCTACAATATGGGCGGAAGAAATAATTGAAGTAATCAAATATCTCGATGGTCCGCCGCCTGTTGACGGCATTTGGGTTGGTGCAGCTACAGACGTAATAATAAGGGAAAGAGGAATAGAATTCGTAGATGGTACGGCTCCGGGTTTTGCAGCATGTGTTGGCGCCTGCAGTGACAGTAAGAATGCAGTAAAAATAGCAAGAGAACTTCAGGAAAAAAATATTTATGTTTTTATGACAGGTTCCACTGACGGAAAATCTATGTCCGAACAGCTGGTTGAAGAAGGCGTGGAACTTGGATGGAATACAAGACTGGTTCCATTTGGAAAAGATATAACTTCAACTATTTATGCTCTTGGCTTTGCGGCAAGGGCAGCGCTTAGTTTTGGAGGTGTTCAGGCCGGTGATTATAAAAGAATGCTCCAATATAATAAGGACAGGGTATTTGCATTTGTGCTTGCACTGGGTGAAGTAGACGAAGAAAAATATGCAAATGCAGCCGGAGCAATAAGTTTTGGTTTTCCGACTATTGCAGATACTCCCATTCCTGAAATTTTGCCAAGAGGAGTTTGCACTTATGAACATGTGGTTTCCAATATACCTGATGAAGAAATCGTATCCAGGGCTATAGAGGTAAGGGGTCTCAAAATAACCGTTGACAAGGTTGATATCCCCGTAGCTTTCGGGCCGGCTTTTGAAGGTGAGCGTGTAAGAAAAGAAGATACATATGTTGAGTTCGGAGGCAACAGGAGCGAGGCAGTTGAATTCCTTCATATGGCTGAATCATCAGAAATAGAAGACGGTAAAGTAGAAGTATTCGGCCCTGAAGTAGATGATATGCCGCCCGACAGCGTACTTCCTCTCGGAATCGAAGTCCTGGTATATGGCAGAAAAATGCAGACAGACTTCGAACCTGTTATGGAAAGACAGATACATTATTTCATAAACTATGCAACCGGGATTTTTCATATGGGCCAGAGGGATATAATATGGACCAGGTTCAGCAAAGAAGCGGTGAAAAACGGATTTAAGATAAAGCATCTTGGAACAATTCTTCATGCAAAAATGCATTCTACATTCGGCAATATCATGGATAAAATCCAGGTTAAGATTTTTACAAATCCGGAAGACGTAGCTGTACTTAAACAAAAAGCCAAGGGTGTTTTCAAACTAAGAGATGAAAGACTGAGGACCCTTACGGATGAATCTGTTGATATATTTTATTCATGTTCCCTCTGCCAGTCTTTTGCACCCAATCATGTATGTGCAATATCACCTGAAAGGCCGGGGCTTTGCGGGGCTTATAACTGGCTGGACTGCCGGGCAGCTTTTGAAATAAATCCGACAGGACCCAATCAGCCGATTAAAAAGGGTGAAACTCTTGACGAAAGATTGGGTGTATGGAAGGGCGTTAATGAATTTGTTTATAAAATTTCTCACCAGAAACTGGAATCTTTTTCTGCATATTCAATGATGGTCGACCCGATGACTTCATGCGGATGTTTTGAAGTTATAATAACCATACTTCCGACTACTAATGGGGTAATGGCTGTCAACAGGGAATATTCTGAAATGACTCCATGCGGAATGAAGTTTTCAACTATTGCCGGAATGGTGGGCGGCGGGATCCAGACCCCCGGTTTTATAGGTGTCAGCAAGTATTTTATTGGATCAAAAAAGTTTATACTTGCTGATGGCGGATTAAAAAGGCTTGTATGGATGCCCAAACAACTGAAAGAGGAAATACTCGCTTTACTGGAATCCAGGTCTGCTGAAATAGGTATACCTGATTTTGTTTCCAAAATTGCAACAGAAGAAGAAGCAACAACAGAAGAAGAAGTGCTTCAATGGATTGCAAAGGTAAATCATCCTGTGATCGAAATGGAACCAATGATGTAGCATGGTTTTAAGGCCAACATCCAGGAATATTGGTATGAAATATTTTTTATTATCTATGTTTAAAAAAATATTTGATTAACTTTCTACAAAAGACGATAAAGGGGGAAATAAATGCCACTTAGCGGTCTTGATATTTTTAGGCTTCTTCCTAAAACCAATTGTAAAGATTGCGGTTTTCCTACTTGCCTGGCTTTTGCAATGCAGCTGGCAGCCGGGAAAGTAGAACTTGAAAAATGTCCTTATGTGTCCGAGCAGGCAAAAGAAGCGCTTGCTGAAGCTTCGCAGCCTCCAATCCTTAAAGTTGAGATAGGTCAGGGAAATTATGCATTTAAAATTGGTGAAGAAACTGTAATGTTCAGGCATGACAGGACTTTTGTGAACCCAAATGCTTTTGCAATAGCGATTGATGATAATACGGATGCTTCTAAAATCGAAGAAATTATCAGCAAGGTCAACAATCTAAAGTATGACAGGGTGGGACAGGTTCTTGAAGTAAATGCAATATGCCTGAAAAATACTTCGGGAGATAAAAATACTTTTATGGCTGCAGCTGATAAAATTGCAAGTCTGACTGAAAAACCCCTGATATTTATATCATCCGATACAGATACCCTGATAACAGTTGCGCAACAGTACAAGAGTAGAAAACCGCTCATTCATGCGATAGATATGTCAAATATTGATATGATGATGAAGGTAATAAAGGAAACTGGTTGTTCAGTTGTAGTAAAAGGTAAAACTTTTGATGAAATTTCAACTCTTTCCGAAAAATTAAGAAATGAAGGAATAAGGAATATTGTTATTGATACCGGCGATAGAAATTTTAAAAATGATTTCTTTAACCAGGTAATTTTAAGGAGAGCTGCCATAAATAAAAAAGACAGGTTGTTGGGTTATCCGACAATAGTTTTTCCTGGAGAAATGACAGATGACCCGCTAAAAGAAACTTTAATTGCTTCAATTTTTGTAGCAAAGTATGCTTCCATTATTGTACTATCAAATATCAATCCGCAAAATCTATTCCCCCTGCTTGTATACAGGCAAAATATTTATACAGATCCGCGAAAGCCTATGGCTGTTGAACAAAAAATATACGAAATAAACAATCCTGATTCGAATTCTCCGGTTCTTATAACAACTAATTTTTCCCTGACTTATTTCATAATTTCAGGGGAAGTGGAGAACTGCAAAGTTCCTTCCTGGCTGATGGTTATGGATGTCGAGGGGCAGTCAGTGCTTACTGCATGGGCAGCCGGGAAATTTATCCCTGAGATGATTGCAAAATTTATAAATAAGAGCGGTATTGCGGATAAAGTAAATAGGAAGGAAATTATAATTCCGGGTTATGTTGCACAGTTGCAGGGTGAACTTGAAGATGAGCTGGGAGGGCAGTGGAAAATTATAGTTGGCCCCAGAGAGGCCGGGGAAGTTCCGAAATTTTTAAAAAATTATATTGCATAAGTATTGGCAGCAAATAATTAGAGAAATATAAAATAAATGAAATCATTTTCCAGAAGGAGGTTAACATATGCTGATTATCGGAGAAAATATTAGTGTTACTTCTAAAATTGTTGGCGACTCGATTAGAAACAGGGACGCAGGTCCTATAATAAAAATGGCAAAAGTCCAAAAGGAGGCCGGGGCCCATTATATTGATGTAAATATAGGACCAGCAACAAAAAACGGTGAGGAATTAATGCAGTGGGTAGTGAAAACAATCCAGGGAGAAGTTGAAACGCCGCTGGCACTTGATACCAAAAACACAAGCGCAATGGAAGCCGGGTTGGAGGTACATAAAGGTGCCGCTATGATTAATTCTGTTACCGGCGACCAGGATAAACTGGATATCCTGATGCCAATGGCAAAAAAATACGGAGCTAAAATAGTAGGTATCGCATTGAGTGAAAAGGGTGTTCCGCCTGATGTAGACAGCAGGATTGAAATAATTATGAATATCGTAAACTCAGCAATGGAGCAGGGTTTGCCCCTTTCCGACCTCTATCTTGACCCGATTGTTTTACCTGTTGCAGTGTTGCAGCCGCAGGTCCTAAATTGCATTGAGGGTTTAAAAGCATTCAAGCAGTTGAAGGAATTAATGGGACTTCCGGAGGAGCCAAAAACAATTGTAGGGCTCTCAAACGTTTCACAGTCTTCTCCCGCCGAATTAAAAAGTTTATTGAACAGGACCTATCTTTTAATATTGCTTAGCCATGGTCTTGATTCGGCAATACTGGATCCGCTGGATAGTGACCTTATGCATGCTGTGAAAACTTTCGATATATTGACAAACAGGATATTATATGCCCATTCTTACCTTGATAAGTAAATATTAAGAGGGAGGAGTAGCCAGGTTGAAAATAGCTATTTCCGGAAAAGGTGGCGTAGGTAAAACTACCCTTGCAGCTTGTCTTGCAAAATATTATACAGGTAAAAATTTTAAAGTTATAGCGGTAGATGCAGACCCCGATGCAAATCTTGCGTCTGCCCTTGGGCTTGATTATGAAAGTGCTGTGAAGATAATACCCCTTGTTGAAATTAAGGAACTTATTGAAGAAAGGACAGGCGCGAAGTCCGGGGAGTATGGTGCCTATTTTAAATTGAATCCTAAGGTTGACGATATTCCCCAAAAATTTGGAATAGATGTTGACGGAGTAAGGCTCCTTGTTGCAGGCACAATAAGAGCCGGGGGAAGCGGGTGTTACTGCCCCGAAAATGTTTTGCTTAAAAGACTTTTTAAGTATCTTGTAGTTGACATGGAAGAAATTATAATCCTTGATATGGAAGCAGGGATTGAACACCTTGGCAGGGGTACCTGTGAGAATATGGACATATTGATAATTGTTATAGAACCGGGATTAAGAAGCATCCAGACAGCTAATTCGGTAATAAAAATGTCAAAAGACCTTGGAATAAAATCTGTTTATGCAGTAATAAATAAAGTTAAATCTGATGAAGAAAAACAGTTTTTGATAAATAATATCGGCAGCCTGGAAGTAATTGGAGAACTTCCATATAGTGATAAAGTGAGGGAATCCGATTTAAAAAATTACTCTCCATGCATATCAGATTTAAAGTTCAAGGTTGCAATTGCAGAAACGGCAGAAAAAATCAGTAAATTAATCCGTGCAAACCAAAAAGGAACATAAGGAGAAAAAATTGGAAGAGACAAGCAATGATTTCAGCAAAATTGATAAAATTCTTGAGAAACACCAGTTCAGGAAAAATAATTTAATACAGATACTGCTGGATTTCCAGGATGAATATAACTGGCTTCCAAAGAACATATTATTTTACGCCGGCACAAAACTTGGCATTCCACTTGCCAGGATATATGGTGCAGCAACATTTTATAAGTTTTTTAATCTGGAACCTATGGGCAAGTACAAGATACTTGTATGCGAAGGTACCGCCTGCCATATAAGAGGCTCGGTAAATTTACTCCAGAGAGTCAGCAATATCTTAAAAATTGAACCAGGAGATACGACAAACGATTATATGTTCAGTTTTGAAACTGTAAATTGCCTGGGCTGCTGCGCTCTGGGGCCAGTAATGTATTTCAATAATAAATATTATAGCAACCCTTCAACAGGACAGTTGGAAAAATTGTTTAGCTCCGTAAGTTAGTTTTTTATTAATAATTTGATAACAGGTTTAAATTATATTTTTAAGCATATTTTTAAAAAGTTAAATTCTAAAATGGAGAAATAATGAATTTAAAAATAACAAATAAAATAACTTCACTGCAGGATTTAAAAGACAGGGCCAGGATGCTGCAGGATGAGATTGAAGGTAAGACCATAATCTCAATTTGCTCAGGTACCGGATGCAAGGCTTATGGATCGGAAGAAGTACACCGGGCTCTCATTGATGAGATAAGTAAAAAAGGCATGGAAAACCCTGAAAAAGTAAAAAATTTAAAAATATTTAAGACAGGGTGCCATGGTTATTGCGAAAGAGGGCCCATTATCGTTGTACATCCTGAAGGTACATGTTACTTAAGGGTGAAAGTAGGGGATGTACCTGCAATTATTGATAAAACTTTAAATGGCGAAATTGTAGAAAAGCTTCTTTTTAGAGATGAAAACGGCAATCCGGTAGTTAAAGAAGCTGAAATACCATTCTATAAGTACCAGAAAAGAATTGTACTGGATAAAAATTCGAAAATTGATCCTGCAAATATAGATGATTATATCAGGATCGGCGGATACCAGGCGCTTGCAAATGCTTTAACCGTGATGGGCCCGGAAGAAATTATCCAGGAAGTCAAAAAAGCAAATTTAAGAGGCAGGGGAGGTGGAGGATTTCCTGCTGGAATTAAATGGGAAGTTACCAGAAATGCACCCGGAGAACCTAAATATATTATCGTAAATGCCGACGAAGGTGATCCCGGCGCATATATGGACAGAAGTGTACTGGAGGGAGACCCGCACAGTGTCCTTGAGGGGCTTATAATAGCAGCTTATGCAATAGGTGCCCATGAAGGCTTTATCTATGTAAGACAGGAATACCCCCAGGCAGTGGCAAATTTAAGAGTCGCAATCGAGAAAACAGAAGAGTACGGACTGCTGGGAGATAATATTTTGAATTCGGGATTTAAATTTGATGTTCACGTACACCTTGGAGCCGGGGCATTT
>JAQUOE010000020.1 GCA_028717265.1 Actinomycetota bacterium
CAAAATTTTCTGGAGAATGAGAATAACAAGTACATCGTTGGAAAAATATTACCAAACTATTGATAAAATTATTTCTGGATTTATAGGAAATAAAAAAGATTTTTCCGTTAAGGATTTTGAAAATCTGCTTATAGCAATTGGAAACTTAACAAAACTGTTTATAGGAAAAGAGGTAATAGGGTTTTTTCCGCCGGAAGAAGGAAGAGAAACTGAATATGTGGAACAGACAGCAGAATCAACGAAATTATTAACAGAAGGAAAAATTAAAATAGAAGGACTTCCTGACATTCCTCTGGCAAAAATAATAGGACCAGAGGCACATAGATCAGAAAAATATATAAGATTAAATGCCAGATAGAGTTATTGAAAATATAGAAAATAAGTCCGTAAATAATTTTGCGTAGATCTCTAAACTTACTTGAGATATTAAAAAGTTTGGAGTGGGATATAAGTGTTGTTGCAAGAGAGAAACTTATAAGAAAGCTAATAAAATGATTAAGCTTAAAGGGCACAAAGGAATTTTAGATTCTAAAATATTACAAGAAGAGTTTATAAAAAATCTTTAATTCGTTTGTTGTAAAATTAATTACTCAAAGGTGTAAATTTCGGATCATTTTTTAAAGAATTAATAACTATTGAAAATATAACTCCAGATTTAGTATCTACATAACAATCAACATACAGTCCTAAACCTTTTATGACTCTAGGATAAAAATAGGTTATTTTTATCCTAAATCGGTACATAGTATTTACGAGGTAATTTTAATGTTAGTTGATACAAAAAGCCTGATTTCATTAACAGAAGCTAACCAGAACTTTTCCAAAGTTGCCAGATGATAAAACTTAATACCCATCCGGGTTCTGTATCTTAATGATATAATGTGTAAGGCAACCGGCGGTTAATCTGAACTCCGTGATATTGGGACATTTTAATCAGCATTATATAATGCACATGCATAATTTGAAGGAAAAGACTTCTATCTTACTATTGAAGAAAGAGCAGCGCGCCAGGCTTATGGAATTATAAGAAATCGCCCTTTTCTTGACGGAAATAGAAGGGCAGGACTATTTGTTATGCTTGTTTTTCTGGAACTCAATGGTATTAAGTTGTATTTTTCTCAACCTGAACTGATTGAACCGGGTATGGGAATAGCTGAAGGGAGAACAGATTCGGAAAAAATAAAAAAATGGATCATTGAGCATAAGAAATATTTAGCACTAAAAGTATAGGTAGTGAGTCAATTTGATTTTATTAGATAATTTGTCTAATATCAAATATCTAATTAGAAAAACACACTTGACAAATACATCTTAAAACTGTTAAATTATTTTTACTGAACATAGTTCAGTGTGTGGGTACACAAATAAAAAACAATCCTATTCTTAGGGTTGTTTTTTATTTTGGTACGGGAGACGGGAATCGAACCCGTACGTGTGGGTACACGCTGAATTTACAGTTCAGTGCGTCTACCATTCCGCCACTCCCGCGTAGATTTTTTTATATAAAAAGTTAATTTCTGTTGATATTATTTATTAATTATTATAAGAAGTATTTTTTATAACGATTAAATACCATTGTTTATCTGTAAATTTTTGATCATATCGCTGATTTCCTCTTCGGATAATTTATCAGTATCATATCCTTTCTGCATGAGCCATTCTTTAAATTGAAGCCGGGATTTTTTAACCGATTTTTCATATATCAGCTCACTCATCTGATTGAGCAGCTTCTTATTTTCGATATATTTTTTATAAGAAATGATAACTGCTTCAGGGACGCTGTCTCTGGTAACAATGTAAGTTTCATCCTTATCTGATATTGTATCTACTATTTCCTTGATATTATTCCTGGCATTTGTGATTCCAATTATATAATCCATAAGACTCCTTCCTGTTAATAATATTTAATTGTACATTTAAACTTACATCTAAATATGACTTAATATTATATAAGATATATATATTTTTATATAGTATATATTGAGTATATAAATTGTATTGACATAGTAAATAATATAATTTATTCTATTAAAACACATAATCGATAGTTATGCAAATAAATAAAAGAGCTTATGACCAAAAATACTTATCTAAATAATAAAATAAATGGATATGTGAGTTCTTTTAATATTATTTTAGCTGATAAAGATTTTGAAACTTTCGAAAAAATCCAAAATTTAAAATATAAATACAATTTTATAAATCTCAGTAGTAATTTTGCAGTTAATTTCATTCTTGAATATGAAAAAATTGATTTAATCATAATAAGTAAAAAAATTTCCGATTTATCTGATATCGTAGAAAGAGCAAAGAGAAAAAAAATTAATATTTATGTCATTGGTGAGGATATTAAATCACCTATAGATGAGAGAGAAATAGAAAATATATTACTAAAAGAAATAGATAAAAAAGCTTTTAGTGAAAAAAATAAAAGATTTAATTTTAAAAGATATATTAGTTATTTTTCAAGCCTAATGAGATCCAGGAAATTGATTCTAAAATCTGATAGTAATAAAGATGAAAAAATCCATGGACATTCTTCGATAAAAGATAATAAACAACATAATCTAAAAAACGAGAAAAGAATATTTAATAAAACAGCTTGCAAAAATGATTTGTCCAAAGAGTCAAAAGTAAGTAACGTCAAAAATAAAAAATATAATTCTAAAACTATTCAAAAAAATATCAATATAATTTTGGAGAATGAAAGTAATCCAATAAAGGACAATGATCTTGAAATTAGAAAAATAAGAACAATAAAGCAAAAAGTAATTATATTAGTCAAAACAAAAGGCGGAGTTGGAACTACCACTATATCTATCTTTTTAGGTCAGATGTTTAGCAAGGTTAAAACACTGCTTGTAGATTTAAATTTTTCTGAAGGAGGAGGCGACCTGAGCTATTATCTTAATATTCCAAAATCTCCAAATATTTTAAATTTTATTGATGGTTATAATAGAAATTCCTTAGAAAATTCGGTAGTAAAAATCAAAGAAAATCTAGATATATTACAAGCTCCTCCAACATATGAGATGTCAAGAAGAGTAGATTTACAAGACTTGTATTGCTTAACCGATATAGCTAAAAAAAAGTATCATTTAGTAATATTCGATTTACCCAATAGGTTTGATGATTTATTACTGGGTTTGATCGACCTGGCTGATCTTTTAATAATGGTATCTGACCATACTTTTGGAAGTATCGGGAGACTTATAAAAATGAATAATAGGTTTGTTTATGATGATTTGGAAAGAATATTAATTATAAATAAATATGACAAAACAAATGATTTGAATTTATTTAAAAGTCAAATTGAACAATTTTTTAATTTAAAGGATTTCGTGTTTCTGGATGAAAATGAAATTTTAAGAAAAAAATCGGAATTTCTAAACTTCGATTTTAATAATCTAAAAAATTTTAACTACTTAGCAGAAAAAATACTTAATTTACTAACTTGTGATTAAAAAGGAATTTTAATGAAAAAATATTATATAAAATACTTAACGCTAATAATTATAGGGTCAATAATCATAGGATTGGCATTTTATTTATTCCTTAACAATTATCTGGATAAAAAAGAGATAGTCGTAGCATCCAGAGATATTAGCGTTGGTGAAAAAATAAATAAAGAGGATTTATATTTTAAAGAATATTATAAGAATTCTCTTCCGGAAAATTATCTGACCGATAAAGAAGTCGCAATAGGAAATATTATTAATATAGATAGGAAAAAAGATGACTATATTTCTAAGGAAATGTTTGATAACGAAATTAAATCAAATATTTTCGAAAAATTATTACCTGGTGAAGTAATGATAGCGATTAATATACAATATGTTGAACCTATTTTAAAAGAACTAAAAACAGGTAATTGCATCTCTCTCATATCAACTGCTGTGGATAAAGATTCTATACTTTCAGAAAACTTTATCTATTCGGGTATTAATACTGATGAAAGTGATAAATATTCAGGTAGAAGCAATTTCTCAACAGGTTCAGATTATATCGATAGCACAACCTTTTATATGTCTGAAAATATAATTTGGATTGATGGTCAGATAATAATAAGGAATCTAGAAATATTATTTATGGAAGAAAATATTGACAATAGCAACAAGAATATTCTTTTAAATAATAATATTGATAGCAATACGAGTATTTATCTTAAATGTAATATAAAAGAAGCTCCTATTGTTGCGAGATTAACAAAGAATAGTGATTATAAAATTATAGTAGAAAATATTTAATTTTTTAAAAATGAAATCCTTGGCGAATTCGGAACAAAATATTCTTATCGATAAAGTTTCTGATGATATTGAGTTAAGTAATATCAGCAGTATAAACTTTAAAGGCCTGCCGGGAGATAAGAATAATTATTATGATAAAAAATTAATAATAACAATTGTATCTAATAAAGGTGGAGTAGGAAAAACTTCTATTGCTATAGCAGTTGCAATGTTCTTTTCAAAGGAGATAAAAAAGAAAATATTATTATTAGAACTGGATAGCTCGCCGGGAGATTTTGGCGTTATTTTTGATATAGAAAATAATAAATCCCTTGAGTTGGCGCTCAGGTTTCCG
Source organism: Actinomycetota bacterium (assembly GCA_028717265.1). Lineage (GTDB taxonomy): Bacteria > Actinomycetota > Humimicrobiia > Humimicrobiales > Humimicrobiaceae > Hydromicrobium. The sequence continues at coordinate 4,582 of JAQUOE010000020.1, forward strand.
GAAAAATATAATGAATATGTTAAAAATATATATAAAAATGTAGATGCTTTAAAAGGTATGTCAAATCCGCTGATAGCTGAAAACATTAAAAAAGATGCTGTCAATCTATTAGTTGATTTTATTTCTAAAGACTATGATTATATTATTGTAGATACACAAACGGTTATAAATGGTCCAGTTCTTGATATACTTAAACTCTCAGATGAAATCCTCGCTATAAGTGAATATTCTTTAGAAAGTATCGCACGTGTTTCTAGTTTAATCGATACTTTAGTAAAGAAATTTTCTATCCCTGAATATAAAATTAAATTTATAGTAAATAAAAGAAAATTTTTACATATTTTTAAAGTTTGGGATATATCAAAAATAATCAAAATGCCAATTTATGCATTTATAAGATTTGACGGAAAATTTAGTAAAAGTAAATTCATATTTAATAAAGGCAGTATCTTTAATACAAGGTTCTTTAAAGAAATTAAAAAAATATTTAAGAAGAATATTGGAATTAATAACGATGTTGAGAGATAGACTTCACAATCAAAACAAATTAACTGCAGATGATGAGAAAGAAATAATAAATAATATAAAAGAAAAAATAAAAAAGGATGAGTTTTTTGTAAATAATAGTTTTTTTAACAGAGAAGACTTTAAGGGAAGATTATACATACTTTTAAAAGATGAAATTGAAAAGAAATACCCATATTACGACTATGAAGTTGAAGAGCACTTAATTAATAAAACAATATCGGAAATCTTTGGATTGGGCATATTGGAAAATTTTTTGCAGGATAAATTAGTAACAGATATTTTTATTCAGGATAATGAAATGATAATAATAAGAAACGGAATAAAAGAATATCTGGGGAAAACTTTTAATAGTTTGGATGATGTATATTTGATAATAGATAGAATAAAGAACAATACTGGAAAAATAGTCGATCAGAGAATTCCGTTCATGAATACTGAACTCTATGATGGCAGCAGATGTTCAATAGTTATCCCTCCCATATCAGATAGAGTTTATATTTCAATACGAGTATTTAATTGTATAGATTTTAATTTAGAGGATTTATTAAAATTAAATATGTTTGATAAAAAGTATTATGAAATTTTAAAAAATTTAGTAAATAAGAGAAGTAATATTCTAATTGCTGGTTCTATGGGTTCAGGAAAGACAACTCTGTTAAATACACTTGCGAAGTTAATTCCCAGAAATGAATTCATAAATATTATTCAAGATGTACCTGAAATAAAACTAAAAGAACATCCCTTTGTAAGAATGTTATGCACCAGAACAAAATCCAGAGAGTCAGATAATGAGATCAATCAGGATAGACTGGTTTTTGAAACACTAAGAATGAAAGCAGACAGAATTGTTCTAGGAGAAGTCAGAGACTCGATGGCGGCGTATCAAATGCTTCAGGCACTTAATACAGGGCATAGAGGTAGTTTCAGTACTATTCATGCAGATTCTGCTTTTGATTCTCTTCTGAGGTTGGAAACATTGGCCATGGAATATAAAACAAATATTAGTAATTACGTGGTAAAAAAAATGATTTCGAGAGCAATAGATGTAATTTTATTCTTAGACTGTGAAAAAGATGAAAATTTTAATATTTATAATCGAAAACTCAGGGAGATATTATTGTTGGATAATAATTTAAGTGAAGGAGGTGATTATAAATTAGAATATCTATAATCATATCTGTTTTTATTGGCCTGGGATTCTTATATGTATTGGGAGCTGTAGCCATCTATGTTATTGATAAACGGAAAAACTTAATCAATAGAATTCTGAGAGTATCCAATTATCCAAATTTAATGAATGAAGAAAATAAAAGAGATAGCATTATCAATAAAATTAAAGTTTGGATTAATTACAATAATTTAAACCTGGAGGTAAAAGAATTCTTAATTTTAATTTTTATATTATCTTCTCTTTTATTTCTAACTGGATTATTTTTTGGATTTGGTTTACTTTTCTCTACTTTCTTATTAATTGCAGGTATTTTTTTATTTTTTATTTTTGTAAATATAAGAAAAAAAAGATCGAATATCAGAAAAGAAAATCAACTTGAACAATTTTTACTGGATCTTATTGGTTATTTATATGGCAATCCTAATATTTTAAATTGTATACAAAAGACTATAGAAGATGCCGAATATCCATTGAGAAGAGAGTTTGAAATAGTATTGAATGATACCCGTAAAGGTTTATTACTAAATGAAGCATTAAGAAATATGATTATAAGAAACAGCAGTCCTTTAATTGAAACAGTTTTAATTGGTTTTATTGCCGCAAATGATAAAGGTGTAGATTTAATAGAGTTCTTAAAAGATCAAGTTGAATATATTAGAGAAAAAAGGAATATGGAGAGATATATTAAAATTTTAAGTTCAGGACCGAAATATACATCATATTTAATAACTCTAATACCCATAATTTCCATAATAGTTATTATTTTAATTAATAAAGATATTATGGAAATATTATTTACAGGAATCGGGATTTTAACTCTTGTGTATATTTTACTCAGCAATATAGTAGGATTTTTTATCATAAATAGAATTATTAATTATTATGGGGGTAATAAAGTTATCAAATGAATTTGTTAGTTACGATTACCGCTATTCTTATTTCAATTTTTATTTTTTTATTGCTAATGAATTTTAATCATAAAAACGTTAGTTTAGTTATTAATAAAATCGAAGTTCATGCTGGCTATATTTATAAAAAAATAAATAGGACAAAATCAGATGAAGATTTGAAACTACTATTCGAGGAACAAAATGGAACAAATATTTTTGGTATTAAAATAAGGTCACTGGAGGGATTATTCTTATTTAGAATTATTCTCTCGGTAAGCTTCTTAATAATTTTTTCTGTTCTCGGATTTTTTCTTGGGAAGAATCTCATTTTATACTCGTTTATTGGGGCACTAATTTTTTATTTCTTACCTCTTGAGATTACAAAGGGCAAAATCAATTCAAAAAGTAAAAGAGTACAGAACGAACTTCCGGATATAGTAGATATTTTATCCTCTTTGATAAAAGCTGGTTTGAATTTAGATGAAGCATTAAATTATATTTCGAATAATTATAAATGTGAAATAAGCAGGTTATTTAAAATGGCGCAAATAAAAATATTTGAGGGATACAGTAAAATGGATGCTTTTTACTTAATTGCCAGGATTTCATTTTGTAATGATTTTAAAACAGTGATTAAGATTTTGGTACAGGCCGAGATGATTGGTAATCCTATCAGCGGTGTTTTAAAAGATATTTCAAGAGTCATGAGAACTAATCAGAGAGACTTATTAAAAATACGATCTGAAAGATTAGAAAGTAATTTAGTTCTCGTAGTGTTTATTTTTATGTTTATACCTATGATATTTTTATTTTTATTACCGATTCTGCCTCAGATGAAAATGTTTTTTTAATTAAATAATTGTTTGGTCATTTGATGATGAAGGTTTGATAGTATGTGAAATTTTTGCTTATAGTTCGTAATAAAAATCAATTCAGAATGGAGGTAAATATGAATCTATTAAGCAGGTTTTTAAAAAGAATATTTTATGAGTCAAAAGGAGCTACATTGATAGAGATTGCTTTATACATAGCTCTGGTTGTGATTGTTTGTATTACAGTAGTCACTACACTGGGTGATAAACTTCAGGCAGTTTTTCAATCTATTGTAGATAGTTTATAAGCTCAACCTGGAAAAAATATTCTTAAAAACTTCTAAGAAATATTACTTATAAATTGAATAATAAATAATGTCCAAGTTCAAATTTTATTCAGAAAAAGGAAGTATATTTATTGAACTGGCTTTAGTAATGCCATTATTAATACTATTGATTGCAGGAATTATCCAGTTTGGTTTTTTATTGAATGCCAAAATAGCTGTAAATTCTGCTTCATATGAAGCTGCAAGAATTGCTACTTTATCAGACAGTCCTGAATCAGATGCAGTAAGTGCTGTATTGACATACGCATCTTCTACAATGCCCGGGTGGAATTTCGACGAAAGATTAAGTATGAAAATTGATATTTCCAGTAAGGATCCAGGAGGCGTTGTACAAATAGTGGTAACTTATAAAATTCCAGTATTTTTCTCAAAAATTCCACCGTTCTCAATGGTTGGAGATGGTTCCATAGAGATGCGCGGAAGCAGTGTGATGAGTATAGAAGAAAAAGAATAAAAGATATATCTAATAAATAGAATATGTTGGATAGGAAAAAAGTAAATATATTTTTAATAATAAGTATAATCTTACTGGTTTTAGTTGCAGTCAAATTCAATTATTTTAAAAAAATATTTGAGTATAAAAATATTTGGATGAGCAGGGATAAAATTGATGATAAGACTAAAAATGATTATCCTGAATATATTTATGAATCTTTCATGGATAAAGATGGAAATGAAGTAGTGATCGAAATGGAAAGGAAAACCGGAACTTTAAATGATGAAAATATCATATTTTATGAAGATACAAATGACTCGCAGGTTATTTATTGTCATTTCTATCAAGGGATCTTAAAAGATGTCGATAGTGAAAAGATAGTATTTCTGGTAGATAAAGAATGTAAGAATGCTGACCTGAGTAGTTCTTTCAATGATTATAAGGATGTAGAAGATTACGAAATAAAGTTTTTTTTGAGTGATTATAATACAGAGCATAATGAAGAATTTGGTATTAGAGATATGATATCAATTAATACAATTGAAATAAAGGGCTATAAAGATTTCGAAAAATTAGTTAATAAATATTTAAAGGTTATTGATACTGTATTTAAGGAGAATACAACTAATATTTTAGTAAAGGGACTGGATTTTTTTATCAGATAAAATATTTTTAGAAGATGAAATTAAATAAATTGTCCAAAATTGAATTTTCAATTTTTCTTATCATATTTATTTTTTTTATATTTCCAAAAGAATTGTTCTGCGAAAATTGGTTAAAAATGGACATTCCTACCGAAGAAAGAGTATGGGTTGATACTTCCCATTGGGAAAATAAAGAAATCTGGATTGCGGATGGTTATTATAAAGAAGTTTCAGAAAAAGAGTGGGTGGACACATCTCTTACTGTTGATCAGGGATATTGGAAGACTGAGGAATATCGTGTCTGGATTACTTCTTCAGTAAAAATACCAGAAACAGAAAACAGATGGGTCAGTACTTCTCACTGGGAAAGTAGGTACAGGTATGTAGAAACATGGATTCCCGTTAATTTAGTTATTTATGTGGGTACAGACAGTTATGGATGGAGTGTTTATTCTTTTGCTGCAAAACCAACAAATTCTGTAACACTTATATACAATGGGAATAGATATCGTGCAAAAAAATGGGTTATAGACTATCGCCCGAGCTATGGAGGAAGAATTAGTGCAACGAAATATTTATGCTATGAAAAAGAAGTTCAGGTTAAAGAATATTACGATGTTTGGATTAGTTCCGGATACTGGCAATCTTATACAACCTATAAATCTGTGGACACGTCTCACTGGGAAACTGGAACCAGGCGTGTATGGGTGGATACTTCATATATAATTCCATCAGGTTACTGGCATTACAGCACTAAAAAAAAGTGGGTCGACACTAGTCATTATGAATTTAGACCGATATGGATTACTGATGGTTTCCATACTGAACCTTTTCATGGTGAAGTTACTGTAGAAAAAACCCCAGCATATATTTTTACAAAATGGCATAAGAATCAAAATGATGAAGAATGTAGTATGGAACTTAATGTAAGTTGGAAAATAGATAATAATGATTTACCAGAGGGAGAAGAAGAAAAGGAGATTGTTCGAATCGATATTTATCAGAATATCAACAGATTTAACAACAAAGGTATTGAAAAAGTAACTGTATTTAATGGAAATGTCCCCTCTTCGGCTGAAGGAAGTATAAACACAGTTACAAAATTCAATTACAGCGGTAGCGAGGAGAGTATTTTACATATTTACCTCTATACCCGGGGTGGGGAAAGTGCTCACATCTATTTTAATAATCCTATAAATGGATTCAGATCGATCAATTTAATGCCGGAAGGCAGCAGTTCAAATGCCAATACATGGTTGGGCGGTAACAGTTATGGCAAAATCAAGTTTTAAGTTCGGATCCGATAAAGGTTCTATCCTCATTATTGTTGCATTACTGATGCCGTTATTTATTCTGTTGACTGGATTTGTCGTAGATATAGGTAGAGCCTTTATGTATAAAGAAGAAATAAACAAAGCCTGTATGGTTGCAGCAGAAGAGGCTTCAAAGCGTATTGACATTGATGCTGCCCAGGAATTTGGAGTCAACAGGCTGACAGAAGACTATTCGAATATAATAAACAAGTATTTTTATAGGAATTATGATAATGACTCAGGCTGTAGTATTAATTATCTAAGCTATAATGTTATGGATAATATAGATAATCCAAAATATATAGAAGTATATTGCGAAGCAAATGTAGAATGCTTTTTTCTAAAAATGATTTCCATTGATAATATAGACATTCATACAAAAGCAAACGGAAGACTAAGAAAGATAAAGTAGAAGTTCCAATTAAAAATAAAATTCCAATTTTTACTTGACATTATATCATATATGATATATAGAATGAAATGGAGGATAGAACTATATAAAACAGCAAGTGGAAAGTGTTCTATTATAGAATATTTGCAATCTCTATCTCCTAAGTACAGATCTAAGATTGAAAGAGGAATCGATTTACTGGAATTATATGGTATATTTTTACCTTATCCTTTTAAAAGAAAAATCGTAGGATGTAGATATAAAAATTTATGGGAATTGAGAATTAGATTCGGTGAAGATAGATTTAGGATTATTTATTTCTTATACAGGGAAAATATATTTATTTTAGTTAATGCTTTCTGTAAAAAGGAACAAAAGATCCCGAAAAATGAATTAGAAATAGCAAGAAGTCGCATGGTGGATTTTCTAAATAGAGATAAAGGAGTTAAGTAGTTATGGAATGGAAAGAAGCTAAGAAAATAATAAATAGAGATCCGGAAGTTTTAAGGGAATTAAAAAATCTTGAACCTGAATATCAGATTATAAAGCAGTTAATCTCTTTGAGAATAGAAAAGAAGATTACTCAGAAAGAATTTGCTGTATTAATTGGTGACAGCCAGCCAAATATTTCCAGGCTTGAAAGTGGAAATTATAATCCTACTCTGGCTAAATTAAAGAAAATGTCAGATTGCCTGGATAGAAAACTGGAAATAAGATTTATTTCTAAGACTCGCTGATTATTATTATTTATGTCCTCAAACTCTTTCTTACCTAAAACGTCTGTAAAAGTGATCTTATCGGAATATTTGTTATAATATAATTCGAGGTGACCACTAATGAAAGAGAAAAGTAAACTATATATTTCCACGCTTGTCATTTTCTGGATAATATTTGCTGTCTTTATTTTATTGTTAGCCAGTATGTTTCTTGCCAGGTATTTACCTTTCCAGTCATTCATAGGTCTTCCTTCTTATGCGCTGTTATCTCTGCTGGGCTTAACGCTTATTGTCCTTGCCGCTAAAGCGAAACTTACAAAGACTTCAAAGGTGTTCATTATACTAACAGGATCAGGAGCAGCCGGTACAGGGATAAGCATAGTTTTGCACAATCTTCTTTTCGGATTATTTATAGTGCTGTTTGGAGAAGGTTACTGGGAAAGAATAGGTATCGGAGATGAACCGGTGTTTTTCATTCTGGCAACAATTATATGTCCTCTGGTATTGCTCGTTGGAATAATTGGCAGCATAGTTTTAATTGCAAGGAAGAAAGTGTCATTCTGAAATATAAATACAGGGCAATTAAATTTTATTTTTTATAACATTTTATAAATAGAAAATAAGGAAGATTAATAAGGAGGAAAAAATGCTAATTGTTGGATTACTGCCGATAATTGCCGGAATAGTTTTATTAATAATGGATCCTCTCTGGCTTGGGATTGTTTTAGTATTAATAGGAGTGGCTATAATATTATTTTCCGGATTCAGGACCGTAAGACCGGTAGAGAAGGGGGTCATAGAAAGGTTCGGTAAATACACAAGGACAAAAGAAGCCGGGCTAACCTGGATCATCCCTTCATTTGAAAAGATGTATAAGGTAAATATTACCGAGCAGATGGTAGATGTACCTCCACAGATGGTAATTACCAAAGATAAATTGAATGCTCAGGTAGATGCCGTGGTCTATTATCAGATAAAGGATGTCAAGGCCAGTATATATAATGTCGACGACCATAGAAAGCAGCTTACGAGCCTCGCGCGAACAACGCTGAGAGCGGTTATCGGTAATATGACGCTAACTGACGCAAATGAAAAAAGAGGCGATATAAATGATAAAGTTGAAACGGTTCTCGATAAGGAAACGAACAGCTATGGAGTGGAAGTACTAAGGGTCGAGATCCAGAAAATAGAACCCCCCGAGGATGTCCAGGAATCGATGAATAAAGTTGTCAAGGCCGAACAGGAAAAAATCGCGGCCAGAGATATGGCGACTGCTACGGAGACAAGGGCGGATGGCGAAAGAAGAGCAGAGATTAAAAAAGCCGAAGGTATAAAGATAGGTCTTATATTATCTGCCGAAGGTAAGGCCGAAGCCATAAGACAGGTTGCAAATGCGGATGCGGACAGGATAAAAGTTGTAAATGAATCTGCCCAGAAATATTTTGTAGGCAATGCTCAGATCTTAAGGAAATTGGAAGCAACAGAAGAAGCGCTAAAGCGTAATGCAAAATTTTTAGTGGACACAAGCAAGGTTCAGACTATTGTGACCGATGCTTCGGGAGTAACTCCGGTAATGGAGAAAAAACCTTCAAAGAAAATCTAAAACATGCATACGCAGGACTAAGTTTTTAAAAAAACGTTGTAATAATTATTCTACGGAGAATTCAACAGTTTGCTGTGCCTGGTTATTCAAATAAACTGCGGCGTTGTATCTGCCGGAAGGGAATGCTCCTTCAATGGCCAGACTAAACCCTACATACCCGGAACCGGGTGTTTCTGTTTGAAAATCAGTGGTGCTTATTTCCTCTCCGCTTTCCAGATAATTCCATTTTACGGTCAGCTTATCTTCTCTGGTCATATTATTGATTTTAACTGAAAGGTAGACAATCTCCGTTCCCGAAGGGAAGATATCTGTGGGATCAATAGGACTGTAATCAGTGTCGACATTTTTGCAGACTGTAATTTCTTCTATTTCAATCGGGCCCGATATCCCCTCTATAAAAGAGGTTATTCTTTCGGACACTTTTTCTGATGAACACCCTGCAAGTAGTACCAAAACAAAAACTGCAATCAGACTGAAAATCAATGTTTTGTTTTTCATGTTTGGATCCTTTTTATATAATTATTTTTTATCTCTTCCGGGCTTATGATAGTGTAATTTTTTATTTTTGTAAATGAATCATATAGATATTGAAGTATGTATTGTTATGGGTTATAAATAGATATTAAAAATAGTTAAGAGAAAGTTAAAAGCAGTTGGACAATAATGGATAAACCGGACAAAAGAGAAAAGTTAAAAGAACTTTACCTTGATATCAGGGACTGCCAGAGATGTGGATTATGTAAAAGCAGGACCAAATTCGTTTTTGGCAGCGGAAGCGCCTATGCCGAGGTGATGTTTGTAGGAGAAGCTCCGGGTAAGAACGAAGATCTGCAGGGGCTGCCTTTCGTAGGTCAGGCAGGAAAGCTGCTTGACGAACTGCTTGGTTCGATCGGGTTTGACAGAAGCGAAGTTTTTATAGCTAATGTCTTAAAATGCAGGCCCCCCGGAAACAGGGATCCTCGAATAGAAGAAATAAATGTTTGCAAGGATCACCTGATGGGACAGATAAAGGTCATCGATCCTAAAATAATATGCACCCTCGGTAAATTTTCCACCCAGCTTCTTCTGAATACCGATAAAGGTATCACGGGCCTGAGAGGTAAAGTATTTAGAATAGATAATCACATTATTATGCCCATAAACCACCCTGCAGCCGCTCTTTACATGCCGTCAAAAATGGAAATTTTAAAGCAGGATTTTCAAAAAATAAAGAAGCTTTTAGATTCCGCCAGCGAAGTTTCCGATTCCGAGCAGGATATTTCAAGCCTGGAACCGGAAGATAATCAGGATAAAGATGAACAGTTAGGGCTGTTCTGATATGCAAATTGAGATTGTTTCAAATTCTCCGGTTTTTACCCGGAACCTCGGAAAGAAATTTTCAACAGTTCTTTCGAAGGGAGATATCATTCTTTTTACCGGAGAGCTGGGTGGAGGGAAAACGACCTTTATTTCCGGATTGGCCGTGGGATTTGGCCTGAGGGGAAATCTCTCCAGCCCAAGCTTTACCATACTGAATGAATACCGTATCGATAATACAAGAAAATTCATACATGCTGATCTTTACCGGCTGGAAAACATGAAAGAAATAGACGGAATCGGTCTCGAAGATTATTTCTACGATGAGATTTCGATTATATGTATAGAATGGGGAGACAGGATAAAAGATAATATCGAAAAAGATTATCTTGAAATAAATTTTAGTTATTTAATAGATGAGAGCAGTAATGGCACAAAAAGAAGGATTGTTTTTACAAGTTCAAACAAATACTGGGATATTAAACTATCCGGTTGTGAAAAGATGTTTATGGAGGATGGCAGGTAGAGATGGCAGATGATATCAAAAATATTTTAGGTATCGATAGCAGTACAGGAAGGTTGAGTATTGCCGTGAGCCGGAATGAGAAGCTCTTATCGGAGATGACTGACTGCGACAGTATGAAACATATGGTAAATATTATGGGCTTACTTGACAGAACTCTGCGAAAAGCAAAACTCACCATTGGAGATATTGATGTTTTTGGGGTAAATCTGGGTCCGGGAGATTTTACGGGCACCAGGATAGGAATAAGCGTTATCAAGACTTTAGCCTGGCTGGAAAGAAAACCTTCATTTGGTATAAATTCGCTGGATATCTATGCAGTTGGAATCAGCCGGGAAAACGAAAAATTTATTTCCCGGTATCCTGGCAGGGATGTCCCTGCCCTGGTTATGCCCTGTCTTGACGTCAGAAAGTCGGAAGTCTATTTTTCTTTCTATGAAATTACTGCTGAAGCCGACAAAAAGCACCCGTCCGGGATTGAAATCGGAGACAGGAGTTACATTATAAATAAGGTTGGAGGAAATTTTTTAGTAAAAAATACAGAACTTAAAGGTTTTTTAAATGGAATGACAGTAAAAGGGATTTTAAATATACCCGGCGGTATAGATGGATATAAAAATTCAAAAGTGTTGATCGGGGGGAACTGCTTCTCAAGTTATGGAAAAACAATATCGGATGCAGCCAGCCAAAATAATATTTTTCAACTGGATAAAAAAACAACATACCCGCGGGCAAGATATCTTAATATTTGCACCTATTTAAAAGCTGCGAGGAAAGTAGAAAGCGGAAATCTTATACCGGTCTATGTCAGGGAATTCGTGCCCTTCGGCGGGATAAAAAAATAAGAATAGATGAATGGATATAGACAAAGAAATAATAAATAAAGGGAAGATAGATAAGGGAAAATATACAAAATATAATTTTATGAATATTATAAAAAACGGAGATAGAAAAGACATATACATACTGGGTATCGAGACGTCGTGTGACGATACCTGTGCTGCAGTTGTCAGGAACGGTTCGGAGGTGCTTTCCAGTATAGTTTCTTCTCAGGATGAGATACACGGGAAATACGGAGGTGTGGTACCTGAGATTGCATCGAGGAAACATATAGAAGTAATAGAAATGGTAATAAACGAAGCAATACAAAAATCGGGTATCGATTTCGGTAAGATAAATGCGGTCAGCGTTACAAACAGGCCCGGTCTCATAGGCTCCCTCTTAGTAGGGGTTGGAGCGGCCAAGGCTGTGAGTTTCTCCGCAAACATACCACTTATAGCGGTAAATCATCTTGAGGCTCATCTGTATTCCAATATTCTGGAGAATCCCGATATGGGGGGAGGATTTATTGGACTCATCGTCTCAGGCGGACACACGAGCCTTTATCTTGTGGACAATGGGTGGAATATAAAAGAGATTGGCCATACCGTAGATGATGCTGCGGGAGAGGCATATGATAAGATTGCCAGGTATCTGGGGCTTGGATATCCCGGAGGTCCTCTTATTGACGCACTGTCCCGGAAGGGAGATTCTTCTTATATAGATTTTCCAAAGCCTATGATAGACAGTGGAGATTTTAATTTCAGTTTCAGCGGGCTTAAAACAGCTCTTATATACAGAACAAAAAAAGATAAGACACTTATGTCCGAAAAAAATATCTCCGGTCTCGCTGCAAGTTTCCAGAGGTCGGTAGTCGAAGTTTTAACAGAAAAAACCTTGAAAGCAGCAAGAAGATTCGGTGTAAAAAAAATACTGGTTAGCGGCGGCGTTGCAGCTAATAGTGAACTAAGAAAAGAATTTTTAAGAAAGGGCGGAGAAAGAAATATTGAAATATATATCCCTCCCCTTTATCTGTGTATGGATAATGCCGCAATGGTCGGATGTCTTGGTCATCATAGATATATAGATGGAAGATTCAATGACCTTAAGGTAGATGTTTATTCGAGGAGTGACATTTAAACATCAGGATAAACGTTATTTTTATTTTTTTATAAACAGCTAATTAAAAACAGCCGAAAATTTTCTGTCCGATACCTTAAAATTTGAATTTCTTTAAGTTTTATCCTTGATTTTTTATTCTGGTTATAATATTATTTTTTAATGTTAGCAGTCTATATATAAGAGTGCTGACATTATTTTGTGTTTTAGCACAAATTCATAACATATTTCTTAAGGAGGAAAAGTAATGAAATACAGACCACTTGGTGACAGATTGCTGGTGAAACCTAATCCCAGTGAAGAAAAAACCAAAAGCGGGATCGTTCTTCCGGATTCTGCAAAGGAAAAACCACAGGAAGGTAAAATACTGGCAGTCGGAAAAGGCGCAAAGGATGAAAAAGGCAATATAATTCCCATGGAAGTAAAAGTCGGAGATGTGGTGCTTTATTCCAAGTATTCGGGAACGGAAGTTAAAATTGACGGCCAGGAACATCTGATTATCAAAGAAAGCGATGTTCTGGCAATCGTAGAGTAAATTTTATTTTAAAAAGGAGGCAAAGAAACAATGGCTAAAGAACTTAAGTATGATGAGACTGCAAGAAGAGCCCTTGAAAAGGGTGTAAATATAATAGCAGATGCAATAAAAATAACGCTTGGTCCAAAAGGCAGGAATGTGGTACTGGATAAAAAATACGGTGCCCCCACGATTACTAATGATGGCGTAACCATCGCAAGGGAAATCGAAGTCGAGGATGTTTTTGAAAATGCAGGTGTTCAACTCTTAAAAGAAGTTGCTACCAAGACCAATGATGTTGCGGGAGATGGTACTACAACCGCAACACTCCTGGCACAGGCAATGGTAAAAGAGGGACTGCGAAATGTGGCCGCAGGAGCCAATCCTTTAATGCTGAAAAAAGGTATAGAGGAAGCAGTAAAAATAGTTGTGGATCAAATTGGAAAGATGAGTAAGGATATTGCAACCGATAAAAAGAAAATCGCCGAAGTTGCAGCAATATCGGCTGCCGATGAAGTAATCGGAAACACCATTGCTGATGCAATGGATAAAGTGGGCAAGGATGGAGTTATCACTGTCGAAGAGTCGAATAAGTTTGGTATCGAAATAGAACTGGTCGAAGGACTGCAGTTTGACAAAGGGTATCTTTCTCCATATATGGTAACCGATGCAGAAAGAATGGAAGCAGTTTTAAATGAACCCTATATTCTTATTTCAAATCAAAAAATTGCAGCAGTCGGAGATCTGATTCCGGTTCTCGAAACGATTCAGAAGTCAGGAAGACCGCTTCTTATAATTGCCGAAGATGTCGAAGGAGAGGCACTGGCAACTATTGTGGTCAATAAACTGAGAGGAACACTTACTGTTGTTGCAGTAAAAGCTCCCGGATTTGGTGACAGAAGGAAGTCTATGCTGGAAGATATTGCCATAGTGACAAATGGAAAAGTAATAAGTGAGGAAATTGGTATAAAATTGGAAAATGTCACTCTTGATATGCTCGGTATGGCAAGACAGGTCAAAGTAGATAAAGAGAATACGACTATTGTAGAAGGTAAAGGATCCGCAAATGATATCAAGGGCAGGATAAAACAAATAAAAAATGAGATAGAGCAGAGCGATTCGGATTTTGATAAAGAAAAACTCCAGGAAAGACTCGCAAAACTGTCAGGCGGAGTTGCAGTAATAAAGGTCGGGGCCGCAACCGAAGTCGAACTTAAAGAGAAGAAGCACAGGATAGAAGATGCACTCTCTGCTACCAAGGCAGCGGTTGAAGAAGGGATCGTTTCAGGCGGCGGAGTGGTTCTGATAAATATAATTCCGAAAATCGATCTCAGTAAATTTGATGGTGATGTCAGAACCGGTGCAGCTATCGTATTGAAGGCTCTGGAAGAACCGTTAAGACAAATAGCTTCCAACGCTGGCATGGAAGGTTCGGTTGTAGTAGAGAACGTAAAGAAGATGCCCGCTGGTGAAGGATTCGATGCCCTAAACGGAAAATATTTGAATATGATAGATGCCGGCATCATAGATCCGGCAAAGGTTACCAGAAGCGCACTGCAGAATGCTGCATCTATTGCGGCATTGATGTTGACTACCGAAGTTGTTGTTGCCGAGAAGCCCGAGAAAGATAAACCAATGATGCCCCCGGGCGGCGGATACGGCGGAGGAATGCCCCCGATGTAACGGCATCTGATTAAAGTCGCTATTTAAGTTAAAATAACTTTAATAGTATAAATAGAAAAGAAATAAGACTGGCTTTTATATAAAAGCCAGTCTTATTTATATGACGGAGATACATAATATTATATAAATATATTTAATGTATAAATAATATTATTCTTAAATACATATAAATAATATTAATTAGTATAGTTTTATGATAAAATTTAAATACAGGAGAGAAATGAAAAAATCTTTATTAATATTATTTATAATTATATTTACAGTATCAGTAATTCTGATAGATGTAGGCTGCAAAAAAGCAGCAGAATCTGCTACAAATAAAACTGCTGTACAGGAAAATACTACAGATGAAACCACTACTGATGATGCCGTTACAGATGAAACAACTGAAGATGAATCTACTCAAAATACCGAAGTTGATTCATCTATCGAATTAGAGGCAGAAGAGCACTTGGTAGATTATTCGATTAATGTAAATGATGAAGTTATTGCAATACGTGACTGGTATGATGATATCGATTTATATAAAATACTTGGAGACCCTTTGAGTGAAGATATTCAAAAATTGGAAAGCGCAGATACTCTTAGTAGCTCTTTTATAAAAACTCTAAAATATGAGGGCCTTGAAATTGGGCTGTTCTCACCGTCTGATAATGGAATAACATTCTGGATACTTGATATTAAAGTATATAGTAATTTATATTCCACCTTCAAAGGTATTAAAGTTGGTGATTCTTTGGAAACTTTAAAAAATAGATATCCTTTAATTACAAAAATATTAGATGGGAGAACAGATGATAATAATTGCGCATATGAGATTGCAGACCGGGAGAGATATTTGTATCAACAATTTGAAGTAGAAAGCGGTATTATTCAACAAATCCATATATTTCATTTAATACCATAAATATCTTCCTTTTAGAAAATTTAGGCTTCAGTTACAAATTGAATAAATCAATGACTTATAGTAATATTCTTTTAATATTATTATATGAACTTCAGAGTAGTAATTTTACTGTTTTTTTAAAAGATTTAAGTCTTTTAATTATTTCTGAAATTTCTTTGGCAGGGTATATCTATTATGGGTATTGATTTTTTATACAGGATCTTATTAATAATCGGAGCCTATCTTCTTGGCTCTTTCCCCACTGCCTATGTGGTCCATCGAATAAAAAAAGGCGATGATATAAGAAAATATGGAAGTGGAAATGTAGGGGGAACTAATGTCACCCGAACACTTGGAGTGAGCTATGGGATCATAACTATTATAGCCGATATCATTAAAGGTTTTATACCCATACTTATCCTCTACTTTATTTATCCTGAAGATATGATACTTCTGGCTCTAGTGTCTATTGCTGTCATACTGGGCCATATTTTTCCCGTTTATATTAGATTTAAGGGCGGAAAGGGAATTGCAGTCTCTTTTGGAGTAATAATCGCTGTCTCATGTCTTCCCTTTACAGACAATCCCGTATGGATAGAAATACTTCCTATTATTATCATTCTGGGCACCTGGGCCATAATTTTTTCGATTTTTAGGATTGTATCTCTCGCATCTCTGTGCGCGGCTGTTGTCAATCCATTTACTTTTTATTTCACTGGTTATGGATGGGCAATAGTTATAGCGGCAATTTTCTGGAGTATGCTTACTTTTATCACTCACAGGGAAAATATTAAAAGATTAATTAAAAAAGAAGAGAAAAAACTTAAAAGATAAGGGGAATAAATGGAAATAGAAATTGGCAGGGGAAAAACCGGCAGGAGATCCTATGGTTTCGATGAAGTTTCGATAGTTCCCAGCAGGAGGACCAGGGATCCGGAGGATATAGATATCTCGGCGAGTATCGGTGAGTACAGGCTAGAATTACCGGTGCTGGCTTCGGCAATGGATGGCGTTGTGGACGTGAAATTTGCCATAGAGATGAGAAAAATTGGCGGGCTTGCCGTACTCAATCTGGAAGGTTTGCAGTGTAAGTATGAAAATGCGGATGAGATTCTCGAGAGAATATCAAAATTTTCCGATAAGGAAGCTACCCGGGAAATGCAGGAAATTTATCGGGAACCTGTTAAAGAAGAATTGATTACCAAAAGAATAAAACAGATAAAAGAGAAAAGTGACATGGTTTGCGCTTCCCTGACTCCTAAAAATGTCGAAAAGTATTATGAAGCGGCAATAGATGCCGGTCTTGATATTCTGGTAATCCAGGGCACGGTAGTAAGTGCCGAGCATGTCAGTAAGACAAAAGCACCGCTCGATTTGAAAAGATTCATCCCCGAATGCCCTGTTCCGGTTATAGTCGGAGGATGTGCATCTTATTCTACATCTCTTCACCTGATGCGGACGGGAGCAATAGGAGTTCTTGTAGGTGTCGGTCCTGGAGCAGCATGTACCACAAGACAGGTGCTTGGAATAGGTGTACCCCAGGCTACCGCTATCGCAGATGCTTCTGCTGCCAGAATCAGACACCTGGAAGAAACAGGAGTATATTCGCTGGTGATTGCAGATGGCGGCATGCGTACCGGTGGTGATATAGCCAAAGCCATTGCCTGCGGCGCCGATCTGGTCATGATAGGTTCTCCGCTTTCAAGGGCCAAAGAAGCTCCGGGCAGAGGTTATCACTGGGGTATGGCTACATTCCATCCTGATCTTCCCAGAGGTACCAGAATAAAAACAGATACAGTGGCAAGTCTCGAGCAAATATTGGTAGGGCCTGCTTTTGAAAACGATGGAACTTTAAATTTATTCGGGGCACTCAGGACCTCGATGGCTACCTGTGGGTATGAAAACATCAAAGATTTCCAAAAAGCCGAAGTGATGGTGGCACCATCCATCAAGACCGAAGGTAAACTCCAGCAGCAGCAGCAAAGAGTGGGTATGGGGTCATAGTACAGGTAAGATTATAGAAGGGATCATATTATGGACAGTGTACTCGTAATAGATTTCGGCGGGCAATACAGTCAGCTGATAGCAAGAAGGATCAGGGAACTCAGAGTTTATTCCGAACTTATTCCTTATGACACCGATATCGAGAGAATAAAAGAAAAAAAATCCTGCGGCCTGATACTATCGGGTTCTCCTTACAGCACCCTTTCAGAAGGCAAAAAAGCCCCCGTTATCGATAAAGAAATTTTTTCGCTGGGTATTCCCATTCTTGGAATTTGTTTCGGGATGCAGATAACTGCAAGATTATTTGGCGGAGAAATATCTACCAGCCAGTATAATGAATATGGAAAAACAAAAATAAAATTGAATCTAAAATCAGCTCTTTTTAAAGATTTGAAACCCGTAGAAACATGCTGGATGAGTCATAAAGATAGCGTGGTTAAGATTCCGCAGGGTTTTGGCATAATAGCTTCCACTTTCAATCTTCCTATAGCAGGCATGGAAGAGCCGGGGAGAAAAATATATGGAATACAATTTCATCCTGAAGTAGTGCACACTCCATCCGGGATGGACATACTCAAGAATTTTCTATTTGATATTTGCGGGTGTTCACCCACATGGACAATGGTCTCGATCATCGAAAAGCAGATAGAAGAAGTAAAAGAAAAGGTAAGGGATGGAAAAGTCATTTGCGGGTTGAGCGGAGGGGTGGATTCTTCGGTCGCTGCTGTCCTGGTAAATAAAGCTGTCGGAGACAAACTTACATGTATCTTTGTCGATCATGGGCTGCTCAGGAAAGGAGAAGCAGGTAAAGTCATAGAGACTTTCAGGGAGAATTTTAGAATCAATCTGATTCATATCAATGCTGCGGAAAGGTTCCTGAGTAAACTGAGGGGAGTATCTGATCCTGAAAGTAAAAGGAAAATAATCGGTAAAGAATTTATAGCTATATTCGAAGAAGAAGCATCAAAGATAAAGGATGCCAATTATCTCGTACAGGGAACGCTGTATTCCGATGTTATAGAAAGCGGCACCAGAGATGCGGCAAGAATAAAATCACATCATAATGTCGGCGGGCTTCCTGATGATATGAAAATCAAATTGATCGAGCCTTTAAGATTATTATTCAAAGATGAAATAAGAAAGATAGGGATAGAGCTTGGTCTTTCGGATGAAATAGTCTGGAGGCAGCCTTTTCCTGGTCCTGGACTGGCAATCAGAATAATAGGCGAAGTCACGGAAGAAAAAATAAGAATACTTCAGGATGCCGACGAGATAGTGGTAGAGGAAATAAAAAGAGCGGGATTGTATAAGAAGATCTGGCAGTCATTTGCTGTGCTCCCCAGTATTAAAAGTGTGGGGGTGATGGGAGATGAGAGAACCTACGAATATCCGATTATAATAAGGGCGGTTAGCAGTACGGATGCCATGACTGCAGATTGGGTAAGACTGCCACACAAAGTTCTGGAAAGAATGAGCACGAGAATAGTAAATGAGGTTGAAGGAGTAAACAGAGTGGTATATGATATAAGTTCAAAACCGCCAAGCACTATAGAATGGGAATAGATGATAATTAAAAAGTATCAAAGGAGTATTAATGGAAAACGATTTTAATGAAAAATTAAACAAATACAGGAAAGAAATCAATGAAATTGATGAAAATATTGTAAATTTTTTAAATAAAAGGGCAGAAGTGGTGCTGAAAATAAAAAGGTTGAAGGAAGATAGAAACGTACCATTATATGATGCAAAAAGAGAAGAAGAATTGTTTAATAATGTCGTAAAATACAACAAAGGGCCCTTATACAATGACAATATCGCGCAGATTTTTGAAAGCATTTTAAGAAATGTCCAGGTTCTGGAAAAAGATGAGAATCTTTGAGCAGCAGTTTAATTTTTTACTGTATTCTAAGAGTATCTAAAATAAAGTTTTATATATCCTGAGGAAATATAATAGATGGAAGATAAAAAAGAAAAACAAAAAAAAGCCAGTAACAATATAAAGCTGATTAAAGACGGTTATATTACTGTTATTGCGGGTCCCTGCGCAATTGAAAGCTGGGATCAATTGGATGCCATTGCAAAAGTTGTTAAGGATCTGGGGCTTTCATTTTTACGGGGAGGGGCTTATAAGCCAAGGACATCTCCGTATAGTTTTCAGGGTTTAAAAGAAGAAGGCTTAAAGTACCTGAAGGAAATCAATGCTAAATATGGCCTTATGACGGTAACAGAGATTACTGATACGGAGCATGTTGATATCGTAGCCGACAGTGTGGATGTGCTTCAAATTGGAACCAGAAATATGTCTAACTTCTCTCTGTTGGAGAAAGTTGGCAGAGTAGCAAATGAAAGAAATAAAAAAGTCATCCTTAAAAGAGGATGGGCATCATCCATAAAGGAATGGCTGCTTGCGGTCGAATATATAACATCAAGAGGAAACACAGAGGTAGTATTATGCGAGAGAGGTATAAGGACATTTGAAACCGATACGAGATTTACTCTTGACCTGTCGGCAGTTCCGGTTATAAAGAAACTGAGCAAGCTTCCTATTATTATCGATCCTTCTCATGCCGTCGGGCAAAGCGACCTGGTCATTCCTATGAGCCGGGCTGCGGTTGCAGTTGGGGCAGACGGCCTTATAGTTGAAGCTCACCATAATCCTTCAAAGGCACTCTGTGACGGCCAGCAATCTTTGAACGTAAAAGAACTGATAGAATTGATAAGACAGTTAAAAAATGTTGCCGGTGTAATTGGAAAGAAAATAAGATAAGTTGATGAAACTTGGAACTAGAAAAGTATTTAAATCCCCAGCAAATTAAAGCCGTAAAAAGTACCGAGAAGCCGCTTCTGGTTATTGCAGGCGCAGGAAGCGGGAAAACAAGGGTACTGACTTATAGAATTGCTTATCTGATCAAAAACAAAGGTATCGACCCCTTCAATATTCTTGCCATTACTTTTACCAATAAAGCTGCCAGAGAAATGAAGAGAAGAGTAATCGATTTGGTTGGAAGAGTCGGGCAGTATATGTGGGTAAGCACGTTTCATTCGTTCTGTGCCAGACTTCTCCGGTTCGAGATCCACCACCTTGGAATGTCCGGAAACTATGTGATCTATGATGATAAAGATTCCATAAGTCTGTTATCAAACATTGAAAAAGAACTCGATATAGATATCAGAAGATTCCCTCCCAAAGCGGTAATGTCTGTCATCAGCGACGCAAAAAACAGGTTAATCGATTATGATACTTTTTCAAAGAACGCGACCGATTATTTCGATAAAATAGTGGCAAAGGCTTATCGTCTTTATCAGGGGAAGCTCTTTGAGGCCAATGCGCTTGATTTTGATGATCTCCTGATGTTTACCGTCAATATTTTTGAAATGTTTCCAGAGGTAAAAAAGAAATACCAGGAAAAATTTAAATATATTCTGGTAGATGAGTTCCAGGATACGAATATTGCCCAGAATGAGCTTGTCATGCTTCTGTCGGAAGAACACAAAAGGATCTGTGTGGTAGGAGACGAGGACCAGAATATTTACAGCTGGCGGGGAGCTGAAATAAAAAATATCACAGATTTCGATAAACGTTTTGACGGCACGGTAGTTATAAAATTGGAGCAAAATTACCGTTCAACCCAAAATATTCTTAATACCGCAAACTATATAATAAAAAACAATGAAAATAGAAAACCTAAAAAACTATGGACCGAGAATCCTGAAGGGGAGATGGTTTCAAAATATACGGCCCCGGATGAAAAAACGGAAGTCGATTTTGTGGTAAGAAAAATAGAAAAATATATGGAAGAAAAAAATAAAAGATACAGGGATTTTGCTATTTTTTATAGAACCAATGCCCAGTCCAGGGCCGTGGAAGAATATCTGGTGAGACGAAACATACCTTATAAGATTTATGGGGGCCTTAGATTCTACGATAGAAAAGAAATAAAAGACATGCTTGCCTATATGAAGCTTATCTCAAATCCGAGGGATGTGGTAAGTCTTGTCAGAATCGTTAATGTTCCGCGGCGTAAGATCGGTAAATCTACGATTGCCGGAATAGAGAAATACGCTCAGAGGAAAAATATCACTTTTTGTGAAGCTTTTTATAGAAACGATGAAATTCCAATGCTGAGTAAGGGCACAAAAGAAAAAATTAATAAATTCATATCACTTATTGCGGAATTCAGAAGTTTTTCTGTGGAGCATGGAGTAAGCGAAGTACTGAAGAAAATCTGGGAAAAAACAGGATATATAAGAGAACTTGAGCATGAAAATACTATAGAAGCTTTAAATAGGATAGAGAACCTGAGAGAATTTTTAACGGTCACTAAAGAGTATGAAGAAAAATCCGAATCAGGGAGTTTCACTGAAAGTTCATTTAAAGAATCCGGGGATACTCAAACTGAAAATGAGAAAGATACCGCTGGCGCCACTGATTTATACAATCTGGATGGATTTTTAGAAGAAGTATCGCTTCTTACCGACATTGATAATTATGATGAAAATACCGATGGCCTGATCCTTATGACTCTTCATAATGCCAAGGGTCTGGAGTTTCCGGTTGTATTCATTATTGGAATGGAGGAGGGGATTTTTCCACATTCAAGAAGTATGAGCAGTGTAGAGCAGATCGAGGAGGAGAGAAGGCTCTGCTATGTGGGAATTACGCGGGCTAAAGAAAAAGTATTTTTATCTTCTTCGCAGTTGCACAGCATTTACGGAGATACAGGTTTTAGAAATGTTTCCCGTTTCATAAATGAAATAAGCGAAGATCTTTTAATAGACGAAAATAAAATCGAATCCGAGAATATAAAACGAAGTATATCGAAAGGCGGAGTTCATGAATATGAGGGAAAAGACAGTTACGAAAAAGGTGATTTAATAGAGCATAAATATTGGGGTCAGGGCAGGATTTTAAAAGTGAAACAGCTGACCGGTGATTGTGAATTGGATGTAATGTTTGATAAAGCAGGCTTAAAACATCTTCTGCTGAGTTTTGCGCCAATAAAAAAGATAAAATTTGACAATTGATGATTTTATGGTATCTTTTAAACAATTGTATAAAACATAAGTATATAATGAATCCTTATCAGATATCCGGAAGCTTAGAAGAGTTTTATGAAAAATAAAAAATTTATTTTAAAAAAGGATAATAGCAAAAGCAAGCTTGATACAAGGGAAAGAATTATCAAGACGACATTGAATATCATCGGGGAGAAGGGAGATGTTAATCCCACTGTCCGTGATATTGCACGCAAGGCTCAAGTGAATCTTGCATCAATTAATTATTATTTTAGATCGAAAAAAAAATTATTTAATGAAATCGAGGAATATTTTGCCGGGGAGATCAGTAAAATTACCGTTATACTGGATGACACCAGCATGGATGCCGTAACCCGTATTTTAACATGGGCAAAGAAACTAATGGATAATCTGGCAAATTATCCGGGGATAATGCTGCTGCTTGCAAGTAGAGTCATGAAGAAAGATAAAATAGAAAGAACCATAATAAAATTTATCGATATAAGAAATTCGTCATTTAAAAGACTGGTAGGTGAAATAACCAGGATAGAGGATGATAAGCTTGTAGATTTAAAGGCAATACAAATTTTTTCAGGCATAATAAATCCTCTTATAATACAGTATGGTGTCGGGAAAGTGTTTAATGTGGATTTTAATGACAGCCGGGTCAGAGAAAGATATATAGAAACACTGATAAAAAGCATACTGGGAATCTAAAAATTCTTGTACCCGGACTTCATCGTTCCATTTCGAATTCAAAGAAACAAAACAAATCTTTTGCTTGACAACTCCCAGATTTAATAATATTATACATATATTTTAAACAATTGTTTAAAATATATGTATAATACAAAGGTTCGATTATTTCAGAGGGAAAATGAAAAAGTTCGGGAATTTTATTGTAAGGAATAAAAAATGGATAATTATCTTTTTTGCACTGCTTATTATCCCTTCCGCAATTGGAAATTTTATTACTGATATAGATTATGATATGACTTCTTATCTGCCCGGGGAGCTGAATTCGGTAAAAGGTAATGAGATCCTGTCGGAAGAATTCGGATTGTCCGATACCATCTATCTTCTGGTGCAGAACAGGGAATTGTGGGAAATAGTGGAACTGGAGAAAGAAATTCAGCAGATAAAAGGAGTAAATGAAATCAACTGGATCGATGATTTTACCGATATAAACGTACCTGTTGACTTCATACCACAGGACATAAAAAATCAGTTTGTCTCAGGAGAATCAACCATCCTTCAAATACAGATAAATAGTGACCCCGGGTTAATCAATGATTATCAGACAATCGAGCAAATAAACGAGATTGCCGGCGATGAAGCATTTCTTGGCGGTCAGCCCGTGTTGAGTAATGAGTTCAAAGATACGGTAAGCAAAGAAAAAATTATATATGTCATAATTGCTTTTATAGTTATATTCATAATCCTTTCACTATCAACAACTTCATTTATAGAACCTGTGGTACTCTTACTGGCGGTAGGAATGGCAATTATTCTGAATCTGGGCACAAATGCTTTTATCGGGAAAATTTCATATATGACTGCCTCGATTGCAGCTATTATCCAGCTCGGAGTATCGATGGATTATTCTATTTTCCTTCTGCATCGCTATCATGAGGAAAAGAAAAGAAATATATCAAAAGAAGAAGCTATGATTACTGCGATCTCCAAAACAGGTATGGTAGTAGCTGCCAGCGTTCTTACTACTGTTGCCGGTTTTGCGGCACTCATGATAATGAGAATTGGAATAGGAAAAGATCTGGGTTTTGTTATGGCAAAGGGTGTGATACTGAGTCTTATAACTACTATGACTCTTTTACCCTGTTTGATTTTGATTTTCGATAAGCTGATTGAAAAGAAGAAGCACCGCATATTTCTGCCACGATTTAATTTAATTTCAAGGTGGATAGTAAAAGCAAGATGGGTATTTCTGGTATTAATCGTAATACTTATCGTTCCCTCGTTTATGGCGCAGAAGAATCTTGATTTTTATACATCCACAGCTAGCTCTCTGCCTGAAAACGCTTCATCGGTAGAAGCTACAGAAAAAATTAAACAGGAGTTTGGAACCGGAGAAGTCATCTATCTTATTACCGCCGATGAAGGGGTGATTAAAGAAAAACAGTTGATAGATAAAATAAAAACTATTACTGAAGTAGATTCTGTCAGCAGCATATCCGAAGCGGTAGATATCTCCATACCTGATACTTTTGTACCGGATGAGTTGATTGATCAATTCAGGGAATCGGGGTACGGCTATTGCTCCATACAATTGACAACAGGTATTGAAGACATAAAAACGGCGGAAGCGATAGAGCAGATCAAAGATTTTACATCCGGAACCTATGATGAATGGTATCTGACCGGTGAAGCCGTAATGCAGAAAGATCTGGCGGAAATATCTAAAACGGATTTAAAATATGTCACCATATTATCAATGGTTCTTATCGCATTGATTATTGCAATAAGTTTCAGATCATTATCGATTCCCGTAATACTGATCATGGTTATTCAATTAGCTATCTGGATCAATCTCAGTATTCCGTATTTT
>JAQUOE010000021.1 GCA_028717265.1 Actinomycetota bacterium
TGGCTGGGGAGGAAGGATTCGAACCTTCGATCACGGGACCAAAACCCGTTGCCTTACCACTTGGCTACTCCCCACCGAAGCTAATAAATTTTATATCAGAATTATTTAAAATTCAAACTCAAACGAGTATTAGATGTATTGAAAGATCATCGCTGTTATTGATTATTTTCAGATTCTAATTGGAGATAGCCAGGCTGTCAGGCGTAGTGTGGGATAAAAAGACCGCGGAAGATAATGGTTTAAGACCTTCATATACTTTTATTGCTGTTTTCAGGTCATCACAAAAAGCAAAGACGGTTGGTCCGCTTCCGGTCATCTGCGTGGCAATAGCTCCAAGTTCCGATGCCTTTCCTTTTACTGCAAGTATTTCTCTGTCTTCTGTGGCTACCACATCTTCCAGATCATTTTGAAGTTTCCTGAAGAAACTGGTGAACTCACGTTTAATTATATTGTTTACGAGTTCTTCATGTATCGATTTTTTTTCCGCTCCTATTAGATCGAACTTTCCATATACGTCTCCCGATAAAAACTTACATCCATTTGTTGCAAGTACGATCCAGTAAAAAGGCAGATGCGGTAATTTCGAAAGCTTCTCTCCCCTGCCTTCGGCCAGAATGGTCCCGCCGCTTATACAAAAAGGAACATCCGATCCCACTTCACCCGCCAGATTCATCATATCGGCCGATTCTATTTTGAGATCAAATAGTCTATCCAGTGCAACCAGGGTTGCTGCCGCATTTGTGCTGCCCCCTGCCAATCCTGCACATACCGGAATATGTTTCCCTATTTTGATTTTTATCGAATATTTGCCTCTCAGATCATAACCGTCCAGAATAAGTGCCGCAGCTTTGTGGACCAAATTCTTCTCGTCGAGAGGTATGTCTTCATTATTGCAGGTAATATAGATCCCATTTTTATACTGTGAATTATAACTTTCATTTCCTTTCAAGATCTCGAAAGTAAGTTCATCCGAAAGGCTTATGCTCTGCATTATTGATTTTATTTCATGATAGCCGTCAGTCCGGCCGTTTTTAGAGACATTTAGATAAAGATTTATTTTACCCGAAGCTCTGAGTTTTAAAATATTTTTCGCCTTCATCGTGCTATATGATAGCATAAATAATATATATTAGACATCAAGTTTTACAGGTCATTTAATCCTTTAAATAAGAAAATATAATCTTTTAAGTAAAGCTCTTCTGCCCTTACATCCTTACTTCTCCCGATTTCGGAGAGCAATTTTATAATTAATTTTAATTTATGACAATACTTATCGCTTCGGGACAGGGAGTTAACGAGCATCTTTCTTCTATGCAGGAAACAACTATTTAAAAAATTAAAAAAATCTTCCGTATTGAAATTCTTGCCTTCCTGTATTCCCCTATCCTTTCTATTCACCTCTATAACTGCCGAATCAATAAAAGGTCTTGGGAAAAAACAATTGCGTGAAATCTGAAAGCAATAATCGAAATCAGCCAGAAAATTGGACTTTAAAGTATAAGAATTATAATTTTTATCCCCCGCAGAAGCAAGAAGTCTTTCGGCTATATCCTTCTGTATGGTCACAAAGAATCTTTTTATGTCTTCCGTTTCAGTAAGGATTTTTAACAGCAGATGTGCCGCAATGCTGTAAGGAAGATTGGAAACCATTTTGGTTATCTTATATTTGCCTGCGATAAGTCCATAATCAAGTTTTAATGCATCAGCCTGTATTAATTGGATTTTCCCTTCTGAACGATCTCTGAAGATTTCCTCGAATACAGCGGCCAGTTTTTTATCTATCTCGATACAGACTACCTCCTTTGCTTCACCCATCAGGATCTCTGTAAGGCTGCCTATTCCGCTCCCAATTTCAAGAACTGTATCACAGGAATCGATGCCTGCATAATTCACTATTTTTTTAGCATTGTTTGTATCTATTAAAAAATTCTGCCCCAGACTTTTTTTTAACTTGATTCCATAATTTTTTAAAATCCGGGCAGTTACTGAAGGAGAGCTTATATAATTACTCATCTTATTTAAAATCAGCTTTGATTTAAGGAAAAAAATTTTTCCGCATTTTTCGAAGTGATGTCTGCAACTTCTTCTATGCTCAAATTTTTGATTTCTGCAATCTTCTCTGCAACATATCTCACATACCCCGGATAATTCTCTTTGCCTCTTACTATCTGCGGTGCAAGAAAAGGTGCATCGGTTTCTATAAAGAGGCGTTCGATAGGGACTTTTTCTACTGTTTCAAGTACGCTTTTTGCATTAGGAAAAGTTATTACTCCCGTAAAAGAGATATACAGTCCTAAATCAAGGCATTGCATTGCAAAATTAGTATCCCCTGAAAAGCAATGGATAACTGCCCTAAAATTGCTGTTACCGGTGTATTTTTTTATCACTTCAAGAGTCTGGCTATGTGCATCCCTGTCATGGATTATTACAGGTACATCGTACTTCAGCGCCAGTTCTATTTGTGCCCTGAAGGATTTTACCATATCCGTCCCGGGACTTAAGTTTCTATAAAAATCAAATCCTGTCTCACCGACTGCCACGACTTTGGCGTTTCTTTTTCTATTATTTTTATCAGTGGTATCCGGATTACTGCGTAATAACGATTCAAGGATTTCAATTTCTTTATTTCCAAAATTCCGGACATAATGGGGGTGAACTCCAACGCTGGCAAATACATTACTGAATTTTCCGGCGAATTCTACTGATTTCCTGCTCCCCTGCAGACTCGAACCTACGTTTATTATATATTTGACGCCTTCACTTTCGGATCTTGCCACTGCCTCTTCCGGGGTCAGTTTTTTCAGCATATCTATATGAGTATGTGTGTCTATAAAATACATTGCACTGCTTTTATTTTTTGATTATTGATCTTCATCCAGCCTGGGAAACAGTATTTCTCTCTGGCCGGCTTCTGCTCCACCGGCATATCTGCCCCAGACTCCTTCTTCTTCGATAGTCATTTCATTAATGCCGATATTTATTCCCAGTTGAGAAAATATTTTCCGGCATGTCGAAGGCATGAATGGTATAAGCAGGACAGCGGACAGTCTTATTATTTCTGCCAGTTCGTATAATACGGCATCAAGCTTTTTCCGATCTTCTTCATTTTCGCTCTTAGCAAGGACCCATGGCTGGCTATCTTCGATATATTTATTTGCATTATTCATGAACTCCCAGACTTTGACAAGATAATCGGAGAATTTAAAATCTTTTATGTACCCGAAGGCGCCTTTTTTGAGATCGTCCCATTCTTTTTCAAAAACCGGATTGGAAACTTTTTTAGGAATGATCCCGTTCCTGTATTTTGAAATCATTGCGAGGGTCCTTGAAACCAGATTTCCGATATCATTGCTTAAATCAGAATTATATCTCCTGATAAAAGCTCTGGAAGTAAAAGAACCATCCTGTCCAAAAGAGATTTCTCTTGTAAGAAAATACCTGATTCCATCCACTCCGAATTTCTCAGACATGTCATCCGGATCCAGAGTAATACCTTTGGATTTCGATAATTTCTCCTCTCCCATAAGAAGCCACCCGTGGACCACGATCTGTTTTGGGAGTTCCATACCCAGGGACATCAACATAGCGGGCCATATTATAGCATGGAACTTCAATATATCTTTTCCTATGTGATGCTGATCTGCCGGCCAGTACCGGTTAAAAAGATCCTGATCTTCCGAACTATAACCCAGGGCAGAAATGTAATTGATAAGTGCATCCACCCATACATAAGTATAATGATTCGGGTCAAAAGGGATCGGAATTCCCCATTTGACCGCAGTCCTTGATACGCTGATATCTTTGAGCCCCTGTTTTAATATTCCCAGCACCTCGTTTTTTCTGGTTTCGGGAACTATAAAATCCGGATTTGCTTCAATGTGTCTTATCAGTCTACCCTCATAAGTGGAGAGTTTAAAAAAGTAATTTTCTTCCTTTACGGATTCCACATCTCTTTTGCATTGCGGGCATTTGCCTTCTTCAAGCTGCGATTCCAGAAGAAACGTTTCGCAGGGAACACAATATTTTCCTTCATAAGTACCTTTGTAAAGATCGCCATTATTTTTAAACTCTGTAAGTATTTTCCGGACTATCTCTTCATGTTTTTTATCCGTGGTCCTTATATAGCTGTCATTACTGATATCATACAATTTCAGCAGTCTCTTCATATCCGTAACCATTTCATCGACATATTCCTGCGGAGAGACGTCTTTCTTCTCGGCATTTTTATTTATTTTTTGTCCGTGCTCATCGGCACCCGTCAGAAAAAAAGTATCCTTTCCGATAAGCCTGTTAAACCTGGCAACTACATCTGTCAGTATATATTCATACATCTGGCCCAGATGAAGTTTGGCATTCATATACGGAATTGCGGTAGTGATGTAAAATTTTTCTCTCGTCATAATATCCTTTTTCTTGTTCCTGTTTTAAGTGGAATGATGATTATCCTCAGATTTTCGTTGCAATATTATACAATTTTTGTTTATCTGTGTCATATCTTGATAATATTACTTTCAGTGCGTTTTTTTTGGAAATACCCTGTTTAAGGAGCTTAATAATTTCCCCGGTTATATCTTCCTCGGAAAAATTTCTAATAAGGTCCTTTTTATAACCTTCTACAATCAGCACTATTTCTCCCTTTACTTTTCTTTTACCCATTTCGGATAATATACTGCTTAAGCATCCCCTTATGGTTTCCTCATATATTTTTGTGATCTCTCTTACAAGACTTGCCTTTCTGTCACCGAATTTTTCGATGAGTTCCTCCACCAGCGTATTGATTCTGTTGGGTGACTCATAAAATATTAGAGTATAAGGGAAAAAAGCCAGTTCAGTGAGCTTATTTTTCCTTTTTGCCTTTGCTTTTGGTAAGAAACCTGCGAATAAAAAATTATCTGCCGGTAAACCTGAAAGGACCAGAGCGCTGATTGCGGCATTAGGACCCGGTATTATGGTTACAGGGATATTTTTTTCTATGCACTCTTTTACGATTTTAAATCCAGGATCCTGAATACCCGGTGTACCCGACTCGGAAACCAGTGCAATATTTTTCCCTGCCTTCAGGGCATCTATTATGTACCTGCTCCTGCTTTCCCCGCTGAAATCATGATAACTTATCGTAGTTTTTTTAAAAATGCCATGTCTCTGCAGCAGCTTTTTTATGGTCCTCGTATCTTCCGCTGCAATTAGGTCCGATTCTCCAAGAGTTCTTATAAGCCTGAGGCTTACATCTTCCAGATTGCCAATCGGGGTTGCGCAAATAAAAAGGGTGCCTTTGATCTTCCGCCTCCGCTTTTCCTATTACAATACTATGCTATTTCTTTAAACATCTCTTTCGGATTTCCGCAAATAGGACATTTGTCCGGCGCTAAGCCTTCTACTGTATTCCCACAGACCTGGCATACAAAAATAGGAGTGTCGGGATTATTCCCAATACTGGCCAGATACTTCTTGTATAATTCTGCATGAACCTGTTCTACCTTATTCGCATAGATAAAACTTATTTTCGCCTCTTCGGAATTCTCGTTCTTTGCTTCCTCAATCATTTTTGGATACATATTACTAAATTCGTATGTTTCTCCTCCTATTGCTGCTTTTAGATTTTCCTCTGTTGATTTTATACCGTCCATTGCCTTCAGATGATTAAGCGCATGCACAGTCTCCGCTCCGGCACCGGCTCTGAAAAGTCTTGCTATCTGGGGGTAGCCATCCCTGTCAGCTTTTCGTGCAAAAGCAAGATATTTCCTGTTTGCCTGTGATTCACCTGCAAAAGCATCTTCCAGATTTTTTAAAGTTTTATCACCAATCATATTTTTCCTCCTGCTTTTAGATTTAATATTAATTAACTTTTTTGCATTTATCGCAGATACCCTCAAAAATAATCTTCGAGTCCAGTATATCAAATTTTTGGCTTATACTATCAGGAATTTTTATAATGTTGCTGCTGTCATTTATATCTATAATATTATCACACTTTATGCACCTGAAATGATAATGCCCTTTTTTATTACCATCAAATCTTTTTGGTTCGCCGGGAAGTGCCAGGATATCGGCAATGCCTATTTTAGAGAAAGTCAGAAGAGTCCTGTAAACCGTATCAAAAGAAATAGCAGGAAATGTTTTCTTTACTTTTTTGTACATAATTTCTGCGTTGGGGTGATCCTTTGATGCCACCAGTTCTTTATAAATCAGACTCCTCTGGGGTGTGATTTTTAAATTATTGCTTTTACATAATTTAATAAAAGATTCCATAAAGTAAACCTTTCCTCTAAATAGTTAAAATTATTATATAATAACAATTATTATTAGTCAAATAATAAAGTGCCTGCGCTTGAAAAAAAACCGATATTAAGTCAAAATCTGAAATATGAAATTTAAAAATTCACCTTTATTTTTCAAAAGAATCATGATCCCTGCCATTATCCTTGTCTTTATTTATTTTCTTGGTTCCCTGGGGTATATGATAATCGAAGAAATGACTTTTCTTGATTCCCTTTTTATGACCACGATAACTCTAACCACGGTTGGTTACGGGCTGATAAAAGAACTATCGGAAGCCGGAACCATCTTTACTATTTTACTTATTATATTTGGAACCGGAACAGCCGCATATATTTTAATTACTTTAACAGATTTTATCCTGAGCGAGTTTTTATCAGGAAGAATCGAAAAGAGAAGGAAGATAAAAATGATATCTAAATTAAAAAACCATTATATAATCTGCGGATTGGGAAGAGTCGGTCTCGAAATTGCAAAAGAATTGTCCGGTAACAGGGTCGATTTCATAATAGTGGACAATGCAGACGGTCCTATAGAGATAGCCAGGCAAAATAACTGGTTATATATTAAAGGTGACGCAACCAATGATGAAACACTAATCGAGACACAGATAGCAAGTGCAAAGTGTTTATTTGCAGCGCTGGATACTGATTCAGAGAATGTTTATGTCATCCTCTCCGCCAAATCTTTAAATCCATCCATATTCGTTGTAGCCAGGGCAACCATACATGAGACTATAAATAAAATAGAAAAAGCAGGCGCGGACAGAGTGGTTTCCCCTCAAATAATCGGAGGTAGAAGAATGGCAGCTATGGCCCTTCAGCCCTCAATATGCGACTTTTTGAACACCATAATGCAGATAGAGGAAGATGAGATCAAGCTGGCAGAGATTGAGATTACACCAAACAGTAGAATAGATAATGTTATCATAAGCGAAGCCGGGAAAAAATATGAAATAGAAGCCCTGATAATATCTGTAATCGATAAAGGAGAAAAAATCTCGATTAAAAAAGCAAGCGGAGATACAAAAATGAAATCGGGCCAGAAAATAATCGCTATCGGAACCGCCAGCCAGATAAAACATCTTACAGATCTGGCAACAGAATGATTTAAAAATATATTCAAGGGAGTAACTATGAATCCGGAAGAATTAAAGAAATATCGATTTGAGGTAGAAAAGGAAATCAAAACAAATATCCTCCCCTTCTGGACCTATAAGACATTGGACAAAGAAAACGGCGGATTCTATGGATCGATTCTGAACGATTTGACCGTTGATCCCTATGCAGCGAAAGGATCCGTTCTTTGTTCCAGAATACTATGGACCTTCGCCCGTGCTTTCAAAGTCTTTGGAGATAAAATTCATCTCGACAGTGCTGACCGGGCATATCAATACCTTATAAATTATTTTATAGATAATGATTTTGGCGGTGTGTACTGGAAAGTAAGTTATGGAGGAAAACCCCTTGAAATGAAAAAACAGATATACGCTCAGGCGTTTGCAGTATATGCCCTTGCCGAATATTCTCATGCGGCCGGTTCGGCAGAAGCTCTTCATCTGGCTACAGATATTTATAAATTAATCGAAAAATATGGATTTGAAAAAAAGTATGGGGGATACTATGATGCGTGCAACCGTGATTGGTCACTTGCCACAGACATGCGGCTGAGCGAAGGAGATATGAATGCCCCCAAGACAATGAACACGTGTCTCCATATTTTAGAGGCATATACCAATCTACTGCGTTATTGGGATAACAGAAATCTGCGCAGCCAATTAAAGAACTTAATTATCACAATTAAAACCCATATTATTGATCCTCCCGCATATCACTTTAAACTGTTTTTTAGGGAGGATTGGGAAAAGCTCTCCGATACGGTTTCTTATGGACACGATATAGAAGGAAGCTGGCTTTTAGTGGAAGCGGCGGAAATTTTGGATGAAGAATCATTCCTTGAAGATATTAAAAAAATAGCTCTCGGAATGGCTGAAACCATTTATAAAGAAGGTGTTGCTCCCGATGGGGGCCTCTGGTATGAAGGCGATTTAAAAGGTGTAAATAAATTTAACAGCGACTGGTGGCCCCAGGCAGAAGCAATGGTAGGTTTCTTAAATGCCTATCAAATAAGCCCGGAGGAGCATTTTTTACAATCATCACTCGATAGCTGGAATTTCGTTAAAAAATACATAATCGATAAAAAATATGGAGAGTGGTTCTGGTCCGTTGATAAAAATAGAAATGTGAACCAGAAGTTAGAAAAAGTTGGTTTGTGGAAGTGCCCTTATCATAATGCACGTGCCTGTATGGAAGTCCTGGAAAGATTGGATCACATTATTGGCTCATGATATACGGACTCATAACATGAAAAAAGTATATCTATATATTAATAACCGGCAAATAAAGGAGGATAATTAATATGACTGATCAAACGATCATCGGTTCTGCGTTACCAAATATACCCTGGGAGGAAAAACCTGAAGGATATAAACATACGGTATGGCGCTATAGCAAAAATCCAATCATACCCAGAGACCTTATACCCTCGGCAAACAGTATTTTTAATAGTGCAGTAGTACCTTTTGAAGGCGAATTCGCAGGAGTGTTCCGCTGTGATAACAGGCAACGTAATCAGCAGCTTCACAGCGGCAGGAGTAAGGACGGTATTAACTGGGAAATAGATAACGAACGCATACCGTTTATCTCCGATGATCCTGAAATAGGAAAATTCGATTACGCTTATGATCCGCGTGTGTGCTGGCTTGAAGACAGGTATTATGTAACCTGGTGTAATGGGTATCATGGTCCTACAATAGGGGTTGGATATACATATGATTTTAAAAAATTCTATCAGCTGGAAAACGCCTTTCTGCCCTTCAACAGAAACGGGGTACTGTTCCCCAGAAAAATAGAAGGCAAATATGCCATGCTGAGCCGCCCGAGTGATAACGGGCACACTCCCTTTGGAGACATTTTTTACAGCGAAAGCCCTGATATGTGCCACTGGGGCAAACACCGGCATGTTATGTCACCCGTAAATAAATGGGAAATTACCAAGATAGGAGCTGGCCCAACGCCCATCGAGACTACTGAAGGCTGGCTGCTTATATATCATGGTGTTTTGACTTCCTGTAATGGATTTCAATATAGTATGGGCGCCGCAATTCTTGATATTGATAAGCCATCAAAGGTATTGTGCAGAACCGAACCATTTTTACTCTCGCCCTGGGAATTATATGAATGTGTCGGAGATACCCCAAACGTTTTGTTCCCATGCGCCGCACTTTTTGATGCACCAACAGGACGTATAGCAATTTACTATGGAGGCGCCGATACGGTTACATGCCTTGCGTTTACCCGGGTGGATGACCTTATTGAATTTATAAAATCGAATTCAAAAGTGTAGCTATAAGATAGGATCCCTATACATTATCATGGAAAACCTTATAATCACCGCTCAGGAAGTATAGAACCCTTTGCCCTATATTAACTGATTGATCCCCTATTCTTTCGAGGTATCTGCTTGCCAGTACAATATTGGTTATGAACTTGATATTTTCTTCACTGGCTTCACGGGATGTGAATAATTTTCTGAAAATCATTTTCTGAATCTCATCTACCAGATCATCCGATTTCCCAAGCTTTGATGCCGATTTTAAATCTTTGTTTTTAAAGGATTCAAGGGCTCTGCCCAGTTCCGGTTTAACCAGATTACCCATTTCAACCAGTAGATCCAAAATTTCTTTATCAAGATATTTCTTTTTCTCTTTGGCCAGCCTTTTTACTATTTTGGAAATGTTTACTGCAAGATCACCTATTCTTTCAAGACATTTGATAATTATACTGATTGAATGTATATATCTCAGATCTACTGCCACAGGCTGGTGTTCTGCCTGTAGGATGATGCATTTCTCCTCGATTGAAATATCGCTTTCGTTGATTCTCTCATCTTTATCTATTACAGTCTGCGCCAGCTCTGTATTCATTTCAATAAAAGCTTTTATTGAATTATAAACCGCCTCCTGTGCCATGCTGCCCATCGCTATGACATCTTCGGTAATCTCATTCATTTTTTCGAGAAATGACTTTCTCACTTTTAACTCCTTTTAAATATCTCTTATTATAATTAAATTTTAACATTTAGAAAATTATTTTTATTAATAAAGAATTAAATAAATATTAAAAGTATATTAAATATGATCTGTTATTTTATATCCGTAACCATGAACAGTTTTTATGAACTTTTTCCCGAATCCCTTATGTGACATCTTTTCTCTTATCCTCCTGACGTGAACATCAAGAGTTCTTGTATCTCCGAAATAATCATCGCCCCATACTTCTTTTATCAATTCCATACGGGGAACAAGATTGTTTATATTTCTTAGCAATAATGAAACTATCTGAAATTCTTTAGGGTTCAGATTAACCCGGCCAGTATCCAGAAGTATTTCGTGTTTACTCTCATCAATATTCAATTCAATTCCCTCAAAAGCAAATTTTTCCTTAAGTGTTTTCCCGGCATTTTCATACGATTGATTATTGGCTCTTTTAAGGACATTTTTTACCCTGGCCATGAACTCCCTTAAACCAAAGGGTTTTACTATATAGTCGTCTGCCCCCAGTTCCAGGCCCAGAACTTTATCAAATTCTTCACTCTTTGCACTTAAGATAATTACAGGTACGTTGGTTTTTCTTTTGATTTCCCTGCAGATATCAAAACCATCCAGATCGGGAAGCATTAGATCAAGTACAACCAGATCGGGTTTTTCTATATTAAAATATTCCATAAAACTTTTACCGTTCCTGAAGCTTCTTACTTTATAATCATTCCTTACCAGATTATATTCCAGAATCTCCAGAATGTTTTCTTCATCATCTATAATATATATTTCTTTTCCCATAGTCCATTTATTGCCCGGAGTCCGATGTCCGGCTACTGCTTTGATAAAACTATAATGAATCTTGTTTCCCTGTAAGGAATACTGCTGACACTTATTTTCCCTCTATGAAGATTCACGATATGTTTTACTATAGAAAGACCAAGTCCTGATCCAATCTGTTTCGAAGATCCGGGATTTCTGCCTCTGTAGAATCTCTGGAAAATATAGGGCAGTTCATCCTTGCTTATCCCAATTCCATTATCCTTGAATGTTAATAGAATTCTGCTGTCCTCTTTCTTAATATCTATATCTAATTTAGATCCATCCCCAGCATAAAATATGGAGTTTTCGATTATATTGCGGACCATCTGCCTGAAAAGCTCCTCATCGGTTTGATAGTTTATCGGATTACTGCTGAATTTTAAATCTATTTTTATATTATTTTGGTTTGCCAGAAATGAAAGAGATTCTATGACATCCTTTATTATATCGATCAAGTTATGCTCTTTCTCGAATAATACATTCCTCCTGTATTCAATATTCGATAGATCCAAAACATCTTTGATCAAAAGATTAAGTCTTTCGACTTCTCTTAATGATTTGGATAGATAATCTTTGATTTTCTCCTGATTAATGGAATCATCACTCAGGATAGTTTCAAGATATCCTCCTATGGAAGTAAGGGGAGTCCTCATCTCGTGCGATATGTTGTCCACAAACTGGCTCCTTAATCTTGAGAACTCGACTTCCGGGGTCACATTTCGGAAAAAAATCAAAAGTAATATGGTTATGTCTTCATTTTTCTTAATCTCTACATTGGAATATGGATTAAAAATGACCGGGATAGTTTCAACTTCAAGATGTTTTTCTTCCTCTTCGAAAAATACTATATCATTTTCCAGAGGCATCAGCTCTTTAAACGACCTTGTGATCTGATTTTCTAAATTCTCATTGTTCAGGGCTATTATAGTTTTGTTGTTCAAAACGTCTTCCCGGTTCAAATAAAAAAGATTTAAAAGACTATTGTTTATCTTTAAAATCTTTCTTTCTCTGTCGATTATCATTATGCCCTGCTGGGTATTATCAATAATCATACCTATTAAATAGGAATTCTGCCTGATGATCTTGATTATATCCCTGAACGAATTTATGACTTCTTCTGTATCAAATATTTGAGGTTTTATCTTTGGATCCCTGATATCCATGCTCTGGTTACCGGAATTATCGCTATTTATATTTTTAATAGAATTTATGCCTGATAATATTGATTCAGTGACCTCTGAAAATTTGCGTCTGAGAGATCTGTTTTTAAGAATAAATATAGTAAGAATTATAATCAGAACCAGGATAACTGATGCGGATATATAGAACAATGTCTGATACTGTAACATATTTTCTTAGTTTAAGGATAATAATTTTATTCTGAAATTATAGCATATGTCGTTTTTTATAAATATTGCATAGGTTTCTTATACATTGAAACTTATAAAATGGTAACTTTAATATAAATAAATATATGAGATCAAGCATTTTGATTAGAGGGATTTAAAATCCCGGATGCGGATAAAGTGGTGGCGAGACGCAGAATTGAACTGCGGACACATGGATTTTCAGTCCACTGCTCTACCAACTGAGCTATCTCGCCAACTTTTTCAACCTCAACAATATGCTGGCGGAGCTGACGGGATTCGAACCCGCGATCTCATGCGTGACAGGCATGTGTCCTAAACCGCTGGACGACAGCTCCACTTAATCAGAAACACATGGTGGGCGTTGTAGGGATTGAACCTACGACCCCCTGCTTGTAAGGCAGGTGCTCTCCCAGCTGAGCTAAACGCCCACATCCGATGGTAGCCTGTAGGAGAATCGAACTCCTGTTGGCAGGTTGAAAACCTGCTGTCCTAACCCCTAGACGAACAGGCCATTACTGGTGAGCCGTGAAGGAATCGAACCTTCGACACCCGGATTAAAAGTCCGGTGCTCTACCAGCTGAGCTAACGGCCCATGCTAATTCAATACAATAATGATTATAACCGCTTAAAAAAATAATATACGGCCATTAGCCGTTCAATTAAATTAGCAAGCGTAAAGTCTACTATAGTAAAAAAACGTTGTCAATAAACAAAAGAAGGGTACTTCAGACAAATCATCAATCAGTATCCGACCCGGTCATGCTTCTGATTATAGAAGATACTTTACCGGCCTTTTCTTTGCTTTTTTCCAATAATTCCTCACCCATGACCTTTGCTTCGGTAAAGGTGAATTTTCCTCTATCTATCGCGTCACTTAATTTTTCATTTATTATTTTTCTGGTTTTTAGCCCTGATTGGGGAGCAAATAGCAATCCTAATATGAATCCCGAAAAAACCGAAAGTGAAACAATTATCAGCATAACCGGCAAATTCTTTCCGGTTGATTTATATTGTCTATCCCTTTTTAAATTCGAATCGCCATTCTCGCACATCGCCGATATCCTTTTATCGATTAAATATATCTTTATTATAGACTATTTGAAATCTATATTGAATATTACCGCGTTATAAAACTAAAAAACGAAGTAAGCAAGCAGGTTTTCAATCCACGAGATATCCTATGACCTCCGCCCAGCCCTTATTCATGATACCGCTGGTAATATAGACATTATTATATTTGCTAAGCTCATCCGGCATAATTTCTTTATGTTCCAGTGCATTTTTCATAAGGAAAAAGTATTTTACTTCGCTTGCCATTTTTAAATCTTCCAGAGAATCACCCAGCGCTATACAATTACGGGTATCGAAATTTCTGATTTTTTTATCTAATTTTATACCACTTGCTTTACTGACTCCGGAAGGCATAAGATTATAAATATGAAGCTTTTCTATGTTCAGATCCAACTCCACCAGCGCTGAAATTCCATTGTCCACCATGACCAGCCCTTCATAACCTTCGTCTCCAAGCAGTTTGTTTGCCTTATTCAGATTTATCTCTCCAAAAAATGCTGCATTGTGAGACCTGTATCTGCTCCAATCCATTTTACTTTCTATTTTACCCGGAAAATTTTTCTTAAATAATTCCACAATTTCTCTTAAATCTTTTCCTCCATAGGTCAGATCGTATTTTACTATCTTTCGGTCAAAGGTAACGTAAACTTCTTCCCCCAGATTATAGACTAATTCAGCTCCGAGCTCCGCAATATAATTCTTAAGTCCGATCATTTGAGCGTTATATCTCAACTGATATTTGTTCCTTCCGGATACCAGCACAATATCCCGGTTTTTACGTGCTGCCAGAGGCAGGAGCTCTAAGGCATCAAAATAATAATCATCTTTACTATCCTTGATCACACACCCCCTGTCGTTAAGCAAAGTTCCGTCAAGATCCGTATATATGACTTTCAAATCTTTCAAATTTTCTTTTATTTCTTTTTTGTTGTCTTTAAAAAACTTATATTTTACTTCCATCCTGTTCTGCCTTCCATAAACTTGTCGGACTGTTATTCTTAATATGCCTCCTGATAAAAAAGGATATCTTTATCAGATATATAATTATTAATAATATAGACAACTGATTTTAATAAATCTTATTTAAAATCCAATATTGAAAAATATTAGTGAAGTTCCGAACGGATTTTTATAAAACGCATCACATCGCTTTTTGTGATTATACCCTTAAGCTTGCTACCGGACATGACTACCAGGTGACCCAGATCGTTTTTTCCCATCTTTTTAATTGCATCGGATATTTCCATTGCGGCATCTACCCTGGAATTCTCCGAAATTCGTTTGACTATATCTCCCACTTTTACATCCGCCCATTCTTCTTTCGGAATACCTTTTACCTCATGCAAAGAAATGACGCCTATCAGCTTCTTTGTTTCCCTGTTTTCTATGACAGGAAATCTTCCAAATCTATACTTCATGAAATAATCATATACCAGATCGTGTAATGTCGTATCTTTTGTAACATCCACAATATTTTCATTCATCACATCTTTTACTCTGATTCCCTTTATGGATGACTCAAAAATAAGCTGGCGATAACCCGTCTGAGCGGAAGATTGTAAAAACCAGCCAATAAAAACGAACCATATTCCATTGAAAAAATTACCGGTAAATATAAAGAATATACCTGCCGTTATAATTAAGAATCCTATTATCCGTCCCATCGTAGAAGCTGCAAAAGTGGCACGTTCAAGACTTCCGGTTGTCTTCCATACTATAGATCGCAATACCCTTCCTCCATCCAGGGGATAACCGGGAAGCATATTAAAAACTCCCAGCACTACATTTATAATAGCCAGATACTTGACCGGTTCACTTATAAGTGCAATATTTCTGGAAAAGAACCATATGATCCCAAATATTGCGGCGAGTACAAAGCTAGCAGCAGGACCCGCAATGGCCATAATAAATTCGTTAAAAGGAGTTTCCGGTTCCTTTTCTATCTGGGACATCCCTCCGAACATATACAGAGTTATTCTTTCTACGTTTGTACCCCTGTTTCTGGCAACAAGGGAATGACTCATTTCATGTATCAATAAAGAAATAAAAACAAAAATTACAGTCACGATAGTGATCAGCGCCAGAAGACCTTTATTTAATCCCGAAAAAACTGAAGGGAAATAAATAAAGCCAAAATAGTAGGCAAACAATGCAAATATGATAAACCAGCTGTAGTCCAGCCTTATTTCTATTCCAAAGACTTTAAATAATTTTATCGAAGATCTAAACATTCTGGTTCCCCTCCTTTTATTTTTAATACCGGTAATTAAATTGTATCTTGAAAAAATAAATATAGATTTTAAGAATCCCTTTATCAGTATTATATATTACTTAAATTAAAAACTTCTATCAACATAAAATGTCCGATTACAATAAATCGATAATCCCGGAATCATTCTTCAGCCCCGATGATTAACATTACCTTTTAAAAATATGATAAAATAACATCTGACAAGAATATAAACCGGATAATGAAAACAATAAAAAAATTTTTACAATAAATCTTCAGAACAAAGATCCTGGATTCTCTACTGAAATAATCAAAGAATTTAGTAAATCCAAAGAAATAGAGGAAATAACTATTAACTGATACATGAGATTTATAGCCGACATAATGGTGGGAAAACTTGCTAAATATCTGCGTATGGCAGGCCACGATGTTCTTTATATAAACACTGCAAGCGATGATGAAATAATAAAAATAGCCATTGATACAGGCAGGATGGTCCTTACCAGGGATTCTTTAATGCTTGCCAGGAAAGAATTCAAAAATGGAACCTTAAAAAACCTGTATATCAAGAATGAAAAATTAAAAAATCAACTGGGGCAGATCAAATCCGATCTTAAAATTTCTCTTAAACCCAACCTTGTAAGATGTGTCGAATGCAATCAAATACTCGTAAGGGTAAAGAAGGAAGATATTAAAAATAAAATACCTCCCTATGTATTCAAAACGCAACAGGGCTTTCTTTACTGTAAAAAGTGCGATAAATATTACTGGAAAGGTACACATTATCAGAATATCAAAAATATTTTTCTGGATATCGGGCAGTAAGGGAAGTGCTCTGGTAGAATTTTTTATGGTTAACCTTTATAATCCTTACTGTAGTAGATATCTGTAAATTATATCGGGCAATAATTGTTTTTGATATTTAAAATAAGAAAATGTTTGGAAATTTT
The DNA here is from genome assembly GCA_028717265.1 of Actinomycetota bacterium. GTDB lineage: Bacteria > Actinomycetota > Humimicrobiia > Humimicrobiales > Humimicrobiaceae > Hydromicrobium. The sequence goes on from JAQUOE010000021.1 coordinate 16,819, forward strand.
ATAAAAAAAATATCCGATTTTTTCTATGGTATTCCGAGGGTACTTTTTATAAATTTTTATAAACTTTTCACAAGAACCAGGATTTTCAATTTTAAAAGACTTCCCGGGAACAAATCAGTAATACTTGCCATAAATCATACTGCCGATGCCGACCCTATAATACTGCTTGCCGCAATTAAAAGAAAAATATGTTTCATTGCGGAAAGTGAGAATTTTGGAAACTGGCTCACAAGTTTTTTTATGAGAAAATTTGCAAATTGCATTCCTGTATTCAATAAAGACAATTCCTTTAAAAATGCAAAAAGCTTTAAGGAACTTTTTAATATTGCAAAAAAAAAGAATGTATTTCTCGGTATATTCCCGGAAGGAATGCTCAATAAGAAGAATGGTTTCAAAGAGTTCCGAAAGGGTGCCGCTTATCTCAGTTATAAAACCAGACTCCCGATAATTCCTGTTTATATGCATAATACAAACAGGGGTACTGAAAGTAAAAGATGGATATCAAACAATAGAATAACCCGTGGAATATTCTCGCTGGTAATCAATGCATACAGGAAGATACACATATTTATCGGTGAACCGATCAATCCTATCGCAGAAAACATATTGGAAGAATTCAAGGATTTTGCCAATCCGATAAACTATAAAAAAATTATCAATAATATAAATGAAGCACTGAAAAAAGAGTTTCTGGAACTGGCCGATGAAGCCGATGATTTGTTCGGTACAGAAGATGACAATCTCTCCGGGTCCAATTTCATAGATGACTTAGATGAAAATCCAAAGAAACTAAATTCCTGACCTGACTATTTCTTTTGTACTCTTAATAATCTAAAAGACGTTAAAAAATTGCATTTGCCTTCAAATAAGAAATAAGAATCAAAAAAGATATACAACAAAAGTTAAAATTATTTATTGACAAACAGTATTTCCGTATTACAATAAATATGTATTACTGAATATATGAAATGAGGAGGTGCTAAGATTGTCTGAGCAGGAAAAACTTATGACCAAAATCGTTAAACCATTATCCAGAGGACAGATCACTATTCCTATAGAGTTTCGCAGGAAGCTTGGAATAGGATCCAACACTATTCTAAATCTTTCTCTAAGAGGAAATAAAATAGAGATTACACCTGCTGTGGTCCGGGAATTTAACGAGGAAGAGTTGAGGGAATATACCGATAAGGAAATTTCTCAATTTCTTCGGGATGATAAGATAGACAAAGATACGGCAAAAACCGTAAAAAGGCTTCTTTCCGAGAGGAAACTGTAATATGGCCGGGAAGAAAAAAGTTTTTCTAGATGCCTCCGTTTTTATTGCCGCCACAGGGTCCGAAAGTGGCGGTTCTTCTATAATTTTGGAAGTTTGCAAAGGAATCAAATTTTCTGCGGTTACAAGCCGCAGAATTCTTTTAGAAGCTCAAAAAAACATTAGAAAAAAGCTGTCTTCCGAAGCTCTTCTGCGCTTCTATAAGGAAATAGCGAATCTTGATCCAGAGATTATTAAGCCAACATCTGAAAAAAGACTAAGCCAGTATAATGATATTATTGCTTTTAAGGATCGTCACGTACTTGCGGGTGCCCTGGAAGGGAGAGCTGCTTTTTTTATTACCCTGGACCGAAAGCATTTTCAAACAGAGGCCATAAGGAAAGCAGACCTTCCAATAACTATCATGACTCCTAAAGAATTTTTGGAATTTGTAAAGAAATACAAAGATTAATAAAGACATTAAGATTGATTACCTCTTCCAGTTAGAGCTATAGCTTTAGCAATTTCATTATTAGTTTTTTCCTTCCTTGCTTTTTAACTCTCACCATTTTTAGGCTCTTCATTTGATGTTTCAGTAACATTATCTCCTTCTACACCTTGAATTTCCCCAATTGCCTGGTTTCCCAGTAGAATTTGTAGTTCCCTTATTAGACAAACCATAATAATATGAATATGAAGAAATTGCTAAGATCACTATCATTGAACAAGTTGCTATTATAAAGCCATTAGTTCTAGTTTTATTTTTCCCAAGGTTAACAAAGATAAGTACAAAAGTAATAATGATAAAGATTGGAAAATAAGTAATTATTGCAAGGCTACCTTTATTAAACACAGAGGCGGACATAAGAGATGCTAGAAATGAAATCCCTAACATGGAAACTAGCAGAATAGAGATTGGTCTTTTTTCAACAACTATATTTTTAAGAGTAGCTAATGTCAAAATCTTTCTGTTTCAAGATAAATTTTGAGTACTCAGAGTTTCCTGGTTAGTGGTTATTCATAACTAGATGAATTTAAAAATGTAAGACTCAGTATTGAAAGTCCTATTATTTCCTGACCTTAATATCCAACAGCCTTCCTTCCGGACCGGTTACTTCCACGGTTACTTTATCTCCTTCCTTTATCTCTCCATTCAAAAGTTTCATGGCAAGTTTATTCTGGACTTCATTCTGTATAACCCTTTTTAAAGGTCTTGCACCATAAACAGGATCGAATCCTTCCTTTGCCAGAAGTTTTTTGGCTTTATCTGTTATATCCAGACTTAGTTTCTTCCCTTTCAAAGTTTCTTTTAAATTATTGATCTGGATCTCAACGATTTTCGTTATCTCATCCAATCCCAGACGGTGAAAGATTACAATATCATCTACTCTATTTAAAAACTCCGGTTTGAAGCTCGCCTTCATTGCTTCCGTAATTCTTCTCTTCATTTCCTCTTCATCTTTGTCCCCCAGTTCGGTGATCCACTGGCTTCCGATATTTGAAGTCATGATGATTACCGTATTTTTGAAATCGACCGTCCTTCCGTGACCGTCTGTAAGCCTGCCGTCATCCAGGATCTGAAGCAATATATTAAATACATCATTGTGCGCTTTCTCTATTTCATCAAGAAGGATTACAGAATATGGTTTTCTCCTGACTGCTTCTGTAAGATATCCTCCTTCTTCATAACCGACATATCCGGGAGGTGCACCAATAAGTCTTGATACAGTGTGCTTTTCCATATATTCGGACATATCTATTCTTATCATGGCCCTCTCATCATCAAACAGATACTGGGCAAGAGCTTTCGAAAGCTCAGTTTTACCTACTCCGGTCGGTCCGAGGAAAATGAATGAACCGATTGGACGGTTTGGATCCTGAAGTCCGGCTCTGGCTCTCCTTATGGCATTGGAGACCACGGATATTGCTTCATCCTGTCCCACAACTCTCTGTTTTAATCTTTCTTCCATATTAACAAGCTTTTCAAGTTCAGCCTCCATAAGTCTCGTAACCGGTATACCCGTCCATTTGGAAACAGTTTCGGCAATATCCTCTTCATCCACTTCTTCTTTTAACATTTTTCTGTCCTTCTGCAGCTTCTCCAGTTTTTTATTCTCTTCATCTAACTTTTTCTGAAGTTCCAGAAGTTTCCCATATTTAAGCTCTGCGGCTTTCTGCAGATCCGCGTCTCTTTCGGCATGCTCTGATTCTATTCTCGTCCTTTCAATTTCTCCCTTAAGGGTCCTTATGCTTCCTATGATTTCCTTTTCCTGCATCCAGTGAGCTTTCATGGAATTGCTCTTTTCTTTAAGATTGGAAAGCTCCTTTTTGATCTTCTCCATCCTGGCTGAAGAGGCTTTGTCTTTTTCTTTTTTTAGTGCCTGTATCTCGATTTCAAATTGTTTTATCTTTCTTTCCACTTCATCGATCTCCGTGGGCATGCTGTCTATTTCGATCCTCAATCTTGAAGCAGCTTCATCGATAAGGTCTATGGCTTTATCGGGAAGAAACCGGTCGGCAATATATCTATCCGAAAGGACAGCTGCCGCTATAAGTGCGGCATCTTTTATCCGTACACCATGGTGTACTTCATATTTTTCTCTCAATCCCCTCAGTATGGAGATAGTATCTTCTACTGACGGCTCATTTATCTGAATGGGCTGAAATCTTCTTTCCAGTGCTGCGTCCTTTTCGATATACTTCCTGTATTCATCTATGGTTGTCGCCCCTATGGCATGAAGTTCTCCGCGTGCAAGCATCGGCTTCAACATATTCGATGCATCTACGGCACCCTCCGCCGCTCCCGCTCCAACCACGGTGTGCAGCTCGTCCAGAAATAATATTATATTACCTTCAGCCTTCGATACTTCTTTAAGTACTGCTTTCAGCCTATCCTCAAACTCGCCTCTGTATTTGGACCCGGCTATAAGGGAACCCATATCAAGAGCTATCACCTTTTTATTTTTAAGACTTTCGGGAATGTCTCCGGACACTATCCGGTTTGCCAGACCCTCGACAATGGCGGTCTTGCCTACTCCCGGGTCGCCTATAAGAACCGGATTATTTTTAGTTCTTCTGGAAAGCACCTGCACCACCCTTCTTATTTCATCATCTCTTCCTATTACGGGATCCAGTTTTCCTTTTCTTGCCAGTTCGGTGATATCTTTACCGAATCTCTTGAGTGCCTGATATTTATCCTCCGGATTCTGGTCCGTTATTCTCTGGCTGCCCCTTATGCTTACGAGGATCCTGTAAATCCTGTCTTTGGTGATCCCGTATTCTTTTAAAAGCCGTCCTACTTTCCCGCTGCTCTGTGCGAGTGATATTAAAATATGCTCGGAGGAAACATATTCATCTTTAAGCTCCTCGGCCTCACTAAAGGCATTATTTAAAATGTTGTTTAGTTCCGGGCTAAGGTATAACTGTGCCGTTTGCCCTGCTACTTTGGGCTGTTTCTTAATCGCATCATTTATTTTATTTGAAAAATCATCAAGGTTAAGTTCTAATTTTTTCAATACAGGAAGAATTATGCCTTCCTTCTGCTCGAGCATGGCTGACATCAGGTGTATGTCCTCTATTGCCTGCTGGCCATTCTCGGATGCAATCCTCTGGGCCGCGGATAATAGTTCCTGTGCTCTGATTGTAAATTTATCTATTTGCATATTATTAAATCACTCCCATAAAATAATTAACTTCATAATCATTATCTTATAACTTATACAACAATATTTTTTCTCGGATTTTCATCATAACTGCTTGCAAACTTGTCAAAATACTTTTTCTGTTCACTGGTTAATTTTTCAGGTAAAACAAGTTTGATCTTCGCGTATAGATCCCCGGATCCGCTGCTTTTTAGTTTCGGCATTCCTTTTCCCTTAAGCCTCAATGTTTTACCGCCCTGTGTTTTTGGCGGAACCTTTACCATCACTTTTCCATTAAAAGTCGGGATATCGATCTTTGATCCATAAAAGGCTTCCTTTATGGTAACTGGCACTTCACAATAAAGATCGTCTTCCTTCCGGGTAAAAAAATTATCCGGGGTAATATTCACTATCAGGTATAAATCGCCTGTCTTTCCGCCTGTTTGGCTGACTCCACCTTCTCCTGCTACCCTTATCTTACCGCCATCCCTGATACCTCCGGGTATTTTTACATTAATGGTCCTTACTCTTCCATTCTTTTGCAGTTTAAACGACCTCTGCGTGCCGGAGTAAGCCTCCCTCAGGGTAATGCTGAGGCTGGACTGCATGTCATGGCCTTTTTGCATCGCGGTTGTCCGTGTTCCCCTGCCGAACTGCGAACTAAAATCGGAACCGAAGCCGGAAGACCTGTCACTTGCTCCCCTTCCAAAAAACATTTCAAAGAAATCCGAAAAGCCGCTCCCCAGATCCTCAAAATTAAAACCTTTCCCTCCGGAATCATACGTATAAGTCCTTCCGCCGCCGCCGGGCCAGCCGGGACCGGCACCCGCATACTGCTTCCAGTTCGCACCCAGCTGATCATACCTTGACCTTTTCTGAGGATCCTTTAAAACCTCGTATGCTTCTCCTATTTCTTTGAACTTCTCTTCGGCTTTTGGATCATTTAGATTTGCATCAGGATGATACTTCCGCGCCAGTTTCCGGTAAGCCTTTTTTATCTCATCCTGCGATGAACTCTTATTTACACCGAGTACTTTGTAATAATCCTTATATTCAACCATCTATATTCACCTTTGAATCTTTTTTAAACACACCTGCCCATAACCATTAAAAATAGCTATGGGCAGGTACCAGATATATATTTTCCTGGAAACTGCTGATTAACATCGTTATTTAGTATCTATCTGTATTTTCTTTGGTTTCTTAACTTCGGCTTTAGGTAGATTTATTTCCAGTACACCGTTCCTATAAGAAGCTTTAATTTCATCTGCCTTTACCGGAGCTCCGATACTGAAAGACCTATAGAAAGATCCATAGCTTCTTTCTACCCGGATATAATCCTTTTCTTTCTCCTCTTTTTCTGCTTTTCTCTCTCCTTTAATTACCAGCTGATCTCCGTCTACGGATACATCGATATCTTCCAGCTTCATACCGGGTAAATCTGCTTTTATCTGAATCTCTTTATCAGTTTCCTTGATATCCACATCCGGAGCCCAGCCTGCAGATTTTCTGCCTTTCCCTCTTTCAACGGTACCTTCAAACCATCTACCTATCTCATCACGTAGCTGAACCATGTCATTAAACGGATCCCATCTTACTATTGGCATTGAAATACACCTCCTTTAAAATAAATTCAGTTTTTTCTCTTATTTACTTTCATCATCTTTGGCTTCAAACTCGGCGTCGATTACCTCTTCTTCTCCATTTCCTTCTTTCTTACCGCCTGTTTGCTGACCTTCGGTCGTCCCTGTTCCCGGACCCCCCGGTCCCGGGCCTGAGCCCGTACCGGCCTGCGCATAAAGCTTCTGGGACAATTCGTTCTGAAGATTCTGCAGTTTCTCTGTCTCCCTCTTTATTTCTTCGACATTCTCTGATTCCATGCTTTTTCTTAATACTTTGACCTGATCTTCTATCCTTTTCTTCATATCCTCCGGAACCTTACCGCCCACATCCTTCATTAGCTTTTCCGTGGAATAAATCAGGGTATCGGCATTATTCTTTGTATCTACCGCTTCACGTTTTTTCTTATCTTCTTCTGCATGTTCCTTTGCCTCATTGACCATTCTATTTATTTCATCATCTGACAGATGTGAAGTTGCCGTAATTGTTATTTTCTGTTCCTTACCCGTAGCAGTATCTTTTGCCGTAACATCCACGATACCGTTGGCATTGATATCAAATGTCACTTCAATCTGCGGAATTCCTCTTGGTGCAGGCGGAATTCCGTCCAGTCTGAACCTTCCGATAGTTTTATTGTCTCCTGCCATATCTCTTTCTCCCTGCAGAACATGGATATCCACACTGGTCTGGTTATCGGCCGCAGTGGTAAATATCTCACTCTTCCTGGTAGGGATAGTAGTATTTTTTTCTATTAATCTGGTCATGATGCTGCCAAGGGTCTCGATACCAAGAGAAAGAGGGGTCACATCGAGAAGAACCACATCTCTTACATCACCTTTTAATACCCCTGCCTGTATAGCTGCTCCTACTGCAACTACTTCATCGGGATTTACACTCTTGTTGGGTTCTTTACCTGTATAATTCTTTACGAGTTCCTGTATAACCGGCATTCTTGTTGCCCCGCCAACAAGTATTACTTCATCTAAATCAGCACTCTTAAGACCGGATTCTTTTAAAGCTTTTTCCAGAGGCATCTTACACCTATCGGTTAGATCTGCCGTCAGCTGCTCGAATTTCGCCCTGGTTATCTTTACTTCAAGATGTTTGGGCCCATTAGCATCTGCTGTAATAAACGGAAGATTTATATTCGTCTCCATTACCGAAGATAATTCCACCTTTGCTTTTTCCGATGCTTCTATCAACCTTTGCAGTGCCTGTCTGTCTTTTCTTAAATCAATTCCATTTTCTTTTTTAAATTCATCTGCAACATAATTCATTATCCTGTCATCGTAATCGTCTCCGCCGAGGTGCATATCGCCGTGGCTGGCTTTTACTTCAAATACTCCTTCGCCCACTTCGAGTATCGATACGTCGAATGTTCCTCCACCAAGGTCGAATACCAGAATCTTCTCCTCTTTCTTTTTATCAAGTCCATACGCCAGTGAAGCAGCCGTCGGCTCATTTATTATCCTTAAAACATTGAGCCCGGCAATTTTTCCGGCATTTATGGTTGCCTGCCTCTGGGCATCGTTAAAATATGCTGGAACGGTAATAACTGCATCAGTGATGCCGGCCCCCAGATAACTTTCTGCATCTGCTTTTAATTTCTGCAGTATCATAGCGGATATCTCTTCCGGTGTATAATCCTTACCTCCAACTTCTACTTCCGCCAGATTGTTTCTGCCCTTCTTTACCTCATATGATACTATCTTTCTTTCACTTTCTACCTCATCATACTTTCTACCAATGAATCTTTTGATAGAATAGACAGTATTTTCAGGATTTAAGGCTGCCTGTCTTTTAGCTAACTGTCCCACCAGCCTTTCTCCCTTTTTTGTAATACCAACAACTGAAGGCGTAGTTCTACCGCCTTCACTGTTCGTTATAACCGTTGGCTTACCGCCTTCCATGACCGCTATACATGAATTAGTTGTTCCCAGATCAATTCCTACTGCCTTTGCCATTTTATATTCATCCTTTCTAAATTAATTTTCTTAAAGAAAAATAAAGCTTATAGTATTGATGCTATAAGTATTATTTACAATATTATTTACTCGTCTTTAACAATATGCATTAAGTAATTCTTAAAACGATCGACTACATCTTCGGGACATTTTCCCAGAATTATATTATCTCTTCTTCTTATCAGGATAATTATCGATCTTAAATTCATTCCCTCGTCATACATTAATTCTCTTATATATTCCAGCCACCTGATATCCGCTTTCGAATAATATCTCTTCCTTCCCCTTCTTAAGGGCTGCACCAGATTAAACTTTTCATAATAGTATAATGTCCTGCTGTTTACCCCCAAAAAATCAGCTACAAGCTCTATGGGATAACTTTTATCATATTCGTTAAACAATTCACACCACCTTTTTATTTAAAACAATTCTATTAGATAGTAATGTTATTGTCAACTATATTATAAAAAATTTTTAATATTTAATAAAATGTTTTCATACTTAAAAGTAAAAATAATTTTACTTTTAAGTATAATTAATAGTTATCACATAACAAGTTCCCCGGAAATTTACTTACCTTATTTATTTTAATATAATCATTAATTTACATAAAATATTTATATAAGGAGCTCTTAATCAGGGAATTAAAAACACTCTTAAAATATTTTAAAAAATACAGATCCCGCCTTACGGTCAGCATATTATTTATTTTTTTCACTGATGCCCTTGGACTTCTTATCCCCTGGATATTGAAGATTGCAATAGACAGCATAAAAAACTTTCCCGAAAGTGCCGATCTTCTAAGATACAGCATGCTTCTTATCGGAGTAGCGGCAGTTCAGGGAATATTCAGATTTTATATGAGAAAAATACTTATAGGGACATCCAGAGAAATTGAATATAGTATCAGAACGGACTTCTTTTCACATCTTCAAGAACTCGATTCTTCATTCTTTACCAATACAAGGACAGGAAGCATTATGGCACTTATGACCAATGACCTTGAAGCGGTCAGGAATTTCCTCGGACCGGGACTCTTAAATCTTTTTAATACTATTTTCGTTTTTATAACTACCTTAACCGTTATGTTTCTCATAAATGTAAGATTATCGCTTTATTCACTGGTTGCATTCCCCGTACTTCCTTTGCTTGTATATAAACTGGGTAATATGCTCCATCAGAGGTTTAAAAAATCTCAGGAACAATATGCGGTTCTTTCGGCAAGAACACAGGAAAGTATTACAGGAATAAAAGTCATAAAATCATTTACTCAGGAAGAAAATGAAAAAAACACATTTTCCGGGTTGAATATGGAATATTTAAATAGAAATTTATCGCTTGCCAGAGTAAGAGGAGCATTCTGGCCGTCAATGATCTTCATAGGAGGAATCGGAACGCTTGTCGTGCTGCTCGTAGGTGGAAGACAGGTTATAAACGGAACGCTTACCATGGGCCAATTCGTTCAATTTTCCGCCTATATTGGTTCTATTACCTGGCCCCTTATATCTATAGGATGGGTAATAAACCTGGTCCAGCGGGGTTCTGTTTCTATGGGCAGGATCAATAATATATTCAGGATAAAACCGGAAATCACCGGTCCGAAAAAACAGTCTCCAGTAAAAACCTTAAAAGGCAATATCAGCTTTAATCATATATTTTTCAGATATGAACTTAACAAAAATACCGAAAGATTAATAAAAGCAAATTTCATCGATTTTAAAGATACTTTAACGGTGGATAATAAAAACAAATGGGTACTGAAAGATATAAGTTTCGACATCAAAGAAGGGATACAGGTAGGGATAGTGGGATTTACGGGTTCAGGAAAATCAACCATCGCAAATCTTATTCCGCGCCTCTATGATCCGCAGAAAGGTAAGATCCTCATAGATGGGCATGATATAAAATCATATTCCCCGGAAGTCCTCCGGTCAAACATCGGATATGTTTCTCAGGAACCTTTTCTTTTTTCCAGATCGATAAAGGAAAACATCTTATTCGGAAAAGAAGAATACCTGTCAAATTTTAGCGAGATCGGAACCATGCGTGAAATCATGGCGGTATCTAAAATATCCCATCTTCATGAAGATGTCATTCGATTCCCAAAAAAATATGAGACCTTAATCGGAGAGCGGGGTGTTACCCTCTCCGGAGGACAGAAACAAAGACTGGCAATTACCAGAGCACTGCTTTCACACCCGGGGATTTTAATCTTTGACGATTCATTCTCAAATGTTGACACAAATACCGAAGAGTTGATACTTGAGGACCTGAAGGAAAATATTACCGGTATCACTGCTATAGTTATCTCCCACCGCATTTCCACAATAAAACATTCTGATTTAATAATAGTAATAGATGAAGGAAAAATAAATGCGATGGGCAAACATAGTGAGTTGCTGAAAAAAAGCGGAATTTATCAGAGTTTATACCACAAGCAGCAATTATCGGAAGAACTCAAAGAAGAAGTTTAAGAAGACAGAGGAAAATATGACCGAAGGATTTTACGAAAAAGATTTATTAGAAAAACAAATAGACAAAAAGATTGTTTTTAAGCTTTTTGGATATATCAAGCCATACCGTCTTTTACTGGGACTTACCATCTTTTTACTTTTACTTACTGCGGGACTGGAAATACTGGGACCATACCTGGTAAAAATAGCTATCGACCGTTATATCACACCCGGAAAGTTTGATGGCCTTGTCTATATAGTTATCCTTTATGGACTGGTGATCCTATTTGAATTCATAATTCGGTACTTCCAGGTATATTTTACCGAATATATGGGGCAGAAAATAATGTATGATATGAGAATGAGTATTTTTTCACATATAAATAAGATGTCCATGTCGTTCTTTGATAAAAATCCAACCGGCAGAATCATGACCAGGGTAACAACTGACGTTCAGACCTTAAATGAGATGCTGTCTTCCGGTACGGTGACCCTGTTCGGAGATGTGTTCATGATACTTGGTATCATGGCCATGATGCTTTCCCTGAACTGGAAATTGTCACTTATCACTTTTTCGGTGCTTATTTTGCTGGCCATTGCCACATTTATATTCAGGTCAAAGGTCAGAATAACTTTCAGGATAATCAGAGCAAAAATATCTAACATAAACTCCTTCCTGCACGAAGCAATTTC
>JAQUOE010000022.1 GCA_028717265.1 Actinomycetota bacterium
ACAATAGTTAGTGTAACCATTAACGACATATCTACAGGAGTTATTAGTAAAATTTTTAGTAATAAGTTTCTGCCAGGTACAATGTCAGCGAATTATTATCTTGATGTCCCGGCAAGAGCTATACAATCATATTTAAGTAGTATCCCGATTGCAGTAAAAAATTGTCCGAGTTGTTCAAAATCGACATTTTTGGAGGGGTGGGATTGTCCTTATTGCGGATATCATTTTACATATGCGGAAATGCTTGTTATTGAGGATAATATCAGGAGGAAAGAAATTTCTAACGAAGGATGCTTAAAAATATTCGTAGGAATTTTTTCAGTTGCTATTGGAGTTATGTTTATAGTAGGATTTGCAATGGTTGAGTACTTTACAATAAAAGGTATGATAGAAAATTATAAAAGTGAAAATCTTATTATTGTAATATTTTTTATAATATTTCTTGGTGCTGCGGCATTTCCTATGTATCAGGGTATTAAAAATTTACGCAGAGTTAAGGTTTTGATAGGTCTATTAAAAGATAAAAATAGAAAGCCACTAAGAAGTGGAAATATCTCAAGGAAAGACTTAACTCTTATAAAATAATAAGCAGATATTTAATGATGAATTGTTATCTATAAATAAGTACGACGAAGAACTAAATGTTTAAATAAAATGTGGACTAATAATAGTTGCATGGTAATAGATAAGCTATATAGTAATGTTATAGAAGATGATGAACAGTTAATAGCACTAAAAATGGCAGAGTATGATATAAAAGGGTGAGTAAGTTTTATTGGTGATACAAGTACAGCAATACTTGCTAAGTAGCTTTTGAAAGAAGAATATCAATACAAATAATAATTTTAAATACTATTGAATTTGAAAATAAAAAAGTTAAAATAAAATCTCATCAGTGGCATAAAAACCGAAATTAGGCAGGTCCGGGGCGAATGGCGGAATTGGCAGACGCGCTAGGTTCAGGACTTAGTGTTCGCAAGGACATGGGGGTTCAAGTCCCCCTTCGCCCACCAGTAAGTTTATTAAGTATGGTTAAAACAGTGAAGTTAGTTAATGAAAACATGCCAGAAATTCATGTTTTAGGGACTTGAAGGGACAGACTGAGCGAAGCGAGAGAGTCCATTATAATGGGGATGTAGTTCAGTGGGAGAACGCTTGTCTGGCAGACAAGAGGTCGGCGGTTCAACTCCGCTCATCTCCACCATTTTCAATAGTGTTCTCGAATAAGGGCATTTAACATTTATTAGATTTTAATAATAAAAGGCCATTTAATTGATCGAGAATTTAAATAATTTCTTAAGGAAATATAATTACAGAGCTGGAATTATCTCTTTTAGCAGATTGAGGGAGCTGGAAGATGAAATCAAGAGTTTCTATGAAGACAAATATATTGATGGGGCCATATATAAATTATACCTTAGCAGCTTTGCATATAACATCGAAGAAGGTTCCTTTGAACCGAAATCTGTAATAATTATTGCTGCCCCCAGGCCCCAAAACAGAATATATTTTAATATTGGAAACAAACGCTTTCCGGTTATAATTCCGCCTGTCTATATTGGTCAGAGGAAATTAAATCAAAAAATCAAGGCAATTCTTGACTGTTATTTGTCAGGTACGGGATATATGGTTTTACCTGCCCGGCTGCCGGAAAAGTTAATTGCAGCTCATAGCGGTTTGAGCTGTTATGGAAAGAATAATATTTCCTATGCGAAGGATTTTGGCAGTTTTTTTCATCTAACTTCTTTTTTCTCAAATATTGATTGTGATTATGGTAACTGGTATGAAAAAAAGGAATTAGAAAATTGTCAGGATTGCAGAGTCTGTTTAAAGAACTGTCCAACCGGCGCGATTAGTACCGGGCGATTCTTGATTCACGCGGAGAGATGTCTGACTTTTTTTAACGAAGAACCTGGAAACTTCCCGGCATGGATTAAATCTGAGTCGCACAATTGTCTTGTCGGTTGCATGAAATGCCAGATTGTGTGTCCATATAATAAAACCTTTATTGGCCGTATTGAAGATGCCGGAGAATTTACTGCGGAAGAGACTGAAATTCTACTTCAAAATCCACCGGTTGAAAAACTGCCATCTTCAATTATTGGGAAAATAAACCTTCTGGACCTGGAGGATTATACCGGCGTAATGTCAAGAAACCTCAAAGTACTGCTTGAAAAAGAATAATTATAAAAATACGGAGTTTATATAGAGTTTTAAAAATCTTATTAAGGGATATAATTATAAGAAAGGTCAGGGATTCTACTTACCTTGCAGTCGGCGCGGTAAAATCACAGGAAGGAACTATATTGGCAGGAAAGACCTCTGTTCTTGATGGTATGCTGGAAGAATTGAAGGAAATTAAAGGACTGCTGAAAAAAGATTAAAGGATTGAGCAAATAATTATAAAATAGATCTAAGATCGGACGAATTATTTTAAGAATTGGAAATGGATATAAGAAAATTAAAGCAGGAGTTTAATTATTAAACTGGGATTAATAGGTCTGCCCAATGTAGGTAAAAGCACGCTGTTCAATGCTATAACTGCTGCCTGCGCCGAAGCTTCAAATTATCCCTTTTGCACAGTAGAACCCAATCTTGCCACAGTGCCTGTTCCGGACAGCAGACTGGAGGCACTGGCAAAAATGGTTAAACCGGAGAAAGTCATTCCCACTACTATCGAGTTTGTCGATATTGCCGGACTGGTAAAAGGTGCAAGTCACGGCGAGGGTCTGGGAAATAAATTCCTGTCTCACATCCGCGAGGTGGATGCCATAGTCCATGTTGTAAGATGTTTTAAAGATGAAAATATATCGCACATATATCCTGATATAAATCCTGTAAGAGATGTCGGGATAGTAAACCTCGAACTGATCCTCGCAGATATCGAAACAATCGAAAAAAGAATCGAAAAAACGCAAAGGATGGTAAAAACCGGCGAGAAAAAATACATAATCGAAAATAAATTGCTGGCAAGGGTAAAAGAGGAACTGGAAAAGGGAGTTCCCCTGAAGAATATGGAATTGAGTAACGGAGAAAAGGCAATCACAGATGAACTTTTTTTGCTTTCTGGGAAGCCGGTTATTTATACAGCGAATGTAGACGAAACAGAGCTGGGAAAGAAAATGGAAGGCGCAGCTGTTATAAAGGAACTTCTGCAGTATGCATTAAAAGAAAAATCGGAAGTGATAATAGTAAGTGCCAGAATCGAGGAAGAAATAATACGTCTTAATCCCGGCGAAAGAGAATCGTTCATGAAAGAACTCGGTATTCCTCTATCCGGCATGGATAGATTGATAAAAGCCTGTTACAGGCTGCTTGGACTTATAAGTTTTTTGACAATAAAACTCCCCGAGGTCAGGGCATGGACCATAAAGGAAGGGACAAGGGCGCCAGATGCGGCGGGAAAGATTCACACCGATTTTAAAAAAGGTTTTATCTGTGTGGAGGTTATTGATTACGATACTCTTGTAAATACTGGTTCATATACGGCCGCGAAAGAAAAAGGTCTGGTCCGACGGGAAGGAAAAGATTATATAATGCAAGATGGAGATGTTGCCCTGTTTAAATTCAGTGTATAAATTGAGTTTTCCGATATTCATTTGTATAATGTGATTTAATCTTATAAGCAAATAAAAATCTGTATTTTTATCGACCGGGAAGGACACTTTGGAGAGAAGAGGCAAAAGAGAAACAATCATAACTTTAATAATAATGGTTATAATTGCTGTTGTGATTGTAAGCTGGCTTTCCGGCTTGTGGAGCTGTGAGAGCGGCAGAAAAGAACTGACCGACGAGGAAAGACTTACTATTTCCGATTATGTGAACTCCGTTTCCGTCCTGGTCCAGCAATCAAACAGAGTCTCTGTTAAGTTCTTTAATACGATGGATAGAGCCAGAGAATTATCACGTGAAGATCTGGACAGTGAACTCCTGGAAATAATAGAAGAAAGCAGGGTAATTCTGGAAAACAGTAAAGGATTGAATCCTCCTGAATTTTTTGAAGTGGTTCAGGGATATCTGGAATTAGTTTTTGCAATAAGAAATAAAGCTTATGAGGATTTCAGGCCCGCTTTGTTCAATGCATTGCAGGACCTCGATGTTGATATATCAACCACTCAAATAACAAATACTTTCCTGCACATGTTTATGAGCGATGAAATATATATATACTTCCAGGATAAGCTAAAAGAGTCCGGGGAGAAGATGGGAATAGGAAATCTTACTATAATCGATTCGGTAATTCTTAAAGATAAAAACCTTACCGATACTCAGAATGTCATGGTATTTATTTCAGAGATCAAAACTGTGACCGAACTGCAGGAGAGGAGAGGCGTGGCGGTCATTGAGGACAGTATAGAATTTAATCCCAGGGAAATAAATCAACAGGGGGATTACATGATATTGGCCGGTGGCTCCACAATTACTATTGCGATCACCATAGAGAATCAGGGTAACGTTATAGAGAACGATGTAAAAGTAGTAATGGAATATATGACTCAGGATAATATCTCCGAAGAAAAAGAATATATTATTGCATCAATAAATCCTTCGGAGAATAAGGTGGTAACCATATCGGGGTTTGTTGCTTATCCCGGAAGAAGATGTGAAGTGAAAATTACTGCAGGTCCGGTGCCAAACGAAGTTCTCTTAACCAATAATACTTTTAATTATAAATTTATGATGGAAAATTAGTCCGGGATGCCTGATATTATTTTTTAATAGTTTTATAATAAATTTAAATAAAGGTTTTCCATATCGCATTTATCGGTTATAATATTATACCTGATTGAAATTTTGAAATTAGAATTGTTTTTTTATGGAGGAAAAAAAGCTTAAATCCTTTACTTTGCTTATTTTATCGGATGCCAGGTCAAAAATAAGGAAAGTAAGGATCACGCATAACCTGTTAAGATTATTATTTGTTGTATTTATAATAATATTAGCCTCTGCCGTAATACTGATTTCAGATCTGTTTCTTACCCGTCAGAGATTGGACGAAAAAATAGCCGAGTTGGAGAGAGTTGAATATAAAGCCAATTACAAAGAAGTGGAACTGGCCAACCTTGAGAGAAAAACCAAAGAAATAGAAACAAAGACAAAAATGCTGGAAAGTTATTTAGAAGAAGTAGAAAACCTCGACCGTATAGTCAGAGATATAACCGGCAAAGGAGGGTACGCTGAAGAAGTAGTGGTTTATACTGCAGATTTGAGCTCCGATATCGAGTTTGAAGAGGACCCAAATGAAATTTATTACTATATCAACGACCAGGTAGATGAGCTGGATGATATAGATGCCCTGCTGGATGATCTTCTTACCAAAGCGCCTGAAATGTCGGAAATTTTATCCCGCGACAAGCAAAATATGGAGGATCACATATACCTGATGGACCACACACCTGATCACTGGCCCACTTATGGAGATATTTCATCTCCTTTCGGGGCCTGGAGGGGTGGATACAGACATAAAGGAATAGATATCGCCAATGATATTGGCACCAATATTCATGCGTCTGCCAGCGGTGTTGTTATTTATGCAGATTGGCATGGAAGCTACGGCAAAAAAATCATGATCTATCACGGATTCGGATATACGACAGTTTATGCTCATCTCAGCAGAATTGATGTCAGCGTTGGAGATGAAGTAGAAAAAGATGATATTATAGGAGCAATGGGAGACACCGGAAACAGCACTGGGCCGCATCTCCATTTCGAAATTCTAGTCGATGGTAATCCCAAAAATCCTCTGAACTTTCTTAAACAATAAATAATCCTTATTTACAAAGCCAGTTTTGTTATATATTATTTTCAATCAATGAAACAAATTTAAATATTTTTTTATTAACACAGATATTGGGTATAAAAATATAACATGAGTACAAAAAAGAAAATAGCATATCTGGGTCCGCCGGGAACATTTTGCGAAGAAGCTCTGGATAAATTCGTCAAAGACATAGACCAGATAGAGAAGGTACCCTGCCCCACGGTAGTGGAGGTCATAAAAAGCGTCGACAGGGGAGAAGTCGATTCGGGGCTGGTCCCTCTGGAGAATTCGATCGAAGGTCTGGTAAATATAACCCAGGACATTCTTACTTTCGAGAGCGAAGTGAAGATAACAGGAGAAGTAATTATCCCGGTAAAACACAGTCTTATCGGCAAGAAAAAAATGAGGCTGGATAAAATAAAGAAAGTAATTTCCCATCCGCATGCAACTGCACAGTGCAGGAATTTTTTATCGACTAATTTGAATGGTGCTGAAATAATAGCAGCTAACAGCACGGCTGAAGCGGTTAAAATCTTAAAAAATGAAGATGATGATATAGCGGCAATAGGAACGAAAATTGCAGCGAAAATTTATGATCTTCAGATAATAGAAAGTGATATTGAAGATAATAGTGATAACAAGACAAGATTTGTTTTTCTCGGGAATAGTTTACAGCAAAGAACAGGTAAGGATAAAACAACAATAGTATGTTTTCTTAAGGAAGATAGACCAGGGAGCTTATATAATATACTCAGGGAATTTGCCCGGAGAGACATTAATCTGACCTGCCTGGAATCCAGACCCGCAAAAAAAGATCTCGGAGATTATGTATTTATAATGGATCTTGATGGTCACCTGCATGATAAGAATATTTTTGAAGCAATCGAAGCTCTCAGAAAAAGTGTTTATCTTGTAAAGATTTTAGGTTCATATCCAAAGTGGATCGAAAGTAATATGAAATAATAAATATGGTGAAGACCGATGATTGATCTGGAACTTTTTAGAAAAAATCCTCAAATTTTTAAATCTGAAATTGAGAAGAGGGGACTAAAAATAGATATTTCTTCCGGTATCGAACTGGATCGGAAGAAAAGGGATCTCATTTTAAAAATCGACCGGTTAAGATCGGAGAAAAACATTGCTTCAAAGACGATACCCGGACTTAAGGGTGAGAAAAAGAATAAAGAGATCAGCCGGATGAAAGAAATAAATGAGGATCTGAAGAAGATGGAAACTGAACTTAATGATATCGAAAATAAATTTATACTCCATTTTTCAGCATACCCTAACCTTTCTCATGTTAGTACTCCTGCAGGGAAAGATGAGAGTGGAAATGTAGTCGAGTCTTATTTCGGTAAGAAACCGGAATTTGATTTTAAACCTGAGAACCATATCGATCTTGGAACGAATCTGGATATACTTGATGAAAAAAGAGCAGCAAAAATATCCGGTTCGAGATTTGTTTTTTTGAAGAATGAGGCAGTTCTTTTAGAATTCGCACTGGTCCGGTATGTTTTGAATATATTGACAGATAAGGGCTTTACACTATTATTGCCGCCGCTTCTGGTGAAAGAAATGGCAATGTACGGTACCGGATTTTTCCCGGTAGAAAAGACTCAGTATTATAAAACCGAGCTTGACGATTTATTCTTAATCGGGACCTCAGAGGTTCCTCTTTGCGGTTATCATAGTAATGAATTCCTGGAATCGGACGCTCTACCATTAAAATATGCTGCTTTTTCTACCTGTTTCAGAAGGGAAGCAGGGTCCTATGGTAAAGATCTGGGGGGGCTGTTCAGGGTCCATCAGTTTGACAAAATAGAGATGTTTATTTTCGCTCATCCTGATAAATCCTGGGAAGAGTATGAAGGGTTAAGAGACATACTCGAAGAAATTATAAAGGGACTGGGATTGCACTACAGAATCGTAAATATGTGTACCGGTGATATAGGGACCCCTAATGCCAAAAAATATGATCTGGAAGCCTGGCTCCCCGGTCAGGAAAACTACAGGGAACTGGCTTCCTGCAGCCACGATACCGATTTTCAGGCGAGGAGATTGAATATAAAGTATAAAGATGGTAAAAAGAAAGACCTGGTGCATACCATGAACAGTACCGCCTGTGCGGTAGGAAGAACGTTAATAGCAATTTTTGAAAACTATCAGGACTGCAATGGTAATATAAGAATTCCCGAAGCACTGCTTCCGTACATGAACGGAATGAAAATAATTTCCAGGAGGAAGAAGGATAAGTAATTCAATAACTGCTCTTGATCTCAAACAAGTATCAAACGTAATTTATAATTAAATAATTTATGCTATAATTTGTCTTTGCCCGGAGAGGTGGCAGAGTCCGGTTGAATGCGGCGGTCTTGAAAACCGTTGAAGGTTTATACCTTCCGGGGGTTCAAATCCCTCCCTCTCCGCCAGAGGTCTGTCTGAGCCTGTATCACTTAGTAGGGTTATGCTGTGTAAAATATACCGGAAGCGTATATTTTACCGGGGCGTATTTTTTTCCAATATCTCCAAAAAAATTTTGACTATTTTGGGATCGAACTGGGTCCCGCCACATCTTTTTATCTCTTTTATTACATCTTTTACCGTCATCTTTTTCCTGTAGGGCCTATCCGTTATCATTGCTTCATAGGAGTTGACAACAAATGATATTCTTGAAAGTATGGGAATATCCTCACCCCTTACTCCTCTCGGATATCCCTCGCCGTTATACCATTCGTTATGTGAAAGTATGGCTTCTGAAATAGGTTTCAGCACCATTGATGATTCTGCGATGCGGTATCCTATTTCCGGAAGTTTTTTAATTATTTTCCATTCTTCTTCAGTCAGTCTGCCTGGTTTTGATATTATCTCATCTGCGAGCGCCAGCTTTCCTATATTATGCAGGTCCATGACAAGTTTTAGTTCATCGAGCTTTGCATCTGAAAGATTGAGCCTTTTCCCTATTGCCAGAGCATATCGCTGCATTTTATCGCCGTGTTTTCCCCCATTGTGTTCCGTTTTTTTAAGATTTTCCTTTAGAGATGATATGACCAGTTCATTTGTAGACCTGCTCTCGGATAATTTATTTTTATACATTCTATCTTCGGCTTCTTTTAGAACGATATTCATATCTTCCTGCGGCGATTTCTTTGACGATATTCCTATTGCAATACTTAAAGGAATGTCGGCTGTAGTTCTTTCGCAGCACAATTCTTTTATTCTCTTTATGATACTCTTTGTATCTTTTTCACGGGTGCGGGGAAGTATTGCTATAAACTCATCTCCTCCCCATCTTGAAACAATATCTTCTTTCCTGAAAGTGTCTTTCAGTATATCCGCTATCTTTCTCAGGAACCGATCTCCTTTTTCATGACCATATGCATCATTTATCATCTTGAGGCCATTTATATCTCCCATTACTATCGTTATGGGGAGCTGCCTTACGGTATCCAGTCTTTTTAACTCTTCATCGAAATATGCCCTATTATAGAGTCCTGTAAGCGTATCATGAAAAGAGAGATATTTTATTCTTTCTTCTGACTTTTTCTTTTCTGTTATATCTCTGGTTATGCCAAATATTCCTATTATGTTATTATTTTTATCATACCAGGGTAGCTTTGATGTAAAAACCCACCTATCTGGCTTATCTTTAAAAGTCTCTTTTTCTTCAAATCCTATTATGGGCCTGCCTGTCTTTATTACTTTTTGTTCGTCTTTATAGGCCTGCTTAGCATGTTCTTCACTAAAAAAATCAAAATCTGTCTTGCCGATCGCATCTTCAGGATTTTTTATACTGAAATTTTCAGCTAATGCTTTATTTACCAGGACAAATCTGCTATCTCTATCTTTAAAATAAATTGAATCAGGTGTTCTTTCCATAAGCGCTTTCATAAAAGATACTTCTCTTTCTAATTTATTTTCTATAACCTTACGGCTGGTTATATCTCTCGTGATGCCGAATATTCCTATGATATTTTTATTTCTATCATACCATGGCATCTTTGTTGTAGAAGCCCATTTATCTTCTTTATCTTTAAAGGTTTCTTTTTCTTCCAGATCAACTATAGGTTTACCTGTTCTTATTATTTTTTGCTCGTCCTCGTAGGCCTGTTTTGCATGTTCTTCGCTAAAAAAATCAAAATCTGTCTTGCCGATCGCATCTTCAGGATTTTTTATCTCATGTTTTTTGGCACATGCTCTGTTAATTCGGACAAATCTGCTGTTTAAATCTTTGTAAAATATGCTTTCGGGTATATTATTCATTAAAGAGTCGAAAAGGTTTTTTTCATTGCTTAAAAGGTCATCTTCTGATTGTTTTCTCCTGGTTATATCTCTGGATATACCCATAGTTCCCATAATCTTTCCGTTTCTATCATACCAGGGTATTTTACTGCAGGACACCCATAATTCTTTACCTGAACGTATTAACTTCTCAGACTTATCAATGATTGGTTCTTTATTTTTAATAATCCAGTTATCATCCCTCGAATATTCTTTTGCCATTTCTTTTGGAGCGAAATCAAAATCTGTCTTTCCAATAAAATCTTCAGGTTTTTTCCTGTGAAAATTGGCCATGGCACTATTTACCATGACAAATCTATTTTTCTTATCTTTGATGTAAATATAATCTGGAATAGTGTCTATAAGTTTTTGAAGCATGTCGCACCGGTTAGAAAGTCCGTTCAGTATTTTTTCATAATCAATTTTAGTCTCATTGTTTTTTTCGGAATCCTTATTTTTCCTGTATCTTATCATTCTTACCCCTTCATAATGATAGATGTTGGCTTTTGAAATTCTAAAAGATTATATTTTATTTTTTAGTATTTTTATTACAATTGAATTATAAAAGTATTATAAATCAACTTCGGTACTTTTCATACATACTTTTTAAAGTCATGTAAAGTAAGCCATTACATTTTTTTAATGAGAGTATACAAAAGGAAATAAAAGGGATATACTTTTTAAAAGTTAAAATTGAAAGAGGTGTATAAATTACTAATGGATAAAGTTACAGAAAAAAAATATTCGGAGAATACAAAATTATCGGAAGTGTTAAAATCACCCGAAGCAAGTAAAATCATAGCAAAATATAAATTGCCCTGCCTCGGTTGCGCAATGGCTGCTTATGAGGCGGAGGTATTGACACTGGGCCAGGTTTCCAAATTTTATGGTATTGATATAAATAGTCTGCTAAAAGAATTAAATGAGATCTCCTGAGCTGCCATAACTGCTATGTTCTATTGATGAAATTATTTTTACTATGCTTGTATAAAACAGGTGCAATTCTTGCAGTTATGAAGATAAATTTTAGTAAAAGTAAGCGCCTGTAGCTCAACTGGATAGAGCAGTGGACTACGAATCCGAAGGTTGGGGGTTCGAATCCCTCCAGGCGTACCAATAAAACAAGAAAAGCCTGCAAAGATCGTTAAAGTAAGAGCATGCAAAATATGCCACAGATATATATTTTGCGGGACCTGAAAAATATTTTAAAAAAGGATAAGAAGAAATATGGAAAAATCCATAGTTAAATTTGCAAGTATTAATTTCAAAAAGCTGGAAGCAAGTGCAACACTTCCGGCAAAATTTGAAAGGATGCTGGCTTTGCTGCCGCTTAAAGAAATGGTGGAAGGGAAATCAGTGGCTTTAAAAATGCACCTGGGTGCAAATCTGGGTTATACGACCATTCACCCTTTATTTGCGAAAATACTGGTAAAAGCACTAAAAGAAGCAGGCGGAGATGTTTTTATTACGGATCTCTATCACAGGAACAATAATGATTTTGGGATCCGGGGAGCAGGGAATAGAGGTTATGTCGAGGAAATTGTAGGCTGTAAACTTGTCCCGGTAGCAGGTGCGGGTGACAGATACTATTATTCAAAGAAGGTTGACTTTAAGTCACTTAAGGAGATACAGGTGGCCGGGAACATTCATGATGCCGAAGTACTTATTGACTTTTCTCATGTAAAAGGCCACGGGGCAGCCGGATTTGGAGGCGCATGTAAAAATATCGCAATGGGCTGTGTTACTTCGGAAACACGCAGGGAGGTTCATGCTCTTGAGGGAGGTATCGTATGGAACGAGGAACTCTGCGATCACTGCGAAACCTGTATTAAAGAATGCAGATATAAAGCAAATAAATTTACTGATGAAGGAAAATATGAATTGTTTTTCCATCACTGTACATATTGCCAGCACTGTGTGGAGGTATGCCCCACTAATGCTCTTACTTTTACCGGTAAAAGTTTTATAGACTTTCAGAAAGGACTGGCGATAGCCACAGATGAGGTGCTTAAGACTTTCGATAAAGACAGCGTTTACTATATAAATATCCTGCTTAACATAACTATGCTCTGTGACTGCTGGGGATTTTCAACTGCATCACTGGTTCCGGATATAGGAATAATGGCTTCAAATGATATTGCAGCAATAGATAAAGCT
Source organism: Actinomycetota bacterium (assembly GCA_028717265.1). Taxonomy (GTDB): domain Bacteria; phylum Actinomycetota; class Humimicrobiia; order Humimicrobiales; family Humimicrobiaceae; genus Hydromicrobium. The sequence continues at coordinate 12,197 of JAQUOE010000022.1, forward strand.
TCGCTTGATGTCATAAAAACCGAAAATCTGCTGCCCGGTTCGCTCCCTGTAGGAAGGGAACTCAGGAAAGAGGGTAAGCACCTGTTCGAAAAAGTATGGGGTAAAGATCCTTACAGCCTGATAGATGAATTGGAAAAGATCGGACTGGGGAACAGTAATTATATTATAGAGGAAATTGAGTAGATAATATTTATCTGTCCGGGTTTTTTATCTGAATAAAAACCGGAAAATCCGCGTATATATTTTTTTATAAAATCTGTGTTATTATATTGTTTGCCGTAAAGTTCGGAGAGGTGCTTGAGTGGACGAAAAGGGCCGCCTGCTAAGCGGTTAGGCGAATGTAAGTTTGCCTCGAGGGTTCGAATCCCTCCCTCTCCGCCATGAAGTCACTTAAGTCTGCGCAGATCAGTTAAATTACCTGTGTAAAATATACCACAAGCGCATTGAGTTATTTCAATAAATCTTTTTCTTCCTTATTAATTGGGCAATGATCCCAATCGCAACAATCGAAATCCCGGCAATACTTGCAATTGTTACCAGATTATCCGGGACACTTGTATCAGCTATTCTCTTCAGAAGAATTCCGACCAGTGCCCAGATAACAACCAGAGGGAAGAATATATCATTTCTGGAAAATAAGGCTGCAATTGTTATAATAACTCCTACTGTAATTATTATGACGGTCCACAATTGCTCACTTATTCCGAATCTGTTCCAGTTTATGCTGACAAGATATGCCGTGACATTGGCAATCGTTGCAATTGTTATCCAGCCGAGATAAACACTGAATGGAATATTTACAAAGACCTTCTCATAATTTTTTATACCGGGTCTACCGGTTCCAAGTCTTACATAGATAAATATAAGACTTAAAAGAAGCAGGATCATTATGATGAGAGACAACCAGACAATCTCATAATGCCACGAAAGTATCCAGGCAATATTAAAAACGCAGGAAAGGAAAAATAATATGCCTGTCTTTTCAAATATTCCCCTCTCGTCCGGGCTTTTTCTGAAGGCCGCAACAAACTGGTAAATTATAAATAATACCAGAAGTATGTAGATAACTCCCCATACGGAAAAGGTTATACCGGCAGGAACAAATAAATTGGGGTATTTGTCTGAAAGTTCCTGAGTGGTCACGTTATTTATGGGCAGCATCACTGCAAGAGCATTTACTACAATTACGCCCAGAAGCCCGATGAAGTTTAGCAGTGCAAAGGTTATTTTTGTACTTTTCCTTAACATATGCCTCCTCCTTTTAATTATTTATTAATAAGTTTACATACGGATAAGGAATATAATATTAATATTACAACAAAATAGACTTTATCTAAATATTATTTTTAATAAAACGCGATGTTCCAGTATCCTGACTATTATTGCCATGCTGATGATTCATATTTTGACTGCTGTCATTCTGATATTGTTCTGAGTTCTGAACGTTATTATTAATCTTCTCAGTAGTATTTTGAGTGGTGTTATTTTGCGTTTGATCCGAATTCTGATTGCCATCGTTTGCTTTCTGTCCGTTAGAATTGGGGCTTTTATGCCATCTTTTCTGAAATGTTTCCCGCAACTCATTGATATTCTTTCCGATTCTTTCACCTTCATTTTTACTAAAACTATTGTGCTCCATGCATTTGGCGTAATTATAATCGATTTCACCTAACAGTTTTTCTATAGTTTCCTTATCAATATTATCTCTGCCAAGTAATGAATCAGCTTCATATATACGTTTGTTCAGAAAATTAAAATACAGTTTTCCCTCGTTTGCATAAGGAGTAAATGCAATCTGGATATCTTCATAAGTCTTTTTTACATTATAAAGCACATCACCCGGAAGACTGTTCGATGAGGCATAAACAGTGCCCGCAAAGGAAAGTGAGAAAAACATAAATACGGATAAAAATACGATTACCGGTTTTAAAAAAGCCGGTCTCACTCTTATTCTTCCTATATTATAATCGTTCTCGTGTATTTTATTTGAGCGGGTACTGCTTTTATAAATCTTTTCGAGTATTGAGTCTTCTAGTCTTTTATTGTCTTTGATATCCCCAGCGTTCTCCAGGCTCTTTAATATTTGCAGATAAGATTCCAGATCTTTTCTATAATGTGGAAATTTTTTAAGGCAGTATTCAATCCCGTGACCTCTGTCCAGGAGATTTAAAAATTTTTTTATCACTTTATTTTTTCTGTCTTTTTCAAACATATTTTTCTTAAAACACACCGAAGCTCAATTGATTAATTTACTTTTTAAGTTTTCAAGCGCCCTGAATTTTAACGCTCTTAATGCAATTTCTCTCTTATTTAAAATCAGACTGATAGATTTAAAATCCATTCCCTCAGCATATCTTAAAAAAATAATTTCTCTCTGCGTTTCAGGTAAGCTATTTAAGGCATCGATAAGTTTCTCATTTTTAAAACACATATCGTTTAAAGTAATCTCTCCCTTATCCACAAGTGCGCTGTCCGGTGATTCTATCTCTTTGTCTTTCTCGAGATATTCATCAAGTGATTTCAGTTTAATCTTATTCTGGCTGCTTCTGAAGTAGTCGATTATCAGGTTTCTGGCAATTTTATAAATCCAGATTTTAATTGTAATCGCATTGAGATTGACCTTGTTCAGATTCCTGTAAACTCTTATAAAAACTTCACTTGTCAGATCCTCGGCTTTATCTTTATTCAAAATCCTTAAGGATATATATCTGTATATCTTCGAAAAAAAATGGCGGTATATTTTTTCAAAATAGAAGTTATCGCCATTTTTTTTATATTTTTTAATACATGAATTTAATTCTTTATCATCCATGCTGGAAATCGCAAAATTTTAAAAGATTCATCTATACATTCTCACAACTTTGTTTAGTTTTTGCAACTCCGGCATTCCTGAATGCACTTTTAAAATAACAGACAAGTGTTTTCCGGCTCAACATAACGTGAATAATAATTAGAATTATAAATATTATTCCTGACCAGTCGTGTATCGCACTAAAAATATTTCTGCTTCCAAAATTGGCGATAGAAGATTCCAATGCACCTCTTCCGCCTCTAAATTGCAGTCCGCCTCCGCCGCTTGTCAAACCAAAAAAGAATGCAAGCCCTGTGGTTAAATTGAACAGGAATGCAATAAACATTAATATGTCAACTGTTAATTTTGTACGTAATTTCAATTTCTTCATCTTAAACCATTTATCCTTTACTATTTGTTTTTACTGTTCCGAATCCTATCATTGAAACAATTTCTGTTACTTTCTTTATTTTTTTCTTCTGAGCCTCCGAAAAAGCTATTTCGATTTTCGTTTCGTATTGAATAGCAGTTTTGATTTTTATATTGATAAGTATAATTTTCTTTATGCTGGCTGAAGATAGCATTATTTTCACCGCAGATACCATTATTCTGGCAGTTCGTCTGGCCACAATTATCACATATTCCATCGTTGTTTTCGTCAACGTACTGAGTATAGCAATGATTTTCATGATATTGTCCATCGTCAAAATCTAATTCTTCAGTATAAATACTCATCTTACTGTTCTTACCAATATTTTCTGGTCCCTGATAGGCATAAATTGTCCCTGCTGATGACAGGAGTACCATCGATCCGGCGATTATTCCAATTATTAGTTTTTTTAACATTATTTCTGTCCTTTCTTTTTACTATTTATAAAAATTATATTTAAGAATTAAAGTATTGCTATAATATAAAACGATATTTTTTTTTAAAATGTTACGGACGGGCATTTAATTATTATTTATAAATTATTTGACTAATATTTACATAAATGTATAATATATGTATAAATAATTCTTAAATAAATTACTAAATATTAGTTTTATGGAAGGAAGTATGAAAAAAATATGAAAACAGTAAACTTTAAAAAATCTCCGGTAATATTGTTAGCAGCAATCTTCATTTTGGGCTTAACATCTTTAACTACAGCCTGCGAGCCGGATCTATTTTTTGGAGATTTGACAATTTGTGAGAATATAAATGAGGAAACATTCGAGCCGATAAATCAAAAAAATGAATTTGATATCAATATAGAGAAAATATATGCAACCATAGATTACTCTGGCGCAAGAGGTGAAGACAATTATCGTTTCAACTGGGTAAATCTGGACACCGGAGAAAATATTCTGGATAAGACTTTAAAATATTCAGAAGGAAAGAGTAGTTATTTTGAAGGATATGCCATGTCTTATATCGCAACTAATGAGGAAGCCAGAGTAATTTTGCCAGGAAATTATAAGATTGAGTTTTATCATAATGGAGAATTAAAAAGTACTGCAAACTTTGTGATTGAAGAACCCGGGATAGAAATCGTAGAGGTATCTCTGGCAAATGGAGTTGACGAAAACAATGCTCCTGCAAATAGGACACAACAGTTTATTCCAACGGAAATTATATATGCATGTGTAAATATCAATTATTATATTTCCGGAAATAGTCTCAGGGCAAAATGGTATGACAGTGACGGAAATTTAATAATAGAAACTATAAATGATCTGGATGTGGATTTATATGAACCTGTATGGATCGCGTTTACTCTTGAAGGAGAAGGCAGAAATATACCCGCGGGAACCTATAACGTGGAAATTTATTTAAATAATGATTTATATGGTACTTATGATTTTGAAGTTATCAAAGAACGCCAGGCAGCAGCCGGAGATGATTATTTCAATCTTGGAGAATCTATATACACTGGTATTACAGGAACAATGGATCTTGGATAGCCGTAGAATACTTTGAATCTATTTCAATTTTTTCCACTTTAGTGCAGGACTATAAAAAATATCGATGAACTTTTAAATTTAGAAAGTGTCCCGGGATAATATTATATTATTCTTTTGATTGCAGATATGAGCTGATCAGATTATCCATGAATTCTTCGTCTTTGGGATTTATTTTTTTCCTGGTCTCATCTTCATCGAACCAGTCAAGTACTTTTTTAATTCCTTCTGTAAATGGAATGGTTGCTTTGAATTCGGGAACGAAAGCTTTAATTTTAGTATTATCAAAAATCACGCTGTAGGCTTTATCTCCCAGCAGTCCTGCTCCTGTTTCAATATCGTGTTTCATTATAAAATCAGAAGGGATATGGATGACATTGGCTTTCATGCCTGCTGCACCTGCAATGATCTCATAAATTTGATTCCAGGTCAGCAGTTCATCCGACGTGATATGGAATGCATGGCCGATGGCATGGATATTTCCCAATAGGCCAACGAATCCTTTTGCAAAATCTTCGGAATGAGTGAGCACCCACAAAGAGGTCCCGTCTCCATGAACAACTATTTTCTTTCCTTTTTTGATCCGATCGATCAGCCAGTATCCACGCCAATTACCGACGGCAATGGGGAACACAACACGATAAGTATGTGAAGGACGCACGATAGTCACGGGGAAACCATCTTCGCGATATTTTTGCATAAGATAATCTTCACATGCTATTTTATTCTGGCTGTATTCCCATACCGGATTCGCAAGAGGCGTTGATTCGGTTATTCTGGGTTCACTCAATGGTTTCTGGTAGGCGGATGCGGAACTGATAAAAATAAATTGTTTCGTTCTTCCTTTGAATATTTCATAATCTCTTTTAACATCTTCCGTGATAAATGCAATCCAGTCAACGACTACATCGAAATCCTGATCTCCAAGAGCTTTAAGCATTTCTTCTTTATTGCCGATATCTGCCTTTATCGAGGTAACGCCGTGGATTTTCTCCCCGGAAATTCCTCGATTCAAATGAAAGAGGTCCATACCTCTTTCCAATGCCAGAAAGCTGCAGGACGTACTGATATTACCGGTTCCGCCAATAAATAATACTTTCATCTTTCTCATTTTCACACAGTCTCCCAGACAGAATGTATTATAATTTCTAAACTTTAAAATATATTATGGATTTATAAAAGTCAAGCTTGCAGAATCTCATGTTTTTGAATTCTGCGGGTGAAGATAGCTGCAGGTTCAACTTTATGATAAAATAATTACCATGAAAAAAGCGGTTATAAAATCAATCCTTATCTTCCTTTTAGCCTCTTCTATTTTTTTAACCAATTGTAATTCACCAATGCATCCACAGAATCTCGGTGAATATCTGCAGGATTTATTTATCTCAAATGACGTAGTGCTTGATGAAGATGATTTTCTGGAACCGGTAGATAACCTCTATCTTGCTTATGCAAAAATACTGGGTCTTATCCCTTCTTCTTATCGAAGCGGCGATAGAATAACCGAAAAAACAGCGGAGCAAATTTCCGATGATCTTCTTGCCGTCAGGGATAAGCTGCTGCTTGATGGACTTTACGGAAAGATTGACATGCACGAGCACTACAGAAAGAATGGTTCAATCGATACATTTCTGAAAGCCGCCGGCTGTTTCGGTATTTCCAGAGTCGTTTTTCTCCCCACCGGTTCGCCACCTGACAACCATGGTTACCAGGCAAACTGGGAGTCAATGCTTGAGCAGCTCCAGCAACCTTATGGCGACAGGATCATTCCTTTCTGCACCATTGATGAAGCCGATCCGAATGCAGCTGAACTTGTTGAGCAATATATTCAGGAAGGGGCCAGGGGACTAAAACTTATCGGAGGTCATCCGGATTTTTATGATGAACCTCTTAATTCGGAAAATATGTATAAGGTCTATCAGGTAGCCGCCAAATACGATATACCGGTTCTGTTACACGGGAGCATTATGACAATTGAGGGATTAAAAGAGCAGCTGGAACAGGTTTATTCCGATTTCCCGGAAGTGACCTTTATTCATGCTCATTACTGCTCGACTATAATGAGCGGGATTAATCTTGACGTGTGTGCCGAACTCCTGGATAAATATCCGAATTTATATATCGACCTTTCCATGGGCGGCGGTATTGCAAGATATCATAAATATTTGAGGCAGGACCTGGCTAAAATAAAAAATTTTGTTGTAGCTTACCAGGATAGGATCCTATTTGGTTCGGATATTATCCTGGGTCTTTCCGAAACAAAAGATTTTAACTGGCTCTACGAGCGTATAAAGTGTGATATAGATCTCCACGAGAAAGCGGAATACACATGCGAGTTCGGAGAGTCGGACCGGGATCATGAAGGTTTTAATCTGGATAAGGAAATTCTAAAAAAACTCTATTACGAAAATCCGAAAAAAGTACTCGGTTTTTAATTCATGTCTGAAGAAGTCCAAATCACAATAATCGGTGGCGGAGTCATAGGCTGTGCAGTGGCATATGAGCTTTCCGGAAAATACAATCAAAATATAGCAGTAATTGAAAAGAACAATCAAATCAATGGTGAAAATCAATCATCCCGTAATTCGGGAGTCATACATTCGGGAGTTTATTACCCTAAAAATAACGGACCATTTAAGGCCGGACTTTGTGTGGAAGGAAATGAGATGCTCTACCGGTTTTGTGTCCGTCATAACATTCCCCATAAGAAAACCGGAAAGCTTATTGTAGCTACTGACTCGTTGGAAGAAGAATATTTAAAAGATACCCATGCGACTGCCGAGGATAACGGAATTCCCGGGATAGAAATGCTTGATGGGAGCGAAATTGCCCGATTTGAGCCAAACATCAGGGCCATCTCCGCTTTGTATGTGCCCACTTCCGGAATTGTCGAACCCACAAGCCTGGTAAATAAACTTTTCAGGCTTGCCGAATCCAATGGTGTTATGTTTCTGGTTGGCAGTGAAGTAGTTGAAATTAAACCGGAAGTTGAAGGTTTTGAAGTAAAAGTGAAATCAAAAACCGGAATCGAGTCTTTTAAAACCGCCATGCTCATTAATGCAGCCGGGCTGTATTCTGATGATATCGCACGCCTGACAAATCCGGAAAGTCCATACAGAATGGATCCATTCAAAGGTGAATGGGGGAAGTTCTATAAAACCGGAAGGAAAGAAATTTCAATGAATGGTTTTAATGTATACCCGGTACCATTAGGGTATCTTCCCGATGGAGAAAAATTAAAGTTGCCTTTTAAGGAGTTTCAGGAGAAATTCAGTCAGGGAGAGATAAATAAGTCCACAGGAGTACACCTCAGCCCGACTTTTGAAATAAAGGGGAATGAATATATCATTGGGGATACGGTTATCGTCGGTCCGTCATATTCAGAACCGGTTAACCGGGAGGATTACAGACAGACAAGAGAAGAAAATTATTATCTGGATATGGTAAGGCCATTTTTCCCTGGCTTGAAACTGGAAGATATAAGTCTCCACCAGACCGGTATAAGAGCTAAATTGAAGGATCATTATGATTTTGTAATTGAAAGGGACCCGAAATATCCTGATTTCATAAATCTGGTAGGCATAGATTCGCCGGGCCTGACAGCTTCATTGGCCATAGCCAAATATGTAAAAGAATTATTAGAAGGTTAGATTATAATAAAAAACTTTTATTTTGATTATTTTATGGTAATATTGCCAGATAAAAAAGTTCTGATTTTCACGACTGAATTTAAAAATAAAAAGGAGTAGAAGTGGAAGAAATCAAGAAATGTGAAGAATGCGGGAAGGTCCTGAAAGATGAAACAGATGAACCTTATTGCAAACAATGTGATGAAAAATTGGATAAACAGTTCGATAATATCGAGGATAATATATTTATTTTTAAGGAACTTCTCGATAGTGAAATAAAGATATTGGAAAAATTTGATGATGAAGACATAAAGGATCTTTTTAAAAGAGCATATACTAAATTATCCCATGAAGAAGGGGGCCTAAAGAAAGAAAGCATAATCGTACTCAATAAATTAAAGGATTCTTTTAAATTGAAGGAATCAGAAATGGGACTTGAAAAGCTCCCCGATATGAAAGACTTAAAAAAGACCCTGCCCAAAGACGAATGCCCTGAGTGCGCAAAGAAAATAAAAGAGGATTTTAATCTATGCCCATACTGCGGCTGTATCCTAAAAGATGATTTTGTTCCAAGATCCTGATTTTATTGTTTCATCTCTCTGCAGATATTCATATTCCAACTGTATAGTGAAATTATATCTCTAAAGATAATTTGGTCTTTGATATGGCCTGTTAATGTTAAACCTTCTCTTATAATAGTATTATACAAATTGATTTAATATTAATTTGATAAAGGATACTAATAAGTAGTTGTAATTATAAATATATAATTATAATATAGACAATAATTTTATATTTTTTTAATCTATGTTTGTTATAATTGCCAGGTATAATTTTTCTTCTATTATACTTTTATTACAAGTATGAAATTGCACAGTATGGAATCACAGAGAAAACAAATATTAAGCGGAAATTTAAGGATGCTCCTCTTTAAATTTTCTCTTCCCGGTGTTATCGGAATGGTGGTCAGCGCACTCTATAATTTTGTCGATACTATTTTTGTCGGCCAGGGTGTTGGATCCCTTGCTATTGCCGCACTTACTATAGTTTTTCCGGTTCAGATTGTTATGCTGGCCATAGGTCTGATGATAGGAGTTGGGTCGGCGTCGATTATTTCCAGGGCTCTCGGGAGAAATGACCATGAACTTGCGGCAAAAGCGGGTGGAAATGCATTCATTCTCAATATTCTTATAAATTCAGTATTAATGATACCGGCCTTTATCTTCTCGGATAAAATACTTATCTTTTTTGGCGCTTCAAAAGATGTATTGCCCTATGCCAGAGATTATATATCCATTATTTTATTTGGATTTATATTTTTCTCGTTTTCTCTTGCCGCGAATCATATAATCAGAGCCGAGGGCAAACCCAGAGCCGCAGTCTATCCGATGATAGTGGGTGCAGTGCTTAATATAATCCTTGATCCCATATTTATTTTTGTATTTAAGATGGGAGTAAAAGGAGTGGCACTGGCCACTATTATCAGTCAGTTTGCAAGCTGTGTTTATATTGTTATTTACACTTTTTACGGAAAAAGTATATTCCGCCCCGGGGTTTCTATGCTTACCCCAGATTTACGTATGATGAAGAATATTCTCTTTATCGGATTTCCTTCCTTTTTAATGGCCATAATAGACAGTGTAATATTCTTGATCTATAATCGTGCGATTCTTTATTATGGAAGCGATCTCTATGTAGCCATAGCAGGTATCGTTATAAGAATAATCGATCTGACGGTTATGCCTATCCTGGGTATCAGTTACGGTTTTTCTACAATTGCAAGTTTCAATTATGGAGCCAAATTATATTCCCGGGTAAGAAGAGTTTTTAGTGAGGCGATATTATGGACAACAGTAATTGCCACTGTAGGATTCATAGCTACAATGTTTTTCCCGCGCCAGCTGCTCGGTATTTTTAGTAATGATCCGGAACTTATAAATATGGGAGTTTTGCCTATGAGAATTATTGTTGTGTTCCTGCCCATACTTGGCTTTTTGATCGTGGGAGGAGTCATATTTCAATCTATCGGCAAGCCGCTTCCGGCTCTGATAATAGAATTTTCAAGACAGGTCATATTCTTGATTCCGGCTATTTTTATTCTTCCTCTTTTCTTTGGATTAAATGGGGTCATGCTCTCCTGGCCGGTATCTGATTTTCTTTCCTTTCTGGTAACCGGCGCATTCGTTTTTTACGAATTCAGGATAATTAATAGGGGTATAATAGCGGGACAAAAAGAAGCATAATCCGGCACACTTAATCCCTGCAATGAAATCAAAAATTATAAAAATCAGGCATTAAATTTCCTTGACAATTTTCAGGTCTTAAATATAATTAAAGCTTTGTGTCCAATATTTCAGGACAAGATTCTAGGCCAGTAGCATAATTATTTTTAAACTTCTGCCCGGATTTGATTAAATATATTTTATTCCAGTAAAATTCCAGTTAAAAATTTTTATAAGATTGGTAAAACAGTGGAAAAACAGAAGAAGCAAATTCTAAATGAAAATTTAAGGCCGTTGCTGTTTAAGTTTTCTATTCCGTCCATAACAGGAATGGTAATAATAGCGCTATATAATTTTGTCGACACTCTTTTTGTCGGCCGTGCTGTCGGTCCTGATGCAATTGCAGGTCTTACAATAGTTCTGCCTGTGATTATTTTCATAGTAGCCATAGGTCTTCTTACCGGTGTAGGTGCGGCTTCTATGGCATCCCGTTCACTGGGTAAAGGCGACAAAGTAACAGCAATAATTGCCGGTGGGAATAGTTTCATATTAAATACAATTTTTAATATTGTAACAATTATCCCCATTTATCTTTTTTCCGAAGAAATACTGAGATTCCTGGGTGCCTCAATCGAGGTTTTACCATATGCCAGGGATTATCTGGAAGTCATGCTTCTCGGATTTTTATTTTTGTCTTTCTCCATAAATGGTTCCAGTCTGATCAGAGCAGAAGGAAAACCCAGAGCATCTATGTATGAAATGATTTTAGGGGCGGTTTCAAATATAATTCTTGATTATTTTTTTGTAATTGTTTTCGGATGGGGGGTCAAGGGTGCGGCTATCGCAACGGTTATAAGTCATATAATCAGTACAATTTATTTTGTTGCCTTTTTTATGTCCAGCAAGAGCATATTCAAGATCAAGTTGAATATGTTCAGAATAAACAAATCCATATCCCGGGAAATCTTAAGCCTTGGGGTTTCTTCATTTTTGATGCAAATGGTCGGGAGTGTGGCATTTTTACTCTTTATAAGAATAGTGCGTCAATATGGCGGAGATGTATATGTTACCATAACAGGAATAGGTATCAGGATTATCGATCTGGTATTTATGCCTATTCTGGGGATAAGCCAGGGTTTTGCTCCTATCGTGGGTTTTAACTATGGAGCAAAATTTTATTCAAGAGTAAAAAAAGTTTTAGGGGAAGCATTTATCTGGACAACGATTATAGCTGCGATTGGATTTGTTATAATGGTAATCTTTCCTGAATCGCTTATACGTATTTTTACCAGTGATATAAATGTAATTGAGAAAGGAACAGGTCCATTAAGAATAATTGCAATCCTGGCGCCTTTATGGAGTGTTCCCATACTGGGAAGCACCTTTTTCCAGGCTATCGGGAAAGCCAGGCCGGCTCTTTTTATAACGCTGTCCAGGGATCTATTTTTCTTTATTCCGGCGGTCCTTATACTGCCTCTTTTCTTTAATCTTACGGGAGTCTGGGTTTCCTGGCCGTTTACAGATTTTTGTTGTTTCCTGGTAACTACGATATTTCTGATAAGAGAAATAAAGATTATGAATAGAAATATAGAAATAGAGAAGGGAAAGCTGGCTTGATTCTCTGATTGGTTCCATCTTTTATCTACACTAATAAAATGCCGCCTTTCAAGGGCGGCATTTTTAGTTAAAGAATATAATATTTCCATATATGTAATATGTTATAATATTTGATTGGTGGAGAGATGGCTGAGCGGTTTAAGGCGCACGCTTGGAAAGCGTGTAAGCGGCGTAAGCTGCTTCGAGGGTTCAAATCCCTCTCTCTCCGCCATGAAGCTATTAACGATCGTTGGATTAGTAAAGTTAATCTATATATAATATGTCACAAGCGCATATGTTTATGGAATTCGAAAGCCTCCGTCATCTAAAATTTTAAGGGAGATGAAAGGGAGATGATTATGAATAGAAGCGAAAAAGCAATTTCTGATTTTGATAAAGGCTATAACTGTGCACAATCCGTGTTTTCAGCTTTTAGCGATATTTCAGGAATAGATGAATTTTCATCCAGGTCAATTGCCAGTGGATTCGGAGCGGGTTTGGGAAGACTTCAGGAAACCTGCGGTGCAGTGACCGGAGCAATAATGGTGATTGGATGCAAGTTTTTTAAAGAAAACCAGTGGCCGGCTTCAAAAGAAATTATTTATAAGAAGACCTGGGAGTTTATGGAGAAATTCAAGCAAAGAAACGGGAACATAAATTGTCTGGAGCTGATAGGAGTCAATCTTAATACCGAAGAAGGCATGCGAATAGTAAATGAAAAAAAATTGTTCAGTGTAAAATGTGAAAGATATATCAAAGATGCCTGTGAAATACTGGAGGAGATTATATAGAGCAATTGTTTATTGCTGAAGATCCGGAGAGATGGCTGAGCTGGTCGAAAGCGCTCGACTCGAAATCGAGTGTACCACTAACAAGTGGTACCGTGGGTTCGAATCCCACTCTCTCCGCCATAGAGCTATTTATGTTTGTATAGATCGGTAACGTTAATCTATGTAAAATATGCCACAAGCGCATATTTTACGGGATTCGAATAAGGGCTACGAATAAAGGATTTTTAATAAGTGGAGAGAACTATTACAGGGATTTTATGCATACAATATCTTAAAGTAATTATAAGAGGGAAGATTAAATATGAGCGGTATAATCGAATCAATCCGTCAGGAGTTAAAGAAAAATGCTGATTCCAATGGTGTAAAGAATGGACAGCATTTTTTTAAAGAAAAGATCAAGCTTTACGGAGTAAAAACTGCAGTTGTGGGTAAAATAGGCAAAGAATATTTTAAAGCCATAAAAGATAAAAATAAATCAGAAATTTTTGTCCTGTGTGAAAAGCTGTGGCAATCAGGTTACCTGGAAGAGTCAGGTATTGCCTGCAACTGGTCATATTATATTCATAAAGATTATAAACCTGAGGACTTCAAAGTATTCGAGAAATGGGTAAATTATTATGTAAGTAATTGGGCATCGTGTGATGTTTTGTGTAATCACACAATGGGTGCTTTTATGGAAATGTATCCGGAATATTTATCTAATTTAAAAAAGTGGGCAAAATCGAAAAACCGCTGGGTGCGCCGTGCTTCAGCAGTTTCTTTAATTGTCCCTGCCAGACAGGGAAAATTTCTAAAAGATATTTTTGAGATCGCAGATATTTTACTTCTGGATCAGGATGACCTGGTACGGAAGGGATATGGCTGGATGCTAAAGGTAGCAAGCCAGGCTCACCAGAAGGAAATATTCGATTATGTGATCAAAAATAAGAAGGTGATGCCCAGAACTGCGCTTCGTTATGCCATAGAAAAAATGCCAGAAGAATTAAAAGTAAAAGCAATGGCTAAATAGAAAAATTTTCATATAATTAGATTTTATCTTAAAAATAAGGTGGTTTATGAGCTTTGAAATTTATTACTTTACCGGAACTGGAAATTCCCTTGCTGTAGCAAGGAATATCGCAGAAAAAGCGAATGGGGAATTAATACCCATTCCGACAGTCGTTAACAAACAAAGTATAAAAACAGATGCAAATAATATCGGGATTGTATTCCCGGCTTATGATGCGCAGCTCTACGGCATACCTCTGATAGTAGAAAGATTTATTAAAAAACTGGAAGATATTGGTTCAAAATATATTTTTGCTGTTTGTACGTGTGGAGGCATTGAGAATGTTAATGCACTTCCGACTTTAAAAAATTTAAGTAAAATAATTAAATCATTGGGCGGAAATCTATCAGCGGAATTTTCCATAAAACTTCCCATGAATACCATGGATTACAGTCATATTCCATTTCCTATAGATCAAAACAAAGAAACCATGTTCAAAAACTGTAAGGATAAAATCGAGGTTATTTGTCAATGTATAACCAACAAGAAAAAGAGTAAATATAAAATCACAAAATCACTGTTGAATTTGTTAATGACTCCCATGTATCTACTGCTGCATAAAGTATATTTAATGGAATTAAAGAAAAATTCAAAGGAACCAAAAGATACAAATCTCAAATTTTATGAATTGATACCATTAACCGATAAAAGTATTTATACTGACGAAAAATGCAACGGCTGTACAGTCTGTGCAAAAGTTTGTCCGGTCCAAAATATAAAAATGGTTGAAAAGAAGCCTGTCTGGCAGCATCGTTGTGAAATGTGTCTTGCCTGCGCCGAATGGTGTCCAAAAAAAGCAATTCATCACTGCTGGAGAGCAGAGGGAAAAGGAAGTTATCACCACCCCGATGTGAAAATTTCTGATATGTTTAAACAAAGTAAATGCATATAATTAAATTTTGTGTTTATTTTCCATAGGCCAGTAGAGAAGAAGCTTAGCTATAATTATTTTAAAGATTATGAAGGCAATCAAATTATACAAGCAACTTGAGAAAGATTTCATAACTTTCGGGATGAGTGATGTCTGGATGCAATACATGGATTCAATTGCTGATTTTCTTTGTGATAACTTCAGGGAAAGGTCAATGGGCCTGGTATGTGATTTCACAATGGTAATAAAAAAAGTTTACACAGCTGTCTTTCCATCGAAAGATGTTATGCAAAAAATTTTAAATGATGGAATTCAAGAATCGATGCTTTTTGTTCACCACTCATCCATATGGGATATTAGAAAATCCCCGGAAGTTTTTCAGCAAATGGAAAGAGGATTACTGCAGCAATTCAGGGATAATAAAATATCTATCTACAATCTTCACGTGCCTCTGGATAATTACGGAGAATATTCAACGAGTGTGTCTTTAGCAAGAGCATTGGGTATCAAACCCGAAAAAGCTTTTGCTCCTTATTTTGGCACATTAGCCGGAGTATTCGGAAAAACAAAATATGTGACAGTCCAACAATTAAAAGGGAAATTTCAGGAAGCGGTAAGACATGGGGTTAGTTTATATAATTATGGAAACATTGAGATATCAAAAGGAATTGTTGCAGTTGTCGCAGGTGGTGGTTTAGAAGAAACCATTGAAGAAATAGCACAAAATAATGTGAACGTTTTAATTACTGGCATAACTGCAGTAAGTGATTACTCAAGGCAAGCGCATAGATTTGCTGAAGAACATAAAATAAATATTCTAGGTGGAACTCATTATTCCACCGAAAAATTTGCTTGTGTCGCGATGATTGATTATTTTAAAAAAATGGGATTGCCTTCTGAATTTATTGAAGATAAACCTGTAATGGAAGATATGTAAATCCGGCTTTAAATTGTCAATTGCAAAACTGGGAGCATTTTCGAGGAATGACAAACTGACGAAAGATGATTTTGAAAT
>JAQUOE010000023.1 GCA_028717265.1 Actinomycetota bacterium
CAGTCCTCATAAAAGTATAATACTTGATAGGTCCGAGTGCATTTCAACAACTACTAATGAGGGCTATACTTCGTACCGGCTTGACTTTCCGTCCATATATCAGGATATAACTTTCTATAACTGGTATGAGGCCGGTACTTACGACCTATCTTCCTGTGAATATCTTGTAAGTAACGATAATTACGAAGAAGTTGCAGCAGCAATCACTGGTCTTGGTTATCCTGTCACTGCCTTCCAGGGAGTAATTATTTTCGAAGAGCTTCCCATTTCAATGTTTGCTTCTATCCCGGCGCTCATGCTGGTTGCGAGCATGTGTTTCTATGCCTTATCCAGTGGCAAAAAAAATGTCTTAAAAAAAATGGAAGGATATACCACCCGCAATATTATTATAGATGAGTTAAAATACAATGCTCCTGCTTTCCTAATAAGTTTTTTAGCAATTGAGACTATTACCCTTACGGCTGCAGCCTTTTTCTTTAAGTGGGCCGTATTCCAGTATAGTATTTTCTCCCTTAAGTATATTTTAACTTGCCTTCTTGTTCTTTTTGCCGGCTTTATAGTTTCTTCACTTTTAATCTATACACAAAACAGTGCCGAACATATTAAGGGCAAAGTGCCTAAAAGAGGGATATATCTTATTTCTATACTTTCCAAATGTATTTTTCTTGTTTTTATCATGTTTTTTATGACAATAGCTCTTAATAGCATACTTACTAGCTACAACATGTACAGGTCAGCAAAACTCTTTAAAGAAAAAGTCAGCGGTTATGTAACTATAGAGCCTGGAAGTAATGCGTTTTCAGGCGATTTTGATGATAATTTTCTGTCATTTTACAATGAAACTGTTGATAACTATAACGGCATACTGATAGATGCGAATAATTATGAATACGATTTAATCACCGGAAGTACTCTATGTGAAAGATACGGGCAAGACTCTATCACAGTAAATGATAATTATCTTTCATTTAATCCCATATATGATACAAACGGGAAAACTATAACACCGGATAGCTTCTCCGATGGTAAAGTTAATATCCTCATTCCCGGGACAAAAATAGATGAAATGGATAAATATAGGAAACTAATACAAAAATCGTGCTCATTGGATATTAATTTTATAACTTACGACGCAGATAAGACAGATATATATTCCTATAGCGCAGAAGCTGCAATAGGAGAATACGGCAGGATTGACGAGCCGGTCATCCTGATTGCTGACAGTATCTGGCTTGGTGACTATTTTGGCATGACTATTGGGGGCTGGTGTTCAACCGGGTCATACTTTATAAAAACATATACAGACGATCCGTATTCTGAACTGCTTCCGCTTTTAGAGAAAACCGGAGTCGCATCCGCTATCCAAAGGACACTATATGTTTCATCCGCATCTGAGGAAAACCTTA
Organism: Actinomycetota bacterium; assembly: GCA_028717265.1. Classification (GTDB taxonomy): domain Bacteria; phylum Actinomycetota; class Humimicrobiia; order Humimicrobiales; family Humimicrobiaceae; genus Hydromicrobium. The sequence goes on from JAQUOE010000023.1 coordinate 1,407, forward strand.
GTATGCTTCTTCGGATGTTACGTTTATATGCTTCTCAATCCATAGCACTTCTTATCGGGCTGGTTGCCCTCGTGCTATTTTCCACAAAACTATACTGTGAAAATTACCGCGACAGGATTACCTACTGTCTTATCGAGGGATACTCATTACCCGGCTGCATAAAAAGCCACCTTATATTAACAATAATAAGTTATATCCTTGTCCTTATTACTGCTTTTTTTATTATGAAAAAATTCACGGGAGTATCTATGAACTTCTATATTTTAGCAGGAGCTTTTATCGGAGAGATTATTATTACCTTCATAGTATGCAGAAAATACACAAGGATAAATCTATATGAAATAGTGAAAGGAGCGGAATAATGGCTGAGATCATATTGGAAGATATTTGCAAGCGTTTTAGTGAAAAGACTATTTTTGAAAACTTCTCTTTGGAAGTTAACGAAGGCGAGTATCTTTCCGTAATGGGAGAAAGCGGAAAAGGTAAAACTACTCTATTAAATATAATAGGTATGATTGACGCACCGGATAGCGGAGAAGTTACCATCCGGGGACATAAAAACCCCGATTTTTCATCACGCGCCGCTGTTAATCTCAGACGATATGATATTTCCTATCTTTTTCAGAATTGCGGCCTTATTGATACCGAAACTGTAGAAAATAATTTAAAAATAGCCCTTCATTTTAAAAAGGTATCCAAAGGCAAAAAGAAAGACTTAATTGCAGATACTCTGTCAAATGTTGGCCTTAAAGGATATGAACGCAGAAAGATATTTACTTTAAGCGGAGGTGAACAGCAGCGGGTAGCGTTAGCAAAAATTATTGTTAAGTCACCTCAAATTATCCTCGCTGATGAACCAACTGGAAATTTAGACCAAAAAAACAGAAATTACGTTCTTGAAATATTAAACAATTTAAACAGTGAAGGGAAAACAATTATTGTTGTCACACACGATCCCTATGTAGCATCATGCGCCGAAAAACACATACAATTGTAAATATTTCCTCGATATTTATATTACTTATAGCAGCTGTATTTGTGGTAGTTTTTAAGATAACGTTCATATCGGAACAATCAATGGCCCCTACCCTGAGAGAAAGGCAGGCTACCCTTGTCTGCAAGCGCTATCATAATTATGAGAGTGGAGATATGATTACATTTAATACCGATGAATACGGTGTTTGTGTTAAAAGAATTATTGCACAGCCGGGCGATACAATAGAACTGAAAGATGGTGTTATTTACAAAAATAAAATCCGGCTTTCACCCTATACCTGCAGCAAGGATATTTCAGTAACTTATGTTCTTGATACAGGACAGTATTTTGTTATTGGTGATAATTATAATGCCAGTATAGACAGCAGAAATTATGGCCCTATCAGTCAAAATGATATAGTCGGCAAAGTTATTTTGTATTAGTAAAATTATATAAAACAAAGCCAAATTGATTACTACTAATAATAACAACAAATTTAAGGTTAAGGTAATATAAGTTTCTGCTAAATCTTATCAAGAATATCCACTTTTTTTATTTAAAATCCATACTTTTTGGGGAAAAGAACACTATCACCTAAACCTATATATTATTTAATTACTGGGTCATTGTTCTTGTCTCCGGCTAAGATTAAAACTTTTTAAAAACCCTGTAATTTAAAATTCATTATAGGTAAAGAATATGATAAAATGAAAAACTGTTAACCATATAAAAAATACAGGAAAAATGATAGATAAAGAATTACTGGAAAAAATAGAAAAAAAACTAAAAGAAACCGGATCGATCAGAAATTTAAACAGCAGAGATTTCAGATTTAAAAACTGGCATGCCGGTACAATAAACCTTTTAAAAACTCTTCCGCCTAATTTTACCCAGGATATAAACGATTTCAAAAAGCTAACCTTCATTGATACAAAATATCACAGGGGTAACCGCTTTTCGAATCCTTCATATGATGCAAGATACCTGGAAGGCCTTGATTCTGCTTCTGCGATCTTAAAGAAGATTGTTTCTGAAAGGAAAGAGACCCGGCTGCAAAAAGAAACCGTTGCTAAAAAAGAAGAAGTCGGGACTACAAAAGAAAATAAGCCCAAAAAACCTTCAGAGACTAAAAAATCCAGTACTAAAAAAGCCGGATCGGTTAAAAAAACAGGTTCGGTTGCCAAAACCAAAACTGCCGGAGCAGCAAAAATCGGAAAGAGTACTTCCGGACCAAAAAAACAATCTTCTGGTAAGAAAAAGAAATCCTGAGAAAAGATTTTTTTATTTTAGGGTTTAAGGTATTTTTTACTACGTTTTTGTTAATAAAAAAACAATAATATCAAAACCTATTTTTCATAATGAAGATTTAAGTATATAATTTGATTTATCAATAAATTAAATATTGATAAAATTCATTTAGATAATTAAAATGTATTTCTTATCTATAAAATAAAGAAAAGGAGACTAAATGTCAGCTTCAGTGGATAAATCAAAGCTTCGACCTTTTATAATTAAATTTGAAGTTGGCGTAATTATTGAAAAAGATGATATGGGTTATATTGCATATTGCCCCGCCTTGAAAGGCTTAATCGTTGAAGGTAAATCTGAAAAAGAAGTTAAAAAGAATTTCGAAAATGCTTTTATATCTTATATAAATTCTGCATTAAAGCACAGGGATCCTCTTCCAATTTGTTCTACATTTAAAATATCGACAGAAATCAAGTCAATAATAGAAAATATCGAGGTACCGATCGATATATCAAATTGTAATTCGTTAATTCCTGCATGAAGAAAATTATCTGGGAGCAGGTCAAATCAATAGATAAAAATAGGTTAATAAAAGCTTTGGAAAAAGATGGCTGGTTGTTAGATACCGAACATAAAAAATTCAGAACATATAGGAAAGGCATTAACAAAGTTACGATTCATTACCATAATATAGAATTCAGAAATCCTGGATTACTAAAGAAACTTTTGGAAGCCATTGATTGGCAGGAAAAAGATTATATAAGATTGAAATTAATTAAGTGATTTCTTTGCTATTCTTAGTAATTATAATAATTTAAACTCACTTAGCCTTATTTATAATTTTAAAAATTAAATAAATAGGATTTAGACCTCTGGTAATAAAGTTTTTTCCCATGTATGGCTTTTTATATATTTTTGAAACAGACTATTTAGATTTATATTGAAAAAGTCTTTTTTCTAAAGTTCCAGAATGAATTTCGAATAAATGATTATCATAATCGTAAAAATATATGGAATCAGCCTCTCCTGAAATTCTGCTTCTACCGTTCTCAATATCTACTCCCAATTTCTCACTCTTTCTGCATATTTAGGAAAGTCTTTTTTTGAAACCTCGAATGCTATGTGATTATATGTTTTTTCAGTAAGTGACTTTCCTTCCATAATAGCTATCCAAATATTATTTATAAGAAAAAATTTTTCTCTTGAAATTGAAAAGGTTCTATTTTCACTCGAATAGATTTCTCCAGCATCAAATATTTGTGTAAAAAAGATTGCTGCTTTCTCTAGATCTTTCACTATTAATGTTATATGGCTTATTCCCTCTATCATTTTTTTGGATATAATTATATATGTTTTTATCTTTTATATTAGTGGTGCCCGAGGCCGGAATCGAACCGGCACGAGGTAAAACCTCAACGGATTTTAAGTCCGTTGCGTCTACCAATTCCGCCACTCGGGCAGGGATAAAATTTTCTGATTCATATTATCAAAAATCGATAAGGGTGTAAATGATCCCATCCAGAATATCTCTCTCGCTTACAAGGATTTCTCTTCTGCCAAGCATTTCTAAAATTGCAAGAACAATTTCCGTTCCGCCAATGATTATATCCGCTCTTGCAGGATCAAGGCCTGTCACTTTTTTTCTTTCCTTGAGGTTGATCCCACACAGATGATCCCTTATCTCTTCAATTCTTTTAAAGCTCAGAACATGTCCGTGTATCTTTTCAGTGTCATATGCTTTCAGTTTTAAATCTATGGCAGCAAGCGTAGTTATCGTACCGGCAACCCCTATTACCAGTAAAGATTTGTGCTTTTTGATCTTTCCAATAGTTTTTTCAAATTTATTTGTGATATAGTGCCGCATTTTATTCAAATCATCAGTATCAGGCTTACCGGAACCTATAAATCTTTCGGTCAGGCTGACTGATCCCATATCCACGCTTTCTATAAGTTCCGGATTGCATTTGGAACCGCCCAGTACAAACTCGGTGCTGCCTCCTCCTATATCCAGCACTAAAATTTCTCCACCTGTCCCGGGTTTGAAGGCTCGATTGTTCAGGTCCATATTTCTTACGGCACCGTAAAAACCCAGCTTTGCTTCTTCGCTTCCGTTTATGACATCTATCCTCATCCCCAGATTCTCATAAACATAAGACACGAACCAATCTCTGTTCGATGCTTTTCTGACGGCGCTTGTTCCCACTGTTCTGCACTTTTTCACATTATAATCCATTAAAATACGCCGGTAATCCGAAAGTACTCCGAGAGTTTTCCCGGCAGAATCCTTCGGGATCATCTTATTTTTATCCACTCCCTTGCCAAGGCGTGTTATTTCCATTTTTCTTTCCAGAGGGAAAAACTCTTTATTGCGGTAATCTGTGATTAATAGTCTTGTCGAATTGGTGCCTATATCGATTGCTGCAAGTTTCATTTATGATTGGTCCGATTTATCTTTGCTGTTGAGGACTTAGTCATTTTTTATTTCATTATTATAGAAAATCTTTATATTCCCCCACAAATCAGCGCTGGAATAAACTTCTTTGGCTGATGATGCACTACTGCTGTCTTCAACTTCACTGTCGGCTTTCTCATCCCGTACCACTACGGAAACATTTGTCTCGTCACCGGTAGTCATATTGAATTGTTTTCTCGCTTCAAGTTCAAGGGCATCATCGCCATAGAGGCTCTTTTCGAGAGCCAGAAGATCTATATTCTGGTTTCTGTACCAGTTTAGTTTTTCTCCAAGTTCAATTAACTTTTCTCTATTCTCTACGATAATTCTTACTTGATTTATTGATACAAGGACAGTCAGTACGATAAAAATTAAGAAAATGACGATAGTGATATTTATTTTAGCTTTTCTGGATAACCTGCTTACAATTTTAATGTTATCATCCATTTTTATATTTTATTACTATATTTTTATTACTTTTATTGCTATATTACTGCTGTTTTAATTGCAAACCATTAAAATAAACCACATATTTGTTTAAGTATAACATATGTTACAATAATGCCAATATCCATAGATTCTGGTAATATTGTATAAATTAAGAACGAAAAAATAAAGTCATTGTTTTTAAAGGATAATTTCAATAAAATATCAACTTGTATATAAATGTGCATGTTAAAAATAATCAAATAAATTAATTTACAATTGTAATGAAAGATATACCCCTATTTTCTTCCAAGACACAAAATAAAATCGCCAAACAGGTCTTCCTTGGATTTATAATCGCCATAATATTAGGTTCGTTGCTTTTAATGATTCCAGAGATGACACAGAGCGGGAGAATTAGTTATATAGATGCACTTTTTACTTCCACTTCTGCTGTTTGCGTAACTGGATTAATAGTTCAGAGCACGTCTACTTATTTTACAGATCTGGGTAAAATCGTAATACTCATTCTTATACAAATCGGTGGTCTTGGGATCATGACCATTGGTTCTATCTTCGGATTGATTCTTGGGAGAAAAATACATATCAGAGATAAATTTTATATAAATACCAGTTTCGGCTCAAAACAGCCATTCAGTGCATCCAAATTTTTTATTGTAATAGCAGGAACCACATTTACTATAGAGTTCATCGGATTTATTATTATGACTTTTATTTTTTATTTCAAACATGCTTTTCCGTTTAAAACATCTATGACTTTCAGCCTGTTTCATACTGTCAGTGCTTTCAATAATGCCGGTTTCTCATTATTATCAAATAGCTTCGAGAGCTTCAGTTCCGATATCCCGCTTAATCTCATATTAATGGCTTTGATCGTATTAGGAGGCATAGGTTTTCCTGTAATCTCTGAAATAATTACTTTCAGAAGAATCAGACATTTTTCCCTGCATGCTAAAGTTGTGATGACCACTACCGCTATTTTGATTTTAACAGGTGCGATTATGTTTTTTACTCTTGAATTTAATAATCCGGAATCCATTGCAAATGTGCCCCTTTCAACTAAAATCCTTGCAAGCTTCTTTCAATCGGTTACAGCCAGAACAGCAGGCTTTAATACCATGAAGATCGGTATACTGAATCCTGCAACTATTTTCGTCCTGATCCTTTTGATGTTCATAGGAGCTTCACCCGGAGGAACAGGAGGTGGCATAAAAACAACCACGTTTGCTGCAGTTGCCGCAGGCGGCCTGAGTTCCATCAGAGGAAGAGGCGGGGTTACATTATTTAAAAGAAAACTTCCGTCAGGTGTGGTACACAGAGCACTGATAGTGACCATTGTTGCAGCCGTATTAGTTATAATCTCAACAATAGGAATACTTGCATTCGAAAAATATTCTTTAAAAGAAATTTTATTTGAAGTAGTATCGGCATTCGGAACCGTAGGTTTGAGTACTGGAATTACACCGCAACTTTCTGTGGCCAGTAAAATAATATTGATACTGACTATGTTTATTGGTAGAATTGGTATCATTACTTTATCTCTGGCTATTGCCATAAGAGGCATAGTCAATAAGATTGCTTACCCCGAAGAAACAATAACTATTGGATAAAAAAATGAAAAAACAATTTTTAGTAATTGGACTGGGAAGATTTGGAGCAAGCGTAGCCGCTACCCTAACGGAAGCCGGGCACAGTGTGGTTGGAATAGATCAATCCGAAACCAGTGTTCAAAGAATGTCCGAGAGTATAGCAGATGTAATAAAGTGTGATGCCACCGATGCAGACATACTGGAATCTATGGGTGTTTCCGATTATGAAGCTGTTCTTGTATGCATCGGAGAAAAATATATCCAGAATTCCATACTTGTAACCCTTCTTCTCAAAGAAAAAGGCGCAAAAAAGATAATTGCCAAAGCAGGTACCAGAACACAGGGAAGGGTACTTTCAAAAGTAGGAGCAGATACAATAGTATATCCTGAAAAAGATATGGGAGAAAGAGTTGCCCGAAGCCTTATAAGTTCGAATATTATCGATTTTCTTGAGGTTAGCCCCGATGTCAGTATTATAGAAATACCGGCACCGGAATCAATAGTAGGAAAGAATCTGATCGAATTAAATTTAAGGCATAAATATGGAGTGACAATAATAAGTATAAAGAATAGTAAAAGTGAAATCATTTCTCCTCCGAGTGTGAATTATGTATTCCAGAAAGATGACATCCTTACACTGATCGGAGAAAATAAACTGCTTAAAAAATTAAGGTTCACAGAAGATTAAGAAAAAAATCCGTTCCGGATCGATCCCATCGCATTTACTCAACCTCTTTAACATTTATAAGGTTGGTACTTCCAGGTTTATTTACCAGTACGCCGGCAGTAATAACTACCCTGTCCCCCTTATTTATATAATTTAGTTTCCTGGAAGCATTTATGGACTGGTCAATCATAGAATCTATGTTTTTTGCCTGTCCCGTTTTCACCGGAACCACACCCCAGCTGATCATTAATTGCCTGATCACCCAATCATTGGAACTTGCGCCGATTATCATACTTTTTGGCTTATTTTTGGATACCTGCCTCGCCGTATGCCCTGACCCGGTCGAAGAAATAATAGCTTTTGCATCAAGTATTCTGGCAATTTCACAGGATGCAAAGCTTATTGCCCCGGTAATAGTATTATAATCTATCCCTGATTTCTTTTTCTCCAGAGCGATGTTGTTTAATAATAAATCGTAATCCAGGGAGATCTCGGTTTTATTTATTATTTTAACCATCATTTCCAGAGATTCCAGAGGATATGCGCCCACGGCTGTTTCACCCGATAGCATAACCGCATCCGAACCGTCTATTATTGCATTCGCTACATCGCTTACTTCGGCTCTTGTGGGCCTGGGATTCCGTATCATCGAATCAAGCATCTGGGTAGCAGTGATTACCGGCTTCCCTGCTATATTGGTTTTCTTTATGATTTCCTTCTGTATATAAGGAATCTCTTCCGCATTTATTTCAATTCCGAGGTCGCCTCTTGCCACCATAATAGCATCGGCAGAATTTAAAATTTCATTAAAATTATTAACTGCTTCATGCTTTTCTATTTTAGCTATAACCATGGTATGTTTCTTTTTATTTCTTATCACCTTCTTGATTTTTTCAACATCATATGAATTTCTGACAAAAGACTGTGCTATGAAATCCACTTCCAGTTCCAGACCCAGGCTCAAAAACTCCATATCCTTTCTGGTAACCGAGTCCACGCTTATGGTCACGCCGGGAAGATTGATTCCCTTACAGGAGTCGAGCAATCCACCGGAAATAACTTCACAAACGGCTGTCTTTTCAGATAGATTTATATCCATCACTTTACACTCGATCAAGCCATCATCTATGAATATGCGGGTCCCCGGTTTAAGGTCCTCTATAAACTTATTGTAATTGACTTTTATGACAGGCTCCGTATCCGGGTGATCGGATATATTGCCTCTGGCTGTTGTAAAAATGACTTTTTGTTTTTTATGCAGATTAATCTTATTTTTCAGCTGGCCGATTCTGATCTTCGGACCCTGCAGGTCCAGTATTATCGCTGTGTTCTTTTTAAGTTCTCGTGAGGCCGACCTTATTTTTTTTACTATTTCGACTACTTCTTCGGAATTACTATGAGAGGTGTTTATTCGTGCTATATCCATACCGCAGGTTATAAGTTTTTTTAAAATATTTTCTTCTTTGCTCGCAGGTCCGATGGTACAGATTATTTTAGTCTTTCTTATTTTCATGGTAATCTTTTCTTTGCAATTTCCCAGAGTTTATCTTTTTCTTTAAGAGGAAGCTTTTTGAAATCTAGATTATTTTCATCAGCATATTTTTCTATGAAATTAAATCTTTTTATAAATTTTTTACTTGCTCCGTATAAACTTTCTTCACAATCTATGCCAAGATGCCTGCCAAGATTTACTATACTAAAAAGGACATCACCAATTTCATCAGGGATCTGGGTTTTCCTTCTTTTTCCCATCTCTTTTTTTAATTCAGCGAGTTCTTCGTCTATTTTTTTAAAGATATCGATTGCTTCCTCCCAATCGAAATCCAGCCTCGAAGCTCTATTTTGAATTTCATAAGCATAATGGAGCGAAGGAAGAGACTTTGGAATTCCACTGAATATCGAACCCGGTTCTTCATATTTTTCTTTTCTTTCTTTTTTCTTAATATCCTCCCAGTTCGCCAGAATCTCATCACTACTGTTCAGAACCATTCCCTTGAATACATGAGGGTGCCTCCTTATTAATTTTCCTATGATTCCCCGCAGCACTTCATTTATATCGAATTCCTTATTTTCGACTGCGATTTGACTGTGAAAAACTATTTGAAGAAGCAGATCGCCTAATTCTTCTTTAAGACCTTTGTAATCTTTATTCTCGATACTCTCTACTGCCTCATAAGTCTCTTCTATCAGGTTTCTTTTGATGGTTTTATGATCCTGCTCTCTGTCCCATATGCAGCCTTCGGGCGATCTTAGCCTGTTCATTATACTTATTAAGATAGCAAACAATTTTCCGCTATCATCTATATTATCGATCTCTTCAAGATCCCCTTCATTCAACTGGAATTTCATTCGCTTTCCTCTTCCGTTCCGGTCTTAGCATCATTTTCAGTTTCTGCATCTGTATCATTTTCCGTTTCGGTCCCGGTTTCTGTATTTTTTAAAGTTCCTTCTACATCCGTGAAGTATTTGATATCAGCCTTCTCTATCAGAGAATAAATAAAATCTTCCCACATTTCCATTTTTTGCAGGTTAAGCAGATATGTATCTATGGCTTCTTTGACTTCACTGAATTTTTGAATATGTTCCTCTTCATAGCCAGTAGCTTTTATTATATGAAATCCATATTCGGTTTCAACGATTCCGCTTACTTCTCCCACATCAAGGGCAAATAGTGCCTTATCGAATTCATCAACCATCTGACCTTCACTGATAAAACCAAGTTTCCCACCATTCTCTGCGCTTGTTGTATCATCCGAATACTGCTGTGCCAGATCCGCAAAATCTTCACCCTCGTTTAATTTTTCCTGAACCGTTTTTATTTTGCTCAGGGCTTCATCTCTGCCCACCTCGGTTTCCTCGGAACCATCCACTATCCATGGAAACATGGCCAGGATATGGCTCGTTTCCATCCTGGCAGGAACCAGGAACTGCGTACTCTTATTATCATCATAATATTGCCTTACTTCAGCATCGGTTACGCTGGCATCTGCGGTGACTGTATTATAAATCTTATTGCTGAACAGCTGGCTTCTTAAATAATCCTCTAAAAATTTTTTACTTATGCCCATAGACTTTAAATCATTTTCAAAATCTTCTTCCGAAGAATAATTGGCAGATGCTGTCTGCATCTGCTCATCGATTTCCTCACTTGCCACTTCAATATCATTTTCTCCGGCATAATTCTCAAGCAATTTCATTACGATAAGCGAATCGATAATATTAGCCTCCAGAGATTTTAATCCCTCTTCATCAGTGGGTAATTCACCACTGGAATCCTGGGTTTTTAAAAAATTCATATAAATATCTACTTCTTTTTGGTTTACTTTTATTCCATCCGCAGCAGCTACCGTCTTATTGTAAAAAACGAAAAAATAAACAAGTGCAGAAATTACCAGAACAGCCACAACTGCACTCGTAATGATGATGTTTCTTTTTAATTTTCTACTCAACTCCTACCTCTTTCTTTTTATAAATATTAAATAAAACTTATTATATCATTAAGATCGTTTAAGACTAAATCCAAATCAATATTTTTACCAGTTTTTTTTATGGTTATTTGCCTTGATACCGGTTCGTATAACAGATTGTCATTCTTTATGTTCATTTCCCCTGCTTTGCTCAGCGGCATATCCACTTTTTTTAAGATGATACCTTTCCCGTTATGAAATATAATTTTTTCTATCTTTGCTTTGCGCAGTAAATATTTTATTCGGGCAATATTTACAAGATTATTTACTACCGGCGGCATTTTTTTATACCGTTGATTCATTTTATCTCTTATTTCATCAATTTCATCCGGATTTTCCGCACTCCCCAGTGTTTTATAAATATTGATTCTCTCTTTTTCACTCTCGATATAATTTTTTGGTATATATGCACTGACAGGCAGATCGATTTGAACATTGATGTCTTCTTCTATTTTTTCACCCTTTAGCTTATCGATCTCTTCTTTTATTATCTGGCAATACATATCGAAACCAACGCTGTTTATGTGACCGTGCTGCCTGGGGCCCAATATTTCACCCGCTCCCCTTATCTCCAGATCTCTCATGGCAACATTATATCCTGAACCAAGGTCTGTATATTCTGCAAGTGTTTTGAGTCTCTGAAATGCCTGAAGACCCAGATTCTTCCTTCCCGGATAGAAAAAATAAGAGTAAGCTCTTTCCGAAGACCTGCCTACCCTGCCTCTGAGCTGGTACAACTGGGACAATCCGAGCAATTGTGAATTCTCGACAATAAGTGTATTCACATTGCTTATATCCATTCCGGATTCTATTATGGAAGTGGTGAGCAGTATTTCGTATTTCTTATTTATAAAATCAGTCATTATTTTTTCTATTTCACTGCCTTCCATCTGGCCGTGCGTGAGAGCAATATTTGCGTGTTGAACCAGCCGTTTCAGCTGGATTTTCTTACTCTCTATACCGGCCACCCTATTGTAGATATAGTATATCTGCCCCCCTCTTGCCATTTCCCTTTCTATGGCTCTTCTCACTACCTGATAATCAATCTCGCCCACAAAAGTCTCTATCGGATTTCTGCCTTCGGGGTAAGTCTCGATAAGTACAATATCCCTGACTCCGGTAAGAGACATATATAACGTCCTGGGAATTGGCGTGGCACTCAGGGTCAGTACATCCACCTCGGTCTTCAGCAATTTTATTTTTTCTTTGCTTCCGACTCCAAACCTCTGCTCTTCGTCTATTATTATGAGGCCAAGATCTCTGGGCCTTATATCCTCCTGAAGAATGCGGTGGGTACCTATTATCATATCTATTTTGCCTTCATTAAAATCTTTTACTATTTGCATTTGTCTCTTCCTGACCCTGAATCTGCTCAGGACCTCTAAATTAACCGGATAATTTCTATAACGCTCGCTGAAAGTCTGATAATGCTGATCGGCAAGAATCGTGGTAGGAACCAGCATCAAAACCTGCTTCCCATCTTCTATCGATTTAAAGGCCGCGCGTATCGCGACCTCCGTCTTCCCAAATCCGACATCACCGATCAACAGGATATCCATTGGTTTTTGATTGCTCATAGCATTCTTGACATATTCAATCGCTTTGACCTGATCGGGAGTTTCCTTAAACGGGAACAAGTCTTCCATTTCCTTTTGCCATGGGCTGTCGGCAGGAAATGCATATCCGCTGGCTGAGTTCCTCTCAGCATATAGTTTTGCCAGATCGATGGCAAGTTTATGCACGGATTTCCGTACCCTTTTTTTGAGGCCATCCCACTGTGTGGAATTTAGTGGGGTTATATTTGGCTTTTTTTCACCAATATATCTGCCTATCCGGTCAGCCTGCCAGGTAGGAACATATAACCGGTCTTTATTGGCATACTCTATTAAGAAATATTCTCTTTTGTAACCATTAACCTGTTTAGAAATCATATCGATATATTTTCCAATACCGTGATTTTTATGCACAACATATTCCCCTGGTTTAAAATATTCCATACCGGCAGCAGCCGTAATCTTTCCCGGGGACATCGGATATTGCATACGGTCATAAATATCGAGTTCACCGTATAAAGAAACACTCCCGGACTCGTAACCCCTGTATAATCGGCGGTCCGATATGCCTGCGATGCCGGGCTGAAACAAATTAAAGTCAACGTTATCTCCTGTTTTTAAATAATTAAAGGATACCGAACTATTGAGAAATAATTCCTCTATCTTTTTCCTCCGCTCGCTTCCGTCGATTGAGATGATGACCTTCCTGCTTGCTTTAAAATCATTTTTCACATTTTGAATAAAATCTGCAGAATTGCCAAAACTCTTTTTCTGTTTTGCAATTTTTCCGAGATTAAACTCGCCAATACCTCCGGCCCGTTCTCTGGCGGAGACTATATTGAGTTTCAAATAAAAATCTTTTCTTTCCAGAAAATCCTTTTTTACAATATGAGCATCCGCAATTTCTTTACCGCCAGTTTTCAGGATATCTTTATCCCTGTCAAAAATCTGGCTTAGGATATCGATATCGCTTCTTATTTTTAAATAAATCTCCACAGGGTCGCACAGTATCATGGCAATTTTTGGGACACTGTCTTTTAATAAATCAATAAAAGAAATCATTCTGTCAGCAGATTTTGAGCTGATTGTTTCTTCTATCTCCCAGGGATTAATATTAGGGAAAAGAGATACTTTATTTAAATTCTTTATTATTTTATTGTTTGCAACATCATACGAAAATATTTTCTCTGCCTCATCTCCAATGAAATCGGTCCTCACCGGATTCTCGCCTGTTGCATCAAAGATATCTATAACCTCGCCTCTTACGCTGAATTCTCCTCTATCGTAAACCATATGAACCCTTTCGTAACCGTTCCCAACAAGATCCGATATCAATTGATCCCTTTTATATTCATTTCCGGCTTTTATTTCTATACTTTTTATTTTTTTGAGTTTAGAGACAGGCATCAAATTCAATAAAGAATTACTGGTGGCAATAATCAAGAACCTATTACCGAAATTTCCGGCATTTTGCAAATTTTTAATGACCCTGAGCCTTCCGGTAAGATTTTCCGGGGCGGTAATTCTATTTTTATAAAAAATTCCGTTTCCAAGGCCCGGGAAATTAAATATTTTAACTTCCGGGACGATGCAGCTTATTTCCTGTTCGAGCTCGGAGGCCCTCTCGAATGTCGATGTGACTGCCAGAGCCGGAATATCGAAATATTTTAAAAAAGCACCGATAACAAAGGGCCAGATATTTTCATCCGCAATCAGGGTATCAAGATTTGCAGCTCCATCTTTCTTACCTTTGATATTGGTCCTCTCATATTTTTCTATAAACTGCTGCCACTGCTTTTCATTTATAAAATTTTTTAAAAACATCCTCATAACAAATATTCTAAAACTCCTGTCAATAATGATTACGAAAAACGGTCAGTAAATTTACAGGATAACCTATAAGGGCTGTGCAAATAAAATCCGGATATGAATAAAAAACTGATTTTTAATGGTAAAAAGATCAAGTGTTAATCCTAAAAAATAATGCAGTCTGCAGGATCAGTTATATTTATTCATCGCGAATTTAATGCCTTCTGTCAGGTAGTCTTTTATAATATCCACTGACTTCTGCATACCGGCTTCAACTTCTTCCTTTTCTTTCTTTTTGAACTCTTCAAGCACAAAATCTGCCGGATCCTGCTTACCGGGGGGCTTGCCAATACCAAATCTCAGTCTGTCAAAATCGCAGTTCCCGAGGCTTTCTACTATTGATTCGAGGCCTTTATGCCCACCTGTGCTTCCGCCTCTCTTGAGCCTTATTTCCCCGAATCCAATATCGATGTCATCATGAATTACCAGCAGCGAATCTATTTGGTTCCCAAAAGACCTGCAGCAAAGAGCAATTGAAATACCGCTATTATTCATGAAAGTTTGAGGTTTGAGTATCATTAATTTCTTATCACTGAATGATGACTCGCATATAAGAGAATTGAATTTCTTATAAAAGCTTTTTTTCTCGAATCCTTCGACAAATCTGTCAGCAATCCTGAAACCTATATTGTGCCTGGTGAATTCATAATCTTTTCCGGGATTACCAAGACCAACAATTAAAACCATGATGATTATTTTTCCCTGGATCCTTTTTCTTTCTGATGACCCTCTTCTTTGGGACTTCCTTTTTCCTCTTCCGGTTCCTCTTTTTCCTTGCCAATTACCTCTGGTTCGGCGATCTCTTCTGCAGCTTCTTCCCCGGCAACTACTTCTTCTTCTTTTAACTGTGTCGGATGTATTATTGAGACCACTACTTCTTCGGGATCATTGAGTATTTTTATTTTATCGGAAATATTGATATCGGAGACTCTGATCGTGATACCCATATCAAGGTCTTTTATATCATATTCGATATATTCCGGAATATCTGCAGGAAGGCAGGATATATGCAGTTCCCTCAGACCGTGCTGCAAAACACCGCCGCCCTCTTTAATTCCCATAGCTATTTCTTCGTTTATAATATGGATTGGAACAGTGGTTTCTATTTCCTTTTCCATTTGTATTCTTAAAAAATCCACATGTAGAAATTCTCTGGTTATTGGATCTCTCTGAAATTCCTTTATTAAAACCGTTTCTTTCTTATCTTTTTTTATACCGTCTATATGCATATCGAAAATCAGACTGTATATGCTTCTGCCCTTTAAAAGATCTTTAAATTCTTTTTCCTTTATTTTTATGCTTACCGGTTCTTTTTTCAAACCATACATAACTGCCGGAATATAATTTTTATATTTTAATTTTCTTGCGGCTTTATTTTTTACTTCACTGTCGTCTCTTTTTTCTACTGCCAGAGCTATGTTTTCCATATATTTCTACACCTTGCCTTATATTCACAAATTAAACTAAATTTTCACCTTTGAATAACTCACTTACAGACTTGCAATAATAAACTTTTTTTATTGTTTTTGCAAGCAGAGATGCAATCGAAAGGACTTTTATTTTTTTGGATTTAAATTCTTTGTTTATCGGAATAGTGTTCGCCACTATAACCTCCTCGACCTTTGAATTTTCCAATTCTTTTATCGCATTGCCTGAAAAAATTGGATGGGTCGCACCGATATAAATCTTTTCTACATCATGTCGCCGTAGCATATCGATAGCCTTGAGCAGCGTATCTCCGGTATCTATCATGTCATCGAATACTATGGCCGTTTTCCCTTCTACTTCTCCCACTATATGTTCTATCTCAGCCATGTTGGGAGCCGGCCTTCTCTTATCCAGTATTGCCAGAGGAAAATGGAGTTTTTTTGCAAAAATACTGGCCCTTTTTACACCGCCCACATCCGGACTAACGACCACGCCATTTTTAATGTTTTTCCCAATTATGTATTTGGCTATTATGGGTATGGCGGTTACATGATCGACGGGGACATCAAAGAAACCCTGGATAGTCGAGGAATGCAGATCCAGAAGTATTGCTCTGTTCATACCTGCAACCGAAAGCAAATCAGCGAATAATTTTGCGGTAATCGGTTCTCTTCCTTCCGCTTTTTTATCCTGCCGAGCATAGCCATAATGGGGTATGACTGCATTTATCATGCCCGCAGAAGCCCTTTTAAGAGCATCTATCATTATAAGAAGTTCCATTATATTATCATTTATCGGTTCGCAGCATGTCTGCACCACAAAGACATCCGCACCCCTGACGCTTTCATCAAACTTTATATATATCTCACCGTTTCTAAATCTGGTTCTGGTGATTTTTCCGGCTTTGATTCCGAGCTCCTGCGCGATTTTATCAGTCAGATCAGGATAAGATGACCCTGAAAAGAGCATCATTCTTTTATTATCTCGACTTTCTTTCATATCCTTCATTTCTCCCACTTTTAATATTATAATTTTTTAAATTTTAATGACTTATTCCTTTTTTTCATTTAATTTTTTTTCTCCCAATGGAAGATGGGATTTTTTAATTTCACGAAATGCTCCTATTTCGATATTATCCCCTGTTACGGTGCCCTGGCTCACATAACTGTAAGGTCCTATATTGTTATCATTTCCGATATCGGAATCCAGTACGATAGAGGCATTTATCTCTGTGCCCCTGCCTATCCTTGAATCTTTTATCTGGCAGAAAGGGCCTATTATCGAATTCTTTCCGATTCTTGTTTTACCTCTGATAATGCATGAAGGTTCGATTATCACATCGGACTCTATGACCACTGAACTTTCTATATAACAGGACCGTGGATCTCTAATGGTCACTCCACCTTTCATTAAATTTTCACTTATTTTCTTTTGCATAATATTTTCCATTATGGAAAGCTGGAACCTGTTATTTATACCCATTATCTCCAGATAATCCGGAATTTTCAACGAGTTTACCTTTTTACCTTTTTTTACGATGGTTTCGATGATATCGGTCAAATAATACTCTTTCTGTTTATTTTGATCTTTTATCATCTCTATATTCTCAAAAAGGGATTCTTTATCAAAACAATAAATAGAAGAATTTACTTCATGTATTTTCTTTTCTTCGGGACTTGCATCTGTTTCCTCGACAATCTTTATTATATTTCCCTCTCTATCCTTTATGATCCTTCCATAACCTTCCGGATCAGGAAAAAGTGATGTAATCAAAGAAGCCGAGCTGCGGGAATTTATTCTGTATTCGACTAATTTTTTCAGGGTTCCGATATTGATCAGGGGAGTATCTCCGGATAGTATTAAAATATTTTCTCCAAAATCCATTTTATATTTTTTAACCATACTGACAGCATGAGCGGTGCCAAGTTGATCCTGCTGCGGTACGGTCCTGGTTCCCGGATAATTCTTTTTTATATAATCGCTGACAGGTTCTTTTTTCTGTCCTGTAATCACAAATATATTCTTTGGATTCAATCCAGTGCCCGCTGATAAAACATAATGAAGCAATGGTTGGCCTGATATCCGGTGAAGTACTTTGGGGATTTCCGACTTCATTCTTTTACCTTTGCCTGCGGCAAGAACAATTAAGCTTAAATCTTTAGAAAAGTCCATTTTTTAAAGGATTCCATCAAAAAGATTAAAATAATTCGTTTGCAATACAACCAAATTGTAACATAAAAAATATATTTATCTAAGCACTGCTCTATAAATTTTCTACTGCTAAATTATTTTCTCTTGACTTATACTATTCTTGAAATGATTTTAAAAAACTTTTTTTATTACACTATAATTGAATCAGCAAAATATAACGTATTTTTTAACAGACCCAAAAAACCAGGGGATCAGCTATGTTAATTATTTTTATATGATGCTATCGGGATTTAAATAAATAAGATTATATATATTAAGTATATTTTTTATCTTCTGAATCTTGAATAAGAGTCAAAGCCAACTACGGCAAGTATGGTCACACCCTTTATTACATATTGTATGTAAACTTGAACACCTAATAGATTAAAGACATTACTGATTACGGATAAAAGTAATACCCCCACCAGGGTACCGACTACTGTTCCTTCTCCTCCGGCAACACTGGTTCCCCCAATAACAGTAGCAGCTATAGCATCTAATTCATATCCCTGACCTGCAAGAGGACTTACACTATTTATTCTGGAAGCATAAATAATCCCCGAAAGTGCCGCCATCAATCCACCTATCACAAATGTCATTATTAAATAGAAATCAACAGGTACTCCTGATAATCTTGATGCTTCCTTATTACCTCCTAAAGCAAGCGTATATCGTCCTAATTTTGTTTTACTTAGCATAAATTGCCAAAAAATAACCATTACAATCCATATTATTATGGGAAATGGAATACCTCCAATAACCCCGGATCCAATAAATTGAAAACTTTCAGAAGTTCCGATTACAGGGTAGCCTCCAGTATATAAATAAGTTAATCCCCTTAAAATTGTCATTGTTCCTAATGTCACTATTATTGCTACAATTTTAACTTTTGCCGTAAGCACACCATTGATAAAACCAATAAATGCACCAACTAATAAAACTACCACCACTGCTAAATACCAGGGGATATAACTTTGTAATCCTAATACCATTGCGGAAGTTAAAGCAAGCAAAGAACCTACTGATATATCAAAACCGCCTCCAATTATAACAAACGTTGTCCCAATGGCCATTGTTCCAATAATAGAGCTTTGCTTCATTATATTCAGGATGTTTTTTAAAGTTAAGAAATTTGGTGTTATTATCGAAATAACAATACTGATGAATAAAAAACCAATCAATATTCCATATTTTTTTATCAAACTTCCTTTTAATTTTGGAAGGAAGTTTTTTTGACCATTATTTTTTATTTTAAATCTCATTTTAAACTCCTAACATTGTATTCATAACTTTTATCTGAGAAACTCCTCTTTTGAATTCATCAATTATTTCTCCTTTTTTCATCACTAAAATTCTATCCGCAATATTCATAATTTCCGGTACCTCTGAGGATATAAATATGATACAAACTCCATTACCTGCTAACTCTCTTATTATTTTATAAACTTCATATTTGGAACCGATATCTATGCCCCGTGTTGGTTCATCAAGTATTAATATTTTCGGCTCCGCAATTAACCATTTGGCTATGACTAACTTTTGCTGATTGCCTCCGCTAAGCTCTCTGGTGATTTGATCCAGACTTGAAATCTTTATGTTTAATTGTTCTACAACATTCTTGGAAACATCAATCTCCTTTTTTTTCGATAACACTATATTAGTAGAAATTTTTTTTAAATTACTAATAGTAATATTTTTATACACCTCGTGTTTCAGGATAAGCCCATCTCTTTTCCTATCTTCAGGCACCATGCATAGTCCTGCATTAATCGCATCAATAGGCGATTTAATATTACAAAATTTGTTATTTATAAAAATTTTGCCGCTTTCAAATTTATCTGAACCAAAAATAATCCTGGCCAATTCAGTCTTACCTGCTCCGATTAATCCAACGATTCCTAAAATTTCTCCACAATAAGCGCTAAAAGATACATTTTTAATAATTCCATCCTTATTGACATTGTCGACTTTTAGAATTTCTTTCTTATTCTGTTTACTGGAAGGATTAGCTAAGGTTTTTGGTAAGTCCATACCTATCATCATATTAACAATATCTTCCATTCTGATATCTTTCACCGATACCGTGTTAACTTTCTTGCCATCCCTGAACACAGTTATTCTATCTGCAATTTTAAAAACCTCCTCTAAGTTATGCGTTATGTATAAAATGGTAATATTTTCCTTCTTCAGTTTGTAAATTATCTCAAATAGATGCTCTATCTCTGTTTTGGATAATGAATCAGTAGGTTCATCCATGATAATGAATTTGGCTTTGTGTACCAGAGATTTCAATATTTCTACCATTTTTTGTTCCGCTATACCCAGTGTTTTTACAGTTTTGTTTGTAGGTAGATTAAAACCTAAATTATTGCAGATTTCTTTATATTCTTTTAATAACCGCTTATTATCTATTATGCTAAAGATTTTTTTTGTATATTCTATCCCTAAAAAAATATTTTGAATAACTGTTAACTTTGGTATCAGACTTGTCTCCTGGTATATTACACTTATCCCATTTTTGAAGGCTTCTCCCGGTGAGTTGAAATTACATTCCGAATTATCTAAACTAAAACTACCTGAATCACTTTTATAAACACCTGAAAGTATTTTTACAAAAGTGGATTTACCTGCCCCGTTTTCTCCTAATAAAACATGGACTTCACCTTTTTTTATTTCAAGGTTAATATTATTCAGAGCTTTTACACCCGGAAAAGATTTACATAAATTATTAACTTTTATAAAGGTCTCTTGCATTTTAAGAATCTCAATTTAAAAAATTATGGATCACCTTTAAAAATGAATCCGGGATATCAATCAAATTCCACGATAAGATAAATTCCTCAGATTTATTATGCAGTTGCATAAAATATTTTCTTATCATTGATTCAGAAATTTTACAAAGTCCTGGAATTCTTACAGCTTCTATTCCCGGATAAATTTCTTTTTTCTTAAGACAGTCTTGCTTTTTTATTTTATTAAATTCAGCAGATATAAATTTTTCATCTATTCCATGAATCAATATCTCTTCAAAATTTAGTGGCAAATCTATACCCAGTATACTTTTACTCAATTTACCTGGTAATTCTTCATCATTATTCCCTGTACCTATTTTTTTAAGATAATTGAATATACAGTAAACCTCCAATGGAATACCTGCAGGGACAGTAGCATGACAATACATCATGGGTTTTATCCAATCACAACAATTGCTTAATAAACAATAATTCTGAGAAACTAAATTTGATAACGAGATCGTGAATAAATCCAAACCGACTTTCTTTAATTTAAATTTTGCGTAATCCGAATACATTTTTACAATCTTATAGATACTTATTTCCTTAAAATTTATAAAATCTTTTATACCGATATATTCTATAATAGATTCGAAACCAGTACAGTTTCGAAATACACAATCCGGATTATTTTTTAATACCTTAATAAAATCTCTAATCAAACTGATAATTTCATCTAACGATACCCCATAAAGGTCATGGTATTTCTTTTTACAATTTAAACAAAAACAGGAAAAAATTGATTCAAGGCCATTTGCAGGTGAGGGGAATCGTATTCTATCTAAAAACACGCCATTAAAATCGAAATTCGTTAAATTTTTTTTATATAATTCAAATAATTTATTTATTGTAATTTCATTATTGGGGCACAAAAACAAAAAATTTTCATCAATTTTCCCCAACTTCTCCCATCTAAAAGTTTTACCATAGCCATAGCTTCCATCAAAATTAACAGTTAATTGTTCTTTTTTTACATCAAAATTGGTAACATCCGACAATACCGGGTACCAGAGGTATGATTCTATATCAAATTCTTTACAGATTTTTATAAATTCTTCATACATCCTATAATCATTATTAGCCCAAAACATAATTTTCTTCAGGTTTAATTCCCTTTTAAATCTATATATTTTTTTCTTCAATTCTTCCGAAGAATATTTCCTATTATTATGTAAAGCAATTTGAGTACTGAAACGAAGCTCCTTCATCTTTCTCCTTCTTTTTATAATGGCTGACTCACGTTTATGAGTCAGCCATTATTTAACCATACAAAATACTATACTGTAGATTAGATTTCCGGTTCATAATCACCGACATTATCTTTCGTAACAATCTCATGTACTACTTCCACAAATTGAGGCACGCTCTCCCCCATTAAATATTTTGCTGCGATTTCCATCGTCTTATAACCTGTATCCTCTACTGAATAATAAGAAGTAATATCAACTCTCCCACTTTCGACAAGTGGTGCTATTTCTTTATTGAATTCTATCCCAGTTAAAAATACATCATCAATTCCTGCTTCATCAAGTGCCTGAGCTGCTCCAACTGTTAAATTAACATATTGTGTACTTATAAAATTAAAATCTTGCCCGGTCTGCAAGAAATCTTCCATCATAGTCAGAGCACCTTCTTTTGTCCAACCTTCAATTGCCTGGCTATACACTATTTCCCAATTCGGATGTGTTGCCATAATTTCTTCAAATCCCTGTCTTCTCATTCTCTGCGGAGGAGTCCCCGGATTACCTTCGATTAAAACTATTTTCCCTTCTTCATCACCAAGAAGTTGTTCAGCCATTTCACCAAGCAGATTGCCGACCTTAACTTCATTTGTACCGATATATGAAATCAAACCTTCATATTTTCCTTCAGGATCTTCCCCAACCGGATTTGTAAAGGTTATTAACGGTATTCCAGCATCATTACATGCCTTAATAGCTGGAATCAGCGCCTCATTATCAGCAGCGCACAGAAGAATCATATCTACTCCCCTGGCAACGAAATCTTCAACCTGAGAAAGTTGTTTCCCGGCATCCCACTCTGCATCTGAATAAATAGGTTTAATATTATAATCTTCCGCAGCGCTATCTAATCCTTTACGTTCCACGCTAAAAAATTCAACGGTTCCGGGAAAACAAACCGCAACTTCATATTGTTCCGCTTCGCTTCCAGCTTCTTCCTCTGTAGTCTCTTCTTCAACAGTTGCCTCTTCTTCTGTTGTTTCTTCTTCCGTAGTTGCTTCTTCCTCAGTTCCCTTACATCCAGCCAGTGAAAAAGTTGCTACCATAGATATACTTAGTACCACAATTATCAACAACCTTAATAATTTTTTCATCATTCTTTCCTTCTTTCAATTTACTTTTCAAATTATTTTCAATAGAATTACATATGAGATTTGTTTAGTAAACCTTGCGGGTAACTATTTTTTGGCTAAGCAAATCTCATTTTTCTTTTTTCATAATTATCGCCTCCCATCCTGATGACTATTTTTTCCTATGCAATCCTCCAATATTGCTTTTATATTTTGTTAATAATTTCATTTAAAAATATTACTTGCTTAATATTTAGCTCCTATCTACAAATAAACTCATGATTGCTATCCAGTTATCTTCTTTATCTCCGAGTCCAGAAAACGATAATTGATATCAAAAATATCTAATACGTCTTCGATCTCGGCTCTATTATGTTCAAAATATTTTTTAATCTCCCTAAATCCTGCTAAAGCATTCTCTTTCTCATTATTTATAAGCTTCAGTTTTGCTTCAAATACAATTATGAGGAAGTTAAGATGAGTAATAAGGTAGAACCATCTTTTCTTTATAATCTTATCTGTACTTTTATTATATTTATTTTCAAGCCATGGTTTTCTTTCTTTAAGTTTTAAAATAATATCTAAAAGTTTATCTTTTTTATCCTTAAATTTTGGCATAAGCTCTTCATACCAAGTCTTGTAGTTATGATCCTGGCTGTAGTCATCTTCATCTACTATAAGATTATAGAGCTTATGTATGTATTCCTTTGCTTTACTTGACTCATCACCGAAAGCTGCTTCAAGATATTTTATTTCTATCTCCTTATATTCTGCCGTCCTGTCCCATGCAATACCGGCAAGGACATTCATCGATATCCCTGTTGGCCAGAAGGCCCTTTCGGTTCCACAACTAGCTACCCCCTTGATGCCAATAGGCTCATATGATTTAAGGTCCATACTTATGACTTTTGGCATTTCAGTTATGATAAAGTCCCTACAGCCCCAAATCCAGTTATAATAATCAAATATATAATTGTCCCCGTCAAAATTTTTTAACCATCCCTTAAAAAACTCCATATACTCGGAATTTTTAACCTCTCCCACTTTATTAAGTTCAGGCCAGAATTTTAATGGTTTCTGGGCAATACATCTATGATCATTTAAAGTATGTGTCCAACACCTGGTAATAGGGGCAAACACTAGTATCACATTTCCATTGCTGTTGTCTATCTTTTCATTCAGCGGTGGCTCAAGTATATTTGCATATACTATTACCTCAAGTTTCATTTTTGGATTTACCTTATAAATTTTCTTTGAGAGCTTGTTTATTATTCTTATATAAAGATCTGAGGGACTATGCTTTCTGCATTCACTGCACTCGCAGAGATTGTTAAATTCATCTGCAAGCCAGAATGCCAGTATATCAACTTCCGGATGTTGTCCTGCGTACCGACAGATATAATCTATCATTTTATCCACAGCTTCATTATTTGTCATGCAGATCTGAGTATTTAGAGCCACCCCCTTCCAGAGATCCCTCCTCCCGTTTACCTTGGCTACATATTTTTTCTTACCCTTAGAGATCTTTTCTTTTGTTTTATACCACCCTTCCGTCGAAAGTCCAAGACTCCGACTTATCCAACCATGCCCTACTCTTTCAAAAAGCATTCCTCTTTTTTTAATCTCGCTAATTAGTATTTGATCATATTCTCTTGCTTTTTCCATAGTAATCGAGGGGTCAAACCATTTATAGAAATTATAGCAACTCTGAAACTGCATAAAAAAATGGTTCATACACTTTTTTGCCATCCAGTCTATAAAATCAAGAAGTTGTGGGAATTTGACTCCACCTTCTATTACTATTCCTCTGAATTTTAAATAAGCCTTATTATGAATATCCACATTAAATAGGTTGAAGTTTTTTGCCCGGTTAAATACTTCTCCTTCCTCTCCTGGATAGATCCAATCAAAACCAGCTTTTTTTAATAGTGTATATACGGAAAAAAGAACACTTCTATCATTGCTTCCTGTAATAATAAGATTCTCCTTATACAGTTTTACCCATATCTGATCTTCATCCATTAAGATTTCTGTGTCATCTGTTATCAAAGGGAAATTATCAAAACTACCTATAATTATATTTTTTGTGCCATATTTTTTTATGGTGCTCTTAAGATCATCTTCTTTATATAAATAGATCTTTACCCCATAAAATCTCTCAAGATATCTCTTAAGTTCAGTTGTTGCAAAATCCAGGGTCTTATTGTTGCTAAGATTGATTATCCTACTTAACATCTCTTCTCCTGAGTATAATATTATATTTTTATATTTCTTTTAAAAAAATGTAATAAGGTTTAAAGCCCAATTACTTACAGACTCGTATAGAATTAAGGCAGAACTCTCCTGGTTAATCCAAGCGGATACATTTGCTGCTGCACAAATGCCTCAGCGTAAGTAACTCCAGCTTGATACCCTCTGAATCTTGCTATTGTCTT
>JAQUOE010000024.1 GCA_028717265.1 Actinomycetota bacterium
TAATTAAAATTAAAAAATTTTAATTTTATTTTAATCTTTATCCCCTATAATTTGATTTAGAATCTATAAAAACGGAGGTAAAGGATTGCGACTGCTTGTAATAGAGGATGAAAAGTCTCTGCTGAAGATAATAACCAGAAGATTGAAAGAAGAAGGATACAGCGTAGATGCCGTGACAAATGGCAGGGATGGCGAAAATTACATATACTCGACGGATTATGATTGTATAATCCTCGATATCATGATCCCTGTGGTAGATGGGCTAACACTCCTCAGAAGAATAAGAGAAAAGAAGATCTCGACACCTGTTCTTCTGCTGACTGCCAGAGATTCCATCGAAGACAGGGTAGTGGGCCTTGATACCGGGGCAGACGACTACCTTGTCAAACCTTTTTCTTTTGATGAGCTTCTTGCAAGGGTAAGGGCACTGCTCCGGAGACAAAAGGAGAAGCGCGATATAGTTTTATCCCTGGGTGACCTAAAACTTGATACCGTAACAAGAGAGGTCAAAAGAGGAGATAGATCGATCGAGCTGACTTCAAAAGAGTATTCGATCCTTGAGTATTTCCTTAAGAATAAAAACAGGGTCCTTACAAAATCACAGATTGCGGAACATGTCTGGAACTATGACTTCGAGTATAACTCCAATATCGTGGAGGTATATATAAGATATTTGAGAAGAAAAATAGATGAAGATTTCAAGAACAAACTTATCCATACGATAAGAGGCGGAGGGTATGTACTGAGAGATGAAAGCAAGAAGACTGACAATAAAATCTAAGATCACATTATGGTATGCTTCATTTCTTCTGATACTGCTGGTTGTTTTTAGCATTATCTTATATTTCACCATATCGGGGCTGTTATATAAAAGCAATGAGGACCTGCTTAGAGCTGATGCGGATCAGGTAACCTCGATCCTGCGATTCGAAGGTAATGTCATCCGGTTCGCTGAACCTTATAAAATCATATCGACAAATACCTATTTTGTAGTATTCGATATGAATGGCAATGCAAACCTGGAAAGTGAGATCCTGCCCGAGCTCGTAAACCTCCCGATAGAAGATGAAGAGATAAGGTACATAACAATAGATGATGTCTTGTGGGCGGCTTATGACAAACCTCTGAAACTTAATGATATTACCATAGGCTGGATAAGAGTGAGCCGCTCTATGGAAAGCCTGATGGGCACTTTAAATAATTTAAAATTGATCCTTTTTATTTCCATCCCCCTTTATATTTTATTCGCATCTCTCGGAGGTTTATTTCTGGCTAACCGGGCTTTGCGGCCGATCGATGATATAACAAAGACAGCCGGTAAAATAAGCAAGGGTGACCTGAAACAAAGATTAAAAACACCCAGAACAGAAGATGAGGTCGGAAGGCTCACCGTTACTTTTAACGAAATGCTCGATAAACTGGAGGCCTTCATCAAGAAGGAAAGACAATTCACTTCCGATGCATCCCATGAGCTGAGAACACCGCTTGCGATAATCTCCGCCCATGCCGAACAATCACTATCCGGTTCAAAGGGAACGAAGGAATATAAAGATGCACTGAAGAAAATACTTGAGGAAAGCAAGAAGATGAGTTATGTGATTTCCCAGCTTCTTATGCTTTATAGAAGCGAGGAGGGAAAATATAAGCTTGATTCTGAGGTTCTGGATTTGAATGTCATCGTGGAAGAAATAATGAAAGAATACGGTAATCTCGCACTGGAAAAAGAAATATCAGTAGATTTCAAATCCGGAGAGAAGATAAAGATAAAAGGCGATCAGACACTTATAACCAGACTCATAATTAACCTTGTCGATAACGCCATAAATTACAGCAAAGAAAGCGGCAGAGTATCTGTTTCTCTAACGAAGGAAAATAATTTTGCGATAATAAAAGTCGAGGATAGCGGAACCGGTATTGCCGGAGAGGACCTGCCATTCATATTCGATAGATTTTATCAGGCAGACAGGGCAAGGGGAGGCCAGGGTTCCGGTCTGGGACTCTCCATCGTCAAATGGATCGTAGAGGTCCATAAGGGTGAAATAGAGGTTGAAAGCAAGCTCAATCAGGGAACCAGGTTCATCATAAAGCTGCCGCTTAATCTATAATCATAATTCAAGCCAAGATATAGAATTCCTTCCCTCGCATAATATCGCCAACTACAGCCAGCTATCATTGGAATTAAAACTACAGCCAATATTAAAAAAGTTTAATATTCCTTTAATTTCAATTTAATCTCCAACTCTATAATTAATCTTAGAAATTTTAATTATCAGCGGATATTTTGTCAGCGAATATTTCTAGTTATAGTAAGCATTTCCAATGGTAATTCAAGTTGAAAAAGAGAAAATCAAGTGAGGGATTAAAATGAAGAAAATAAGTTTAAAAATTTTGATTTTAACCGTCCTGGTATCATTACTGGTTACTTTTTCGTTTATGGGATGTTCGTTGTTAGCGAATTCTTCTAAAGCACGATCAAAGGTGGACGAACAATCAGAAACTACCGGGTCGGCCCGGGCCTCCGACCCGGAGTCCGGTCAGAAATCGAACCGGTCATCAGAATCACAGGAGCAGGCAGAAATTGATGCGGACATTTTATCGGCATTCGACAATGCTGTAAGCAGTGTCGCCGATAAGGTCAAGCCTTCGGTTGTCAATATCAAGGTCACAGTTGACCAGAGAGATATCTTTGGAAACCTGATGGAAGGTGAAGGCGAAGGATCGGGTGTGATATATGGTTCCGATGGATATATCATCACCAATAATCATGTCGCCGGCAATGCAAAAGAACTTGTAGTGACACTAAATGATGGAACAGAATATCCTGCCAGGTTAATCGGTACCGACGAGAATACTGATATCGCAGTTATTAAAATAGAAGCAACCGGCCTTGTCCCTGCTGAATTTACACCTATGGACAGTATAAAAGTAGGAGAAATGGCAATTGCCGTAGGCAGCCCCTTCGGGCTCCAGCAGTCGGTGACAGTCGGAGTTGTCAGCGCCATTGGCAGAGATGTAGCCGTTTCCAGCGGCAGCCTTCCAATGGTAGATCTGATCCAGACAGATGCTGCGATTAATCCCGGGAACAGCGGCGGTGCACTTGTAAATTCCGACGGCCAGGTTATGGGGATAAATTCCATGATATATTCGACTTCGGGTTCAAATGCAGGCATAGGTTTTGCAATACCCGGTGATACTGCTTTAAATATTGCAGAACAGCTTATCGAAAACGGCGTGGCAAAAACACCTTTCATAGGAATCGAAATGGGTGAAAATACTACAGATATAAAAGGGGTTTACATACAGAGTGTCACACCCGGTTATCCCGCTGAGAAAGCAGGCATCAAAGCCGGAGATATTATAACCGCCTTTGACGGAAAGGCAGTAGAGACGCCACTCGAACTGTTTTCCCTTATCATAACCCGCAATGTCGGTGATGAGGTAACAGTTTCAGTAAGCAGAAACGGGCAGTCCATGGAACTGGCCCTGACTATCGGAGAAAAACCGCAGCAGACAGGCTAGCAGGAATCACATGAAAGTGATGGTAAAAGCAATTATCCCTTATTGATACATAAGGGATAATTGCTTTACATTTTAACCTTGTATTGTTTTATTCCTTTTATAATTATTCCCATAGGATTGCAACTAATTGTGGAAATCTTCAAAGCAGTGCCACTTAAAATAGATTGAATCTCTTTTGGTGTATAAGAGGCATTAATTGATGTTACAAGACCTGATCTTATTTCTTTTGGTTTAGCTATAGCTTTCATAAACCACTTTACAAAAAAGTTCATATCCCTTCGCATGTCACTTATAAAATAAATCCCCTGTGGTTTTAAAACCCTGTAGATTTCATTAAATATCTTTTCAGGCTGAGACCATTCATGCAGAGAACCATTTGTAAAAACACTATCAAAGGTATTATCACTAAATGGCATAT
This sequence comes from Actinomycetota bacterium, assembly GCA_028717265.1. Taxonomy (GTDB): domain Bacteria; phylum Actinomycetota; class Humimicrobiia; order Humimicrobiales; family Humimicrobiaceae; genus Hydromicrobium. Next base: position 3,938 of record JAQUOE010000024.1, read on the forward strand.
TGCTGGCGTCTCCCACAACATAATTAGCTCTGGCACTCAATCCATATTCCTCTGCATTTTTTTCAGCCAGTTTAATCATACTGGCACTGATTTCAACACCTTTTAACCGGGTACCTTCGGTTTTCTTTAGCCACTCAAGTCCAAGATAGCCAGGACCCGGGCCAATTTCAAGTGATAGACCTCTATTTATACCAGTTTCAATAATTAGATTTGTCTCCAGCCAGCCCCTGTCTCTCATTCCCCTTAAGAAACTGTCATATATTTCAACCTCCAGCTCATCCTGTATTCCACTATCAGTTTCTGCAATTCTTTCTTTAACCATTTTCTCTCCTTTTTTTAAAACTTCCTACTCCTTCTAAAATTTTAATAGCTATGCTTTTCATAATGTCAGCTTTTACAATAGCGATACCTTTATCTTCATCTCCAAGAACAAGCAGGCTGTCTCCTGGATTAATATTAAATTTCTCTCTTGCTTCTTTGGGAATAACAATTTGACCCTTTTCGCCAACCTTTACATTTCCAAACATATATTTGCCTTTTTTTATTTCCATATTATCTTACCTTTCTAAATAGTTATACTATTCATACTTATTATACTTATTAGAAAAGTTATGTCAAGAAATATATTACTCTACATTTTTAAAACTTTTATATTAAGATAATAAGCCGGGATGATAATTAATGAAAATAGGAATTGTTATAAGTACAAATGAAGCAGAATCCATTCTAACATTCGGCTAAAATGAAGCCTAAAGCCATTATACTTAATATAATTCTTATAATATTTTACACAGGATTACTTTGTATACTACTGGGAAGTCTCTTCGAATGGGGGCCCGTCATCATCTGCATTATTATTATAGCCTGCTTTTTCCCAAAAACCCTTGTAATTTTCGTTAGATGACAGCTCGATACGGGTAACCCATTTTGCCCATTTATAACCGAATTTTTCTTTGGCCACTACCTGGAAAGGGAAACCTCTGTCATTTGGCAGGGTGATATCATTTAATTTAAAAGCAAGCAGGATATTATTGTCCCGTATATAATCAAGCTTAAGAGAAGTATAACCTTCCTCAGGGACATCTACAGTATAAAAAATAGCAATCTTTGCTTCAGGCTGTACTCCTGCATCCTCAAGAATCGAATTTAACTGTGGACCGGTCCATTTAGCGGTAAAACTCCAGCCTTCGACACAATTAAGATTCATCAGCCATGATTCCTGGGGATACTCCAACAACTCGTCATAGGTCAGAGCCAACGGATTATTCACCAGACCATCTACTGTCAGAATATATGTATCCCTGTTCAGGATCTTCGTCCCGGATAGAGCATTGTTGAGCTGATCCTTGATTGGTGTGAGTTTTGTTCCGAGGAATTCCGTAGCTTCAACTTCCGCGTCAGATGAGATTTCTTCAGGTTCACCTTCTTTACCGCATCCGGATATTAAAAAGACCACAAGTGCTGCAATTATAAGTAACGATATCCATGATATTTTTAATTTTTTCATCTTATCCTCCTTTTGCAATGGATATTTTACCACAATTGAAATGAAAAATTCATCTTTGCTGAAGAAAGTAATTTTTTAATTTTTTATTATTGAAATAAGAAAAAATAGGATTATAATTAGTGAGATTTTCGGTACTTTATTATAAATATCAAGAGGGCATATCTTGGATAAAATACCCGGCCAACGGCAAAATTTATTAATCGGTTTACCTTTTTTAAAAAATGGAGGTAAACAAAAAAGCACCTGTGTTTCTGTTTTAGCTGATTTTCTGATATAGCTTTTTAACCTCCATTTTGAAAAAAGTTTAGAATGGGGGTTTCGATGTATGGAATATCTTATTTCTTATCAAGCGATCCTATAATTCCGCTATCTAATCTTTATAAAGAAAATATCTTCAAAAAAAGATACATTTTAAGATTTCTTAATAATTTTAATCAAATATTATATTTATTATTCTTGGGTGTGCCGGGAGGAGGAATCCGAAATGTTAAGTTATGAAGAATATGATATGGTTGAAAAAATCAACGAGCTTATCGAAAAAAAGGACTGGAAAGAAATAATAAAGAAGCTTACGGATCTTCCCTCTTCGGATATCGCTTATATATTGGAAAACTCCAGCAAAGAAACGGAACTGTTGCTGTTCCGCCTTCTCCCCAGAGAAAGAGCTGCTAAAGTTTTCTCCGAACTTGAAGTGGATGAACAGGAATCGATTTTACGAAATATCGGAAATGAAAAAGTAAAGCAGATAATCCTTGAACTGCCGCCGGATGACAGAACCGAAATCTTTGGCGATCTTCCGGGAAATGTCACTCAGAAGCTTCTCAATATTCTTCCGCCGGTTGAACGCAAAGAAGCCCTGACACTCCTCTGTTATTCGGAGGACAGCGTGGGAAGGATAATGACCCCGGAATATATAGCCGTCAGACCAACCTGGACCATAAAAAAAGCTCTGGAGCATATTAGAGAACTCGGAAAGGATGCCGAAACTGTAGACATGATCTATGTCGTTGATGATAGATGGCATCTCGTTGATAGCCTGCCCATAAGGAAATTTATCCTGGGAAATCCCGGAGAGAATGTGGAGTCCATCATGGATCATAAATTTATTTCCATATCCGCAGAGAAGGATCAGGAAGAAGCGGCAAAAAAAATGAAAAATTATAATCTCGTAGCACTGCCGGTAATTGATAAAGAGGGAGTATTGATAGGTATAGTAACAATCGATGACGTCCTGGATGTATTGGAAGAAGAAACAACCGAGGATTTTCACAAAGGTGCCGCCGTTTCCCCGGTTGGTATAAACTATACTACGGCATCACCCTGGATGCTTTATTCAAAAAGAGTCGTATGGCTCGCGATACTTCTCGTTGCCGGATTCATCTCTTCTATGATAGTTGCACGTTTCCAGCTCACTCTGGAATCGGTTATCGCTCTTGCCTTCTTTATACCGGTCCTGATAGATACCGGAGGCAATACTTCGACACAATCGGCAACACTTATTATCCGTGCAATATCGACCGGTGACCTCACTCTGCGAAAATGGTTTTCCGTTGTAAAAAAGGAGCTGCTGGTGGGCCTTCTTCTGGGTATATCTGTTGGAGCTGTTTTTTTCCTTAGAAGCGTCATTTTCAAGGATGGTATTCCGCTGGCGGTGACCCTTGGGCTTTCTACTCTCAGCATAATAATAGTAGCTAATCTTATAGGCGCGATACTTCCTATAATCCTTACAAGAGCAAGATTGGATCCGGCAATAATAAGCAGCCCCCTTCTAACAACAATAATCGATGCGCTGGGACTTTTGATTTATTTTTATATTGCGCGCCTTATTTTTAAGTTGTGAGGTCGACATTTATTCTGGTCCCATTTTCCAGAGATTTTTTGACTGCCTCAAGGATCTGAATGTCATCCAGAGCTTTTCCGGTTGTATAATAGGGTTTTGAGTTTGATTCCAGGCAATTACTGAAATCTTTCCACATATTATAGGTAGGATCTTCCTTCTTCAATTTTATGATATCTTTCCTGCCATTATTTTCCTCTACTGTGATTTCCGATCCCTCTTCAAAGAATATAAGTCCCTTTGTTCCTCTTATGATAAAATAGTTCCTTTTCCCGTCAAGGTAATATGAATTACTGAAAATACCTATTGAATTGTTCCCGTATCCGAAAACCATGGACTGGTAATCATAATCCCCATATCCATCCTGCCTGTATTTGATTCCTGCCGCATAAACAGTCCGGGGCTTACCAAAAATTTTAGAAAGTGCTGCAATTTCATGGATACCGCCGTCCATAAGCATTCCAAGGGGATATTTCGGATTGATCCTCCACTCCGTATTCCCGTAACCCTCTGTGCCTTCTATGTGTCCTATGTAATCGTGATAGATTTTTTCAAACACAAGGATATCTCCAGGCCTGCCCGAATTCATTATTTTCAGTATTTCACCGGTAAAATTTTTATAAACATACTGTTCCAGAATGAAAACCCGCTTCCCTGTCTCTTTTTCTCTTTTGACCAGCTCTTCTGCGTCTTTTACATTTGTAGCCATAGGCTTTTCCATGAATACGTCTTTACCCGCCGCGAGAGCAGCGCTGGCAATTACCGGATTTAACGGTATGGGAGTGAGTATTACCACAGCGTCTATAAACGGCTCGCTGAGCAGTGCTTTATAATCCTTATAAAAAGGCATTACCGGGTATTCTTTATTTATCTTGTTTTTGCTTTTTTCGCTTGTGGCGCAGAATGCAGCTACTTCAAATTTATCTTCTAATTTTTTTAAAACCGGCTTGTGTGCCGCTTCCCAGATCAGACCGGGTCCTATTATTCCAAGGCGAATTTTATTCATATTGCCGCTCCTTTATAATTAATAAATATTGGTCCGGTATGAAATCTTTTATCTTTTTATTATATAATAAGCAACAAAACAATCCATAGTGTTAAAAAAATGAATACAGAAATAATTATCAGGACAATAGAAAATAGCGACAGACAATGGATAAAGTCCATTTTTAATGAATTCTGGGGTGGGGACATAATAATAACAAAGGGTTTCATTCATAGTTTTAATGATCTGGACGGTTTTATCGCCACTTCTAATAATGAAAAAGTCGGACTTATTACTTATAAAATAACGGATAAAGAGCTGGAAATTGTTTCACTTAACAGCTTCAGGGAAAATAAAGGTATAGGTTCTTCTTTGGTCGATACAATTATGACCCTGGCCAGAAAGCAAAAATTAAAAAGGGTATGGCTGCTGACAACAAATGATAATGTCGATGCTTTGAAATTCTACCAGAAGAGAAACTTCACTTTGAAGAATATTTACCCCGATGCAATAAAATTATCCAGAAAATTAAAACGATCAATACCGCTTATCGGCAACTACGGAATACCCATAAGGGACGAGATCGAGCTTGAAATAATACTATAGATTCAATCTTCTCTTGATTTCGGGAATCTTCGCCCTGGCAGCTTCCATGCCTCTTTGAATAATCTGGTTCCCATGCATCAGGTCAAAAAAACCGAAATCTCCCACTTCGGGTTCTATCACCAGATCTGCGAGTTTAAGATAGTTTTTGGTAATTTCACGATTCATAATATTAAAACTGGTATCAATTATATTGTTGACCGTGAGTTTTACCGCACCTTTCTTCTTCAACCGGGATATCTTTTTTTGATCACGAAATCTTCGCCTCCCTGTTTCAACATCATTCTTTATTTCAATGGGCGGAATTTCCCCGGTTGCTCTGAAATCTCCTTTATTCTCCAGGAAAAATTTATTATATTTTTCCCTGTCTTTATCAAACCGAATAGACGAAGCTATGATGAAATTAACATCCTTTGTTTTTATAGATTCGGTGGGCAGCGGTTCTATCAATCCTCCGTCTACGAGAATACGGTTGTCCATGCATACGGCAGAAAAAAAGCCGGGGATAGAAATGGACGCTCTGACCGCATTGACTAATTTTCCTCTGGATAATATCACTTTTTCCCCTTTGATCAGATCCGCTGCAACACAGCAAAAAGGTATTTTACAATCGTCGAATGTTTTATCTCCGAGGAATTTTTTCAATACGTCCTCGACCCTTCGGCCATTAATAATACCGTTTTGTGACACTGCAAGATCGGAGAAAAGCATGAAACTCCTCCAGTTCATGGACTTTACGAATGATTTTATCTCTTCAAGACTTATCCCGGAACAATAAAATGCCCCGATTATCGCACCCATGCTTGTACCTGCCATCGCATCAAATTTGACCCCGAGTATTTCCAGTATTTCCAGGACCCCGATATGAGAAAGTGCCCTTGCCGCTCCCCCGCTCAATGCTATGCCGACCTTTCTTTTTCTTTTAAAAATATTCAAATAATAATCCTCCTTCCATATTCTCCGGGGATAAAAATTATTTTTTATTACCGCTTTTTAAAATTAGTATTTGTTATAAATTATACTATTTTAATATTCTTGTCACCATGACCTGGCTGTCTGCCCGATTTACAATAAGAATATTGTAAGGTAAAATTTCCTTAGTTTTTAACCATTATTTAATTTGATGAAAAGTAAAATTGTAAAAGTTATTATTTTATTTATATCCGCGGTTCTGGTTTTTCCGGTAATTTTTGCCGCACAGGGATGTGAAGACAGGGATACTGAGACTTACGAAACAGAATCCGCAGAAGAAACAGCGAATCAGGATTCGGATAGCGAAGAGCAGGATGTGAATAATATCGATGGAACCGAAAACGAAGATAGGGAAAGCGATATTTCTCCTCAGGAAGGCACCGAAACCGATAAGCAAAAAACCGGGACAGCCGGTACAGGCACAGATGCTATGGATATTACGGAATTAAGGTTATTTTTTACTCAGGCCATGGATTATTTTGATAAAGGTTCTTACCTCATTGCAGAATTTTATTTAAATAAAATAAAAGACGACTACAGGCTGCTGCAGGATCATATTTATTATTATATGGCAAAAATCCTCCTTTCACAGGAAAAGTATTATCAGGCAGAAGAGTATTATCTAAAGATAATAAAAAATTATCCTGACAGCATCTGGGCGGAAACCGCCAATCTGGAATATGCTGATGTATTCTATATCAAGGAAGATTACATAACTGCCGAAAGTGAGTATACGAATTTTCTTAGCGGCTTCCCTGACTCCACGTATGTACCTTACTCTCTATATCAGCTGGCCGCCTGCCAGGAAAGAAATGGGAAAAAAGATCTTGCTGCCGGGAACTATAAAGAAATATGGTTAAAATACCCGCTTCATGAATATTCGGAAATTGCCCTTGAGAATCTGAACCGGCTTGCGGAAGAAGGCTCTATCGAAACATTTGTTCCCACGGCATTCGAAATTTATTCAAGGGGAAAGATTCTTTCCGGCTCTTTCAATTACAGCACCGCCCTTGATGAATTTGACAGGATACTGCAGGGAGATTACGTGAACAGCCTGTCTCAGGATCTTTACAGCAGGGTACTGTATGAAAAAGGGATGTGTTATTTCAATATGGGTGAATACAGTAAAGCAAGAGACTTCCTGCTTCAATCCTATAAAAAGTACTCATCAGGTTCCGTAGCAGACGATAGTCTGTATTTCCTGGGGAGGGCCCTTACCAATCTGGACCAGGATTCAGATGCCATCTCATATTATCAGAAACTTATACAGACTTTTCCGGCAAGCAATTACAGTGATGATGCCCTGTACAGGACAGGCAGGATATACTCATTGAAGGATGATTTTGCCAGTGCCGCCATTTATTTCCAGAGAGTACCGAATGAATATCCAAATGGAGACAAACTGTCCGACGCATTATGGGAACTCGGTTTGATACAGTACAGGTCGGCAAATTATAACTCTGCTAAAACCACCTTTTCGGGCTACGCCTTATCCTATAAAAACACTCCGCTGGAGGAAAAGGGACTGTTCTGGCAGGCCAAATGTTATCAGAAGCTCGGTGACAACAATACGGCAGCGGGTTTGTATCAAAAAATCGTAGATTTAAAGTCTTATTCTTATTATACCTTTGCTTCCGCTAAAATGCTTGGGGAAATGAATAGGGAAGTAAAGGTCGGAGAAATAAACACGGGACTAAATCCGGAAAATCCTGGAATCGCATATATGCTCCCGGATATATATTCCATACTGGAGGAAGACGGCCATATCGAAAACGGCGAGGTAAATCATATAAACAAGGCTATCGAATTTCTTAAACTCGAATTTTTTAACAGTGCATCGCTCGAAATAGAAGCAGGAAGCAGAGAGATAGAGAAAAATCCCGCCAGAATCCTTGAAATAGCCACACTATTCATGAAATCAAAAGATTATTCAAGTTCCATCAGGATTATCCATAAAAATTTTAAGCAGTTGAAATCCGGGTTAGACGAACCTCGTATCGATTATCTATATTATCTTTATTATCCCTATGGTTTCAAAGAGATCGTCCAGAAATACAGCAGCCAGTATAACCTTGACCCGCTTTTTACTCTGGCCGTAATAAGGCAGGAAAGCCTGTTTCAGCCTGATGCCGGCTCTTACGCAGGGGCACAGGGATTGATGCAGATCATGCCTGCAACCGGAAAAGGCATTGCCGGACAGATAGGAATTTCAAATTACAACGTCAATATGCTTCTTGATCCTGACACAAATATAAGGATGGGTACATTTTATCTGAGACAGCAGCTCGATAATTTCGGGCAGAATGAGTTCTACTGCGTGGGAGCCTACAACGGCGGTCCGGGGAGAATGGCCGGCTGGGTTGCCGATAGAGGTGCTATGGATATCGATGAATTCATAGAAAGTATCACTTACGAACAATCCAGGGAATATGTAAAAATAGTAATGGGAAATTATTACTTTTATCAGATGTTATATGAATAAAAGAAGATAGCTAAAGAATCATTCCCTTTTTTAAATATTCATCTTTAATTCTGCGCAGCAGTCTTAATCTCTTATTTGCATAAAACAAAAATTGCATTCAGGGCAAGCAGATTGGGTAAGCACCTTATAATACCCTTACTTCCGAGGTAGTATGTCTTTATTATATTTATTCCTTTCTCCTTACAGTACCCCTTAAAGTCTTTTATGCTTAAGAAATGCACGTTCGGTGATTCATACCATTTGTAGGGCAGAGACGGGGTGACCGGTGCCCTCCCCTTTAGAAAAAGGCTAAACCGGGAACGGATATATGCAAAATTCGGAAATCCCACTATTACTTTCCTTCCCACTCTTAATGATTCCCTGAGCACCAATTCTATTTTTCTGGTTTCCTGCATGCTCTGATTCAATATTACGTAATCAAAAGAATCATCCGGATATTCACCGAGGCCGCCTTCTATGTCTCCGTGGAATACGCTCAGCCCTTTCTCGACACATTCATAAATTGCTTTTTCTCTTAATTCTATACCCTGCGCCTTTACTTTTTTTTCTCTGACAAGTAGATTCAAAAGTTCCCCGCCGCCGCATCCGAGATCGAGTACCCCTGAACCTGTTTCCACAATATCAAATATGACCCGGTGATCCGGTTTTATAATCTCATTATTTATTTTTTGCATTATTATACACCCTGTTTAAAAAATGGCTGACCAGGCGGGCCTCTTCCGCAAACTCCAGAAGAAAAGCGTCATGGCCATAAGTCGAATTTATTTCACAATAAGTAACATCCAGACGTCTTGCCTTAAGCATTCTGACAATCTCTCTGGACTGGTATGAAGGATACAGCCAATCAGATTTAAAAGCGATGACCAGAAATCTGGTATCGATTTTCCTGCCGGCCGGCAAAAACTTATCTGTTGATGACAGGTCGAAATAGTCCAGCGCTTTCGTGATATAGAGATAGGAGTTTGCGTCAAATCTCTTAACAAAACTATCTCCTCTGTGATGCAGATAACCCTCGACTTCAAATTCAGGTTTGAATGAAAAATTGTAACCGCCGTTTTTAAGCTTCCTCGAAAATTTATTTTCCATCGACTCGTCACTCATATAGGTTATGTGTCCGATCATACGCGCCAGGGCCAATCCTCTTTCAGGCTGGCCGCTGCCGTAATAATTGCCGTCCCTCCAATCGGGGTCGGACATTACCGCCTGTCTTCCGACTTCATTAAGCGCGATCTGCTGCGGTGAGTGTTTCAATGCCGTGGCCATTGGTATGGCAGATAAGATCCTCTCCGGGTAGGAAGAAACCCACTGCAGGACCTGCATCCCTCCCATTGAACCCCCTGCGACAGAAAGCAGCTTTTTTATCCCCAGGTAGTCAAGTAAATATTTTTGAGCATTGACCATATCGGATATTGTAATATGCGGAAAGTCCAGTCCGTAAGGTCTGCCTGTTTTTTCATTCAATGAAGACGGACCTGTGCTTCCCATGCATCCTCCGATAATATTGGAACATATTATGAAATACTTTTCGGTATCAAAGGCTTTACCCGGGCCTATCATATCGTTCCACCATCCGGGGTTTTTTTCTCCTTTATGAAATCCGGCCGCATGGGCATCTCCGGACAGTGCATGCAGGACCATGACCGCATTATCTCTGTCTTCATTCAACCTGCCATATGTCTCATATGCAATTGTAATCGGGCCCAATTTTTCCCCGGATTCCAGCATCATTCCATCCGGAGATCCGGCAAAATTAAAATATTTTGTTTCAACTATTTCCACTGTATTTTTCATATTTATCCGCCTGTAATCATTTTACATACAATCCGTAATTATAAAAATATCATTCCCGAAACAGCCACGTAGAAAGATATCTTTCTCCTGTATCTGGTAAAACGACCACGATAACTTTTTTATCGGATTCCGGTCTTCCGGCAACCTCAATCGCTGCCCACATAGCGGCTCCGCTGGATATTCCCACCAGAATTCCTTCCTCTTTCGCAATTCTTCGTGCAATGATGCCTGCATCCTCATTTGATACTTTTACGATTTCATCGATTATGTTTGTATTCAATACTTCAGGAACAAATCCTGCTCCGATCCCCTGTATCTTATGGGGGCCCGGACTTCCTCCTGAAAGAACAGGGGAATCCGCCGGTTCTACTGCAACCATCCTGATGGACGGTTTTTTCTTTTTTAATGCTTCTCCTGCGCCGGTAATAGTTCCTCCTGTACCTATCCCGGAAACAATAATATCCACGCTTCCATCAGTATCGGCCCATATCTCTTCGGCAGTTGTCTTCCGGTGTATTTCAGGATTTGCGGCATTCCTGAATTGCTGGGGCATAAAACTATTTTTGGTTTTTCTCTGAATTTTTTCCGCTTCTTCCACCGCTCCTTTCATTCCCTTTGCTCCGTCCGTCAGGATAAGTTCAGCTCCGAATATTTTAAGAAGCTGCCTTCGTTCCAGGCTCATCGTATCCGGCATGGTCAGGATCAATCTGTATCCCCTGGCAGCGCACACAAAAGCCAGTGAAATACCGGTATTTCCACTCGTAGGTTCTACAATAACCGTATCTTTATTTATCAAACCTTCATTTTCTGCAGCATTAATCATAGAGACCCCGATCCTATCTTTGACACTTGAAAGTGGATTGAATGATTCCAGCTTTGCCAGAATAGTCGTATTTAAACCTTTTGTCAGGTTATTTATTCTTACGAGCGGGGTTCTCCCGACGGTTTTTGTGATATCTTCATATATTTTTGACATTTTAGTGCTCCTCTCAACTTATAAATAAGATACTTAACCTTTAAAGTATCAATAAAAATACATCTCCGCTATTTCTGGGATTTCTTTAATGCCTGCTCGATATCGGCAATGATATCATCAATATTTTCAAGACCTATTGATAACCTTATAAAATCCGCTGTTACACCGGTAGCGATTTGTTCTTCCTCTGAAAGCTGCTGATGTGTGGTTGTCGCGGGATGTATGGCAAGTGTTTTTGCATCGCCGATATTGGCAAGATGGGAAATCAGTTCCAGTGAATCTATGAATTTTTTACCTGATTCTGCTCCGCCCTTTATTCCAAATCCTATAATGGCTCCTGCACCTTTTTTCAAATACTTTTCAGCTTTTGATTTTTCCGGACTTGATTTAAGGCCGGGATAACTTACCCGGTCAACCAGCGGACTTGACTCAAGAAATTCCGCTACTGCCTGAGCATTCTCGCTATGTTTAATCATCCTCAGGGGGAGGGTCTCAAGACCCTGCAAGAATAAGAATGAATTAAATGGTGAGAGAGCCGGACCGAGATCTCTGAGTAAAATTACTCTTGCTTTTAAAATATAAGCGATATTTCCTGTGGACTTGAATGCCTCAACAAATCGCGTTCCATGATAAGCGGGCTCCGGATCCGTTATCAGAGGAAATTTTCCATTTTCCCAGTTGAATTTACCGGAATCCACAATTAAACCACCAATCGATGTTCCGTGTCCTCCGATAAATTTTGTAGCAGAATAAACTGTTATATCCACTCCGTAATCAAATGGCCTTAAGATATAAGGGGAAACAGTATTATCCAATATTAACGGTATGCCGAAATCATGCGCTACTTTTGAAAGTTTTTCCAAATCTGCTATATCAAGCTTCGGATTTCCTATGGATTCTGCGTAAATCGCTTTTGTCTTTTCATTAACAGCATTTTTAAAAGCATCGAGATCAGAAGATTTTACGAAATTGACTTTTATACCAAGCCTTCTAAGTGTGTAATGGAAAAGATTGTAAGTCCCGCCATACAGATTATCGGCAGAGACTATTTCATCTCCGGCTTGAGCTATATTGAGAATTGCCAGCGTTTCCGCTGCCTGTCCACTTGCAACCGCCAGAGCTCCGGCTCCGCCGTCAAGAAGCGCAATTCTTTTTTCCAGAATATCGTTAGTGGGATTCATTATCCTGCTGTAAATATTGCCAGATTCTTTCAGGGCAAAAAGATTTGCAGCGTGTTCCGTATCCCTGAACTGAAAAGAAGTGGTTTGATATATGGGGACGGCTCTGGCCCCCGTAATGGGATCTGGTTCCTGACCCCCGTGAAGCGCCAGCGTTTCCGGCTTTAATTTTGAATCAATTGCACTCATTGTATTTCCCCTTTTTTATAAATTTCACATTAATAATTCTCTAAAACTTCTATAAATTTTCTAAAAGAATATTTATAAAAAGATCGGGCTGACCGGGTATAATTTAAATGCTGTACATCATCCCGTCATCTTTTCTTTCCATGCACATTTTTGCAAGATCACCCAGCGTATATGAACTTAAAATTTCCGATATTTTGTCTCCTATTTCTGTCCAGATATCCCTGGTCACACAGGCAGATACTCTGTTACAGACAGAAGGATTATTAACACAGTCGATCAGACTCGAATCTCCTTCCAGGATCTCCACAATTTCCTTGAGTTTGATTTCGGAAGGTGGCCTGCTTAAGACATACCCGCTGTGCGCTCCACTGTAGGTATTTACTAGGCTCTTACCTTTCAGGGGTATTATTATCTGACTCAGGTATTTCTCCGAAACATCTATATTCTTAGAAATTTCTTTAAGCAGTATTGGCCCTTTTTTATAGCTTAAGGCTATCTCCACCATTAATCTTAATCCATATCTTGCTCTCGTAGATATTCTCATCTCACTCTTCCGCTTTGTTTATAATTCATTAATACTATTAATATTATCTAATAAGTAGCATTGTATTGATAAAAAAATTAATGTCAAGAAAAAAAGAAAGTGAGAATTTTTTGTTGAGAGATTGATTTTAAATAATCCTGAAATGAATATCCGAAGGAAATTTTTTTATTTTAACGGATTATTCAGTCTGACTGGTGCAAACTTTTATATTGCTTTCAATCAGGATCTCTTCGGTTCTTGAAATATCGGCAACACTTAAAATAATCCTTGATCCTGAAATAACATATATATAATCTATATTTATACCTTCCTTTGCAAGAATATCAAGGATCCCATAAAGTTCACCCGGTTTATCCTGAATCTCAACACAGATCACATCAGCCTGGTGAGTGGTGAAGCCGGATTCTCTGAGCAACTTTCGTGCAGATTCTACATCAGATACCATCAACCGCAGGATCGCATAATCTCTTGCCTCGGTCGTAGAAAATCCCTGCAAATTTATATTACGGTCCTTTAAAATTTTTGCGACCTCTGCCAGCCGGCCAGTTTGATTTTCCAGAAAGACTGTCAGCTGTTTTACAGGCATTTCCCTCCCCCAATCTCATATTTATTGATATTTAAACCGGAAATTTCTAATTTTTACCATATTACAATAATTCCGGGATACTTTCCACTTTAAAAATATGTTTACCCTCTTAATTTTATTCATCTTTTAATATAATATATCAGGGTATGGAAGAAAGAATCAGAAAAAAACAATATATTAAAAACATAAGCTACAGGTATTTTATTTATGTAGTTGCGGTCATAGCCATAATACAGTTACTCGCCCTGAGAGCATGCCATACGAATGAAGTTTCCGACTTACCTGAAAAATTGTTTTCTTCTTCAGTAGATTTCCCTATCTCCGAACTAACCCTTGATATAACTTCCGGGAATTCGGAATCCGGATTTATCGAAAGTGAGAGTGCTGCCGTGACCGAAGAAGCCCCGGAAGCAGAGACAGAAGAAAGCGAAACAGAAACAGGAACTCAGGACTTTACCGATATCCAGAAGAATATTGTATTAAAGTCAATGGAAATGCTTGATAGAGATATAGAATACGGATATCAGCTTTATCCCGATACGGGCTACCCGAGCACCAATGTATGGATTTCCACCGACGTAATTTCTGTAACATATAATGAATGCGGAGTCGATCTCCTGGAGCTTATATATCAGGATATGATCGAACATAAAGAAGATTACCCTATGGATAAAACAGGCAGAAAGACACCGATAAAGCATATCGATTCCAGAGATGTCGTTTTCCAGGAAAAATTTTTTAGCCGTAATGCACTGACTACTCTTCCCCATGAATATGACCTTGATGATGAAAACAGGGATTTCTTCTGGCAGCCGGGCGATGTAGTTTATTTTCGTTTTGATGAAAACAATATTGATAAGGACCGCGGAGGATTTATTTCCCCTCACACCGATGACGATGGGATCAATCTTGTTATAATGATTTCACCCGAAAATAATGAGCTGGAAGAAATCGATATACTTCAGGAATACGAAATTGTGGGACACTATCGCTACCCGCAGCCGGAAGTCGATTAAATTTTCCGGATTCGTTACGGAAAAATAAAAGGATTGAAGTTGGTCCTGTAATCAAACCAATCCACTTTTTCAACTCTTTTCAGAAATCCGACAATTTTATAGGTAAGCGGCGTAAAGACAATCTCAAGAGAAACCTTAAAAATGTAATTGGAAATAATAATAAGGAACACCAGATCATTTGGATATACTCCCAGAAAAGCTATGACTACGAAAATGATTGTGTCAATTCCCTCACCTACAACAGTAGAGCCAATTGTTCTTGTAAAAAGCCATTTCCCTTTCGTAAGGATCTTCATCTTTGCCATAATAAAGGAATTCGAAAATTCTCCTGCAAAATAAGCGATGAGAGAAGCAGTGACTATTCTCGGCGTCTGTCCGAGTATTCTCATGTAAGCCTCCTGATATTCCCAGCCGCTTGCGGGTCTGATCAAACCTATCAACCCCAGGGTCAAAGACATAAGGGCCGCACAGAAAAATCCTATCCATATTACCCTCCTGCTTCGTCTGAATCCATAGACTTCTGTCAGTATGTCTCCGAAAATATAGGATAGCGGAAAGAGAATTGTCCCGCCGTCAAAAGTAAATTTCCAGATTTCCACGATTTTAGACGAAGCTATATTGGAAATAAGAAGCACCGCGACAAAAAGACCGGTTATAAGATCCAGATACCTGAACCTTTCAGGATTGTGATTGCTTACCGGATTATTGAAATCAATTTTCATTTTTTATGGTTTTATCATATTTCTAATAATCAAAATCTATGAATTTCATATTATACAACAAAAAATACCTGCTGTACCAAATAAACCTTAACGGATATTCCCCTGATTAAAATTTTGAAATAATGGCATATATTGGGTTATAATGATTTATATGATATTTAATCAATTTTTATAAACCGGGGGTTTTAAGATGGATGAAAAGAATAAATTCGATAAGAAAGATATCAGCTACATGATAGGAGGAGCAATAGTAGGAGCAATCGCCGGTTATATCGTAAAGAGGGTAGGCTTAAAAAACCTGATGGGTTTGTTAAGAAAAAAAGAAATAATTCCTTCCGCAATTTCGAATTTACTGGATGAATTTACATCAGACAGAGAATCAGAAGAATAACTCCCTGCCAGATTAAAAATTAATTTAACAGGGAGTCAGACATAATACCATTAAAATTATTTTTGTAGTTTCTCTATTTTTTTGTCAATTACTTTCTGGGCATTTTTCTCATTACCATAAAATAATAAACGATCGCCGCAATGCCATTCAGTTGACTTACAAAAAAGGTCACAATCAAGATAACGAGCCACATGGTTTTGGCATTCTCTCCGCCTGTTCCGGCCGGGAACTCATCAGGTTTCCTCTTTGCGCAGTCCACAAGAGCAATGATCCATACGACAAAAAAGAAAAGTCCTATCAGGCCCGCTATTACTGCAAAGCAGATAAACACACCTGATAATCCGCTGACGGCCATCCCTTCCCAGACATCGTCTTTGCGCCATCCATACGTGCAGCCGGTTCCAAGAAGCGACATTATGGTAATTAACAAAAGTGAAGCCGGTAATAATATTCTTTTCATTATGCCTCCAGTCAGTTTATAAATAATATTATTAAAGATTTTTATTATTTTAACATTAATAAAATATCCATTCAAACTTCTAAAATCATTTATATTCCGCTTCCCTTAATTTCGGGGAATCGAACCAGGAACCCGATATTTTATAAGTTCCTTCACTTGATTTAGAAATCACAGTAGTCACTACGACTCCTTCTTTTTCCAGGGTATAGCCGGCTCTGTAAATTACCAGAATATTTTCGTTCTTAGTTGTATAACCGGAATATTTCTTCGAATCCGGTATATATTCCCCGGCATTTTCCTTTAAATATGATGAAAATTTAATGAATTCTTCTTCCGTAACTGCTTCAAGCATGCCGGCATCCATATCTTCTTTATAAGCAGAATAATCCTGGTCATTCAGAGCAATCAGATATTTTTCGGCTGCCTGATCTGCAAAAGATATTGCCTGCTCATCGACCGGTCTGCATCCCATAACAAGCTGCATCAAGATTAATACTGGCAGCAGCAGTATCAAGCTTTTTCTTTTCATTTAAGATCTCCGTACCTGAATTTTGACATATCAAATATTCTTAATTATTTTAATTTATCAAATCCTTCTGAATTAAAACTATTTCTGCATTTCCAGTAATGCTTCCAGATCTATATCCAAAAATATTATGAAAGTATTGTTCCGGGTTTCAGCCAGTACAAAAGCTTGCTCATCTGTTCCTTTCGAAGCAAGAAGTATCGTACCCTGCCCATCATTCCCGCCTTCAGCTATATCCTGTATTTCCAGTATCAACCATCCTTTACTGTGAAGCGTCCCGTAAAAATCCAGGACTTGCGTTTTATTGTCAGGAGTTGAGTATATGGTGGTTGTGAACTCCTCGTTTTTTATGTCCCCGGGTAGATTTTCCAGGATTGAAAAATCTTTTTCGGATAGACTTGCGCCATACTTATCAATTAAATCCATAATCTCATTCATATTGCCTTCTACCTGTACAAGAACCATAGAACCGGGATAAATCAAATCTTCATTAACAAGACTCTGATCGA
Organism: Actinomycetota bacterium; assembly: GCA_028717265.1. Taxonomy (GTDB): domain Bacteria; phylum Actinomycetota; class Humimicrobiia; order Humimicrobiales; family Humimicrobiaceae; genus Hydromicrobium. The sequence goes on from JAQUOE010000024.1 coordinate 21,212, forward strand.
TTTCCTTGCCGATTTTTATCTCAAATCCAGTAATCCTTTCAATATATGAAAACAAAGGACATACGCATGATGTACTGATAACGGTAATAATCATAAATAAAAATATAGCGGTAAACAGTAATTTTGATTTTTTATTTCTTTTTACTGTCATTGCAAACACCCTTCCGATTAATAATAGTAATATTTAATTATGCACAGTATGGAGAAATTGTAAAATACTTAAATGCGGACAATTATTATCTTATATATATCCTGGGGATCCTCTTTTTGAACATACATACAACTTCATAGTTTATGGTATCCATTAACCTGGCAATATCATCTGCAGTTATTTTCTTATCTCCGGAATCACCTATAAGGATAACTTCATCGCCGGCATTTATATTGCTTTCTTTCGCAATATCGGTGATATCTATCATAAACTGATCCATCGTTATATTCCCTACCACAGGCGCAGGCTTTCCGTCAATCAAAACCACGGCTCTATTTGCAAGCGATCTTGGATATCCATCCGCATAGCCCACGGGTACGGTAGCTATGATACTATCTCTTTTCGTTCTAAAGGTTCCGCAATATGAAATCAGTTCACCCGAAGGGACCTCTTTAATAAAGGTTATTCTTGTTTTGAGGCTGAAGACAGGTTTCAGTCGGGATACCGCACTGCTCGCTTCGGGATCCAACCAGTCTGCATAATCCTCGTCGTAAGGATTCAATCCATATATTGAAATCCCGGTTCTGACCATATCAAGATGCATATTTCTATGTCTGAAAAATACTGCACTGTTTGCACAATGAAAAATTTTTATGTTTATCTTCTTATCCTTAACCCTGTTAATTATCTCATTGAATCTTTTCCATTGTTGTTCAGTATAATAGTCATCCCTGCCGCCGGCACATGAAAAATGAGTGGAGATAGCTTCTAATTTTAAATTGGGAAGTGAAGATATCTTTAAAATCTCACTAACGGCATCATTAAAGTTTATTCCTATCCTGTTCATGCCTGTATCTATATTTATACTTACCGTTACTTTTTTTCCGGTTCTTTCGCATTCTTCCGAAACAAACTGTGCCGCTTTATATGAATTCATATTAAGGATCAGATCATATTTGATGGCCTCTTCCATTGCTTCGGGAGGACTTTCACCTAAAATATAAATGGGCGCCGTTATCCCTGATGCCCTTAACTCTATGCCTTCTTCGGCTATTGCCACTCCCAGTGAATATGCGCCGCATTTTAAAGCCTGCCTTGAAACTTCGGCCGCGCCGTGGCCATAGGCATCAGCCTTTACTACCGCCATTACTTTTGTATTTTTAGAATCGGCAAATGATTGGATTATTTCAAGATTATGACACAGGCGGGAGAGATTTATTTCGGCCCATGCAAATCTTTTATCTATTATTGGATCTTTATTCATTCAATCTGATTAAAAAATTGTTTTCAAACCATTGATTTGACTATATCCGCTCTTGTGATTATACCGGCCAGATCACCTTTACTGTTCAGGACGGGTACTCTGTTTACATTGTTTCTTATCATTATATTGGCGACCTCGCTGACCAGTGTATTCTCCCTGACTGTTATTACCTTTGCGGTCATGATGTCCTCTACCTTCGTCCCCAGATATTTTTTAAGATTGCTTTTAAATTTATTCAGGCTTTCAAGATATATTATACTGTCCAGCAGCTTGAAATACCTTGGAAAATGCAGGTCGGAATCTTTTACGATCAAATCCCCTTCCGTTGCTACTCCTACCAGTTTGCCATCATCATCTACTACGGGTACGCCGCTTATTTTATTTTTCAGAAGCAGTTCCGATAATTTTTCTACCGAAGCATTTTTATTTATAGTGATGACTTTTTTTGTCATGATATTCTTTGCTAAAAGCTCTGACATCTTTAATCTCCTTCACTTATATTTTTTGATCAAATATCTTTATATTTGACTTTCTCTATTTCTAAAAAAACCCTCTTTAATCCCTCCAAAAGATCTGTCGCAATCAGTGAGGTCCTGCTGGTTTCTTTTATCATGATATCCGCTGCCATGCCATGGATATAAACCCCGCAAACCGCACTCTCCAGCGGTCCCATTCCCTGACAGAGCAGCGAACCGATGATACCGGTTAAAATATCGCCGGTACCTGCCGATGCCAGGCCCCAGTTTCCGGTAGGATTGATAAAAGTAGTATCATTATAATCCGAAATTATTGTCCCTGCTCCTTTAAGCACAGATATTAATTTATATTTTTTGGCGGTTTCCATATTTATTTTGATCCTGTCTTCCGGATTTATCCTATCCACACCCCTTATCGATGACATTTCTCCGGAATGAGGTGTTATCACAACATTTTTAAGTTCCGGATTCCCTATGCCATATTCGCCATTTTTCTTAATATCTTCCTGTCCGTAAAATACGGAAAGAGCATCGGCATCCAGCACCAGAGGCTTTTTTATTTTCTTAAGCAGTTCCCTTACAAGGTGCATGGTATCGGGGTTTTTTGATAGCCCCGGTCCTACGGCCAGGGCGTCAAATCTGCCGGCAAGTTCCAATATTTTATCCAGGCTATCCGGATGTATGGAAATATCTTCCGTTTGTTCCACGGGATAGGTAATGACTTCCGTCAACTTCTCCTCATAAATATCATTTAACTCACGCGGACAGATAAGCGATACCATCCCGGCACCTGATCTCAGGGCACCCATGCAAGTCATTGATGCGGCACCGGTAAATCCAATCGAGCCTGCTATCACCAGCAGATTTCCTACTCTGTGCTTGTATGTCCATGATTCTTTCTCGGGAATATTTTCGGCCACCCATCGAAAACCGGGTTCGAAAATCTGTTCATACCGGCCGTAATATTTTTCCGGAATACCTATATCGATAATTTCGATCTCTCCTGTGAAATCCGCTCCCGGATAATTTACCAGTCCTATCTTCTTGCAGCCAAAGGTTATGGTTTTATCCGCCCTTACAGCCGTTCCCAGAACTTTTCCGGAATCGGAATCTATGCCCGAGGGAATATCGACAGAATAAACAACAAGATCACTGTTTTGTTTTCTGGCTGAATTTATGATTCCTATAACTTCCTTCGAAGGTCCGCGGATATCATCGCCATGAAGGCCTGTGCCAAATATTGCATCTGCAATAAAATCCGCTTTCCTGATCTCTTCTTCAAATAAAGAAAACATTTTATTATCTTCGAGGTCCAAAAAATATATTTCATTGCCTCTGACTGACCGGAGCTTTTCGAAATAAAATAGACTGTCGGGACTGAATTTACTCACAGGGGACAGATAAAATACACTTACTTTCATTCCATAATCAAGTAAATCACCGGCAGCCACAAACCCATCTCCGCCATTGTTCCCGCTTCCGCAAATAACAAGACCTCTGGCGGCCCTTTTCAGAGTCTTATTCTCAAAATCACTGACAATCTTTTTCGAAATCCCGCTGCCCGCATTTTTCATAAGCAGCTTTGAATCGATTCCATCCGCCATGGCCTTTTTATCGATCTCCGCTATTCTGCTGCCTTTTAGAATTCTTGTTAATTTCATCTTACAAAAATCATATCACCCGATGGTTCCAGACAATCATTCTTCCTTATAAATCATATAATTGCAACCGCATAGGCAACGGCAAAATTTTCTGTTGTCGAAACCGATATTTTTATCTCTTTTATTCTGAGACTCTTTACAAACTCAAAGGTTTTCCCGTACAACTTTATATACGGGGCCCCGCTTTCCATATTCATAAGTTCGATCTCATTTAATGATACGTTCCTGCTTATCCCTTCGGCCAGTGATTTGGAAACTGCCTCTTTTGCAGCAAAACGTGCCGCGAGACTCTGGTACATACCTTTATTTTTCCTGTCGCAATAGTCTATTTCATTTCCGGTATAGACCCTGTGTAAAAATCCTGAATTATTCTTGATGGCAGATTTTATTCTTTTTACCTCTATTATATCCGTGCCTACTCCGAATATTTCCATGAATACTCACTCCACTGTAACACTCTTTGCAAGATTTCTTGGCTGATCCACGTTTCTATCCAGGTTTTTAGCGATGTAATAAGAATATAATTGGATCGGGATAATAGTTAAGATGGCGTATAATTCCTCCTGGATCTCGGGTATCCGAAAAACATAATCCGAATATTTTTGTGTATTTTTATCATTTTCACTGATTATTGAAAATATAGTTGCTTTTCTTGCTTTTACTTCCTGAATATTGCTCAATATCTTTTCGTAAACCGAATCATGGGGCATAATTCCTACCACTACTGTTTTTAAATCCGTAAGAGCTATCGGGCCATGTTTCATCTCGCCTGCCGGATATCCTTCCGCATGAATATAAGAAATTTCCTTAAGTTTAAGGGCACCTTCCAGTGCAGTGGGGAGCCCAAAAATTCTACCCAAAAAGAGAAAACATGTATGCTTGTAAGTCTTATCGGCAATTTTCTTTATTTCATCGGCGCGTTCGAGTATATTTTGTATTTTATCAGGTATGGTTTCCAACTGCCCGATTACTGCCTGAAATTTATTTTTATCGACAAGCCTTTTAACTCCGGCAAAATATAACGCCATAAGATACATGACCATAATCTGCGCGGTATATGTTTTTGTGGCACACACACCTATTTCCGGACCAGCATGGGTATAAATCACAGAATTGGATTCTCTGGCTACGGTACTCCCTACTACATTGGTGATAGCTACTATTTTTGCCCCTTTGGATTTTGCTTCTCTGATCGCGGCCAGAGTATCAATAGTTTCTCCTGATTGGGTTATGGCCACAAATAAAGAATTATCCTCAACCAGTGGGTCTCTATATCTATATTCTGAAGAAAAATCCACTTCAACCGGAATTCTCGCCCATTTCTCTATTATCTGTTTCCCGATCAAGGCCGTATGATAAGATGTCCCGCATGCGATTATCTGAACCTTCTTCAGACTTTTAATCT
>JAQUOE010000025.1 GCA_028717265.1 Actinomycetota bacterium
TAGTACTGGTTGAAATCTTTTCTGGTTATTCGTTGTATTTTGGCAGGATATCCCATAATTTATCCTAATATTATATAGTTAATTAACTATAATTATACAGGATTATTGGGAGTTTGGCAACAAGCCCACAACGGGGGCATCCCGTTCTCTAAAAACTTCATTGTTTTTCCCATGATAAAGTTATCTAGGATTTGAACTTTGAAATTAAATGAAGAAGTCTCTGTTTAACCCAGTTAGGATCACGTTTGATAGGGGAAATTGAATTCCAGATCTGGTTAAAGCTGTAGAAATAGGAGTTTACCGCGGTTACCTCGCGTGTTACAAGAGAAAAAGCAGGTCGTTTTTTAAGAGCCATAGTGTTAAAAATTGTGACGGTATTTTTTTTCACCCATATATCTATATTTTCCAGACATGGATGAGGCGGCCCTTCGGAAAGGCCGATTTTTAAGTTTGGTATTTTGTCCATATTCAATGTTATTTCTTCTATACATAGAATCAGAATGTCCCTTGTGATCTTAAGATCCTTGCCTATAAATAAAGATGATTCATTCAGGAAAATACGACCGGATTCAAGGATCTGTTCAAGTTTGTTGATATCATATATATACCTGTGACAACTATCCGGGAGGGTACCGTGGAACTCATTCTTTATTGCCGACTGGTATCCCAGGTATAGTTTGATTTCAGTATTACTGAAGTTGTTTTCCGCCATAATGCTGCGAAACAGTTCACCGGAAATAATGGCAATGGAAGGCGGCAGAGTTGAAAAATAACTATCCTCTTCTTCTTTGAGGGATTTAGTGATTAAATTTACAATTTTTCTATTATCATTATGAAATAATTTCTCGAACATAGGGGTACAGCTGGTTAGAAGACTCTGGATGGCAAACTGGCATTTACTGAGTGATATTGGATCAAAAAGCAGGTAAGTGTAAAGAATTTTGGTGGTTATTTCAGCCGTAATGCCAAAAATGGCCGCAACATTTTTCAATAAAAACATCGTAAACCTTATAGAAGTACTTTCCAGAAATTTAGGATAAAGATAAGCAAAGGTATTCGGATTTATATGAAGCGGCAACCAGCAAAGCAGGGAAAACGCATTTGATTTATATGAACGGTCAAGAGTATGGATGATGTGGATTTTACCGTTTTTGTTCAAAAATTCAAAATTTTTTTTCCTCCAGAGTTTAAGGAATTTCTCGTCTTTATAAAACCACGCATTATCTTCCTGGGAGAATAATAGCATTTCACGCTCCTCAGGTGAAGAAATAGCGATATCCATAAAGTCGATAGATGCCTTCCTACGGCCTTCGTTTTCTTTGAATATGTAAAACTCTGCTCTATATGTATTTTTATCGGTAATTATTTTTAACAAGGATTCGTCTTTTTTAAAGTCGGTATCTCTTTCGGAGAGCCATTGATTCAGGAAAAATGAGATTTCATCCACGGATTCAAGACTGGTATTGGGGTATTCCCGGGAGAGTATTTGTTTTAATCTTTTGTATTGTATATTTGAATCCAGAGCAATAAAGTGTTCAATAATATTTTTAAGATAAGGCGAATGCGGATTCAAAACTCGTTTTCGATTCTTCCATTTGCTTACGAGTGTGTAATGGACATGCAGGATATTTGCCAGTTCTATCTCTGTTATATCAAATTGCCTTAATAGAAAACCAAGCCTTGATAATTGCTTGTTTATCATAAAAAAGCCAGCTTGCTTAATATTGTAGAGATTAAAATGATAAACGTAATTTAAGAAAGTGTCAAGATAATGTCAAGTCAGGAAATAAGACAAACGCAGTAAATTGCTTGACTATAAGAGACCCGGGAGTAAAATAGGCTCTCATCTTTCATTAATTTTTTGTTGGTTTTAAAACACTTTCAGTCGACAGGTCTTGAAGCATAATTTATTAAGTTAATTGGGTAACTGGATAATATGCAATATATTGAATTTAAAAATATAAACAAGACATATGTCAGTATAAGAGCTCTTAAGAATATTAGTTTTACTGCCAGAGCGGGAGAAGTTTGTGCATTAGTTGGAGAGAATGGAGCCGGCAAGAGTACACTTCTAAAAATCCTCAGCGGAGACATACAACCAGATAGCGGATCCATTTTTATAGATGGAAAAGAGAAGCATTTTAAATCACCTCAAGAAGCAATCACCAGCGGAATCAGTGTAATATATCAGGAACGTCAAATTGTGCCATTTCTAACTGTAGCTGAGAATGTTTTTATGGAAGAACTTCCAATTAAAAAAAATCAGTTAATCGATTTTAATAAACTAAATAAGTGCACCCAGAAAATTATAGATGATTTTAATCTGCCGATTGATCCCACAGACAGGGTAAATGATATTTCCGTCGCATATCAACAAATGGTAGAAATAATGAAAGCTTACAGGAGGAATTCCCAGATAATTGCTTTTGATGAACCTACATCGAGTCTTTCGGATTCTGAAATAGATATGCTGTTTAAAGTAATCAGAAAGTTAAAAGAAGAAGGAAAAGTAATAATTTATGTTTCGCACCGCCTTAAAGAGATATTTCAGATCAGTGAAACGGTTGTGGTATTAAAAGATGGTGTATATATAGCAAAAGTAGAAACAACCAAAACCAGTGAACAGGAACTGATCAGATATATGATCGGGCGTGATTTAGGTGATGTTTTTAAATCATTGAGACGGAATAAAAATATTGGTGATGTAATATTGGAAGTAAAAGGAGTTAATTCTGACAGGGTAAGTGACATAAGTTTCAAAATACATGAAGGAGAGATACTCGGATTCGCGGGTCTTGTCGGAGCAGGAAGAACAGAAACAATGAGGGCAATTTTTGGTGCCGATATTTTGAATTCGGGTGAAATATGGATCAATAATAAACATGTACGTATTAAGGATCCTTCAAGTGCAATTGTGGAAGGATTGGGTCTATGTCCCGAGGATAGAAGTTCCGAAGGGGTCATTAAGTCCAGGTCGGTCAAGGAGAATATCAGCATTTCCATTTTAAAGAAAATATGCAGACAGGGTTTTATTGATTTTAAAAGAGAAGAAAATATTATAAAAAATGAAGTCAATAACCTGGGCATCAAGACCCCATCATTGCAGACAGAGATAATAGAACTATCGGGCGGTAATCAGCAAAAAGTTCTTCTTGCGCGCTGGTTAGTTTCAAATGCTAAAATACTTATTCTGGATGAGCCTACCAGGGGAATAGATGTAGGAGCGAAAGTTGAAATATATCAACTGATACTCGATCTTGCAAGTAAAGGATTGGGTATTATATTCATTTCATCGGAATTGTCTGAAATCATTGGTTTAAGTGATAATATCGTTGTTATGCGCGAAGGAAGGATCACCGGGTTTTTAAAGGGAGAAGAAGCAACCGAAGAAAAAATATTAACTCTTGCAATGTTAAAATAAATTAGGGGATAAAAATGAAAAAAATTATCAAGAAAATACAAAAAAACGAACAGGTAAGCTTAATTATCATTTTGATTGCCATAGTATGTGTATTTACAGCGATACAGCCAAATTACTTTTCAGTGCGAAACCTAATTAATATTTTATTCTCAGCTTCAATAGTGGGAATGGTAGCATTTGGCGAAACATTCCTCATAATCGGTGGGCAAATCGACCTTTCGCCCGGGGCAGTAGCAGCATTTTCCGGAGTTCTTGCAGCAATACTTCTTAATGCAGGCGTACCCATGATCCTGACTATTTTTATAGTAATAGCAATGGCGATGTTAATAGGATATTTAATTTCTTTAATGATTAACTTTTTAAAAATGGAACCCTTTATTGTAACGCTGGCTATAATGTCTGTGTTTACCGGATTGGCGTTTATAATCGGTGGAGGAAGATCAATCCCCATAACAAATAAATCATTTATATATTTTGGTGCCGGCGATATATTTGGTATTCCTATTTCTATAGTAATCTTTGCAGTAATATTTGTTATATTTCATATAATACTTACGAGAACACGATTTGGACGTACTGTTTATATGGTTGGCGGAAATGAGGCCGCTTCACGTCTTGCCGGCATAAATCCAAAAAAAATCAAAACCATGCTCTATTTAATAACACCTGTTATGGCCAGTATTGGAGGAATGATACTTGCAGGACGAATGAATTCGGGTCAACCAACTGCCCAGTCTCATTTAATGTTTGGTGCATTGACCGCAGCTATAGTGGGTGGTGTCAGGTTCGGAGGTGGCAAGGGAACACTTTATGGATGTCTTATAGGTGTTTTATTGCTGGAATCTTTTAAAAATGGAATAGCTGTTTTAAATGTCCAGACATTCTGGCAGAACGTTGCCAGCGGTGTACTGTTAATAGTAGCTCTTTCGGCTGATTATGCAAGAACTGCTCGAAATAAATGAGTATAACAAATCTAAAGTAGATTTATAAAAATAAGAAAATTCGGACTAATAAATCCATAATGTGGTCAATAAATTAAGAAAGAAGGTGAAAGCATATAAAAAAAGAGAAGGTTGGAGAAGAATTTAGTTTATTTATTAATTTCTAAAAGAAAAACAGGAGGTATAAGAAAATGAAAAAGTTATTGGTGAGCATTACGATTATAGCATGCCTGGTATTCTTGACCCTGACAGGAGTTGGATGTAAGGAGGAAACTGCCGCAGAAGAAGAGACAACCGTTGAAGAAACGACAGAGGAAGAAGCAGAAGAGGAAGAAGCAGCAGAAGAAGAAACAGTTGTAGAAGAGGAACTGACCATAGGACTTCTTTCTATGATAATGAGTATAGTCTGGGAACAGGATATGGAAGCCGAATTAAAGGCTTTTGCCAGCGAAAGCAATGCAACAATCCTTACAATGGATGCAAATATGGACCCGGCTCTTCAATTACAGCAACTGGATAACATGATCGGACAGGAAGTTGATGGGGTTGTAGTATTTATTGCTGACCAGGAAATGAGTAAGGCAATTGCTAATAAATGCGAAGAAGCCGATCTGGCACTTATTGCAGAGTCCATTCGCATGATCGATGAAAACGGTAAACTTGTTTGCCCCAATGTGGAATTAGACGGATATGGAATGGGTGTTATTTGTGCAGAATGGATTGCCCAGTATTTGGAAGATAATGATATCACTGATTATGAAACTGTAGGTTTCATTGACTTGGATCAAGCCGATGTTACAAATATCTGGGATCGAGCAAATGGCGTGGAAGATACATTTAAGGAACTGGTGCCCGATTTTCCGGAAGAGAATTTCATCCGTTCGCCTATGGATAGGGAGAAAGCCGGAGCGCTGGCAGGATTTGATGCTGCAATGGCAACGATTACTGCCCATCCTGAAATTGATACATGGCTGGTTACCGGACCGAATGATGACCAGGGCGGAGGCGCAGTACGTGCCCTTGAGCAGGTAGGATTGGATGAGAATGCCTGTGTTGTAAGCATGGGTGCAGAAAGTGCAAGAGATGAATGGAAAAAAGAAGAGGATACCTGTTGGAAAGCTGCCTCATTCTTTAGTGCTTATGATTGTGCAAATCTGGTTTGGGAAGGCATGATGCAAATCCTGAGAGAAGGTAAAGATCCGAAGGATGTTTATTCAGAGTTTAAAGAAGAAGGTCAGGATTATGGGCTCGCTACCTTTACAGGTCAGATGGTCACCAAGGCTGACTTCAGAGAAATAATGGGTAAATATGCTGAATAATTGTGATAGACAAGATCATAAGACAATTTATAAAAATATGTATTTTTACAATGAGGAGGCAGTCTTATGAAGATGCTGATTGGAGGTAAAAAGGTTGACTCAAGAGATGGCAAAACCATTGATGTTATTAATCCTGCAACCGGTGAATTCATCGATACCGTACCAATGGCTACCGAGGAAGATGTAAAAGAAGCCGTGAGACTCTCAAAGGACGGATTCAGGGAATGGAGTGCCATGCCATTATTGAGACGTGAAGGCATAATCAAAAAATTCCTGGTTCTTCTTGAAGAGAACAAAAAAAGACTCATGCCTATATTGGCCAGAGAAAGCGGGAAAAGTCCTCTGGTAGGTGTATTTGAGATAAGCCAGACAGCCGGTTTATTCAGTGGTTATATCGAAACAGCAAAACGATACGATGGTAAGATCCTGGTTCCCGGTACGGAACTTGGTCATGACGGTCACACAGAAGGTGATCTGCTGCTTGTTGTTTATGAACCAATAGGAACAGTTGCAGCTATTGTACCATTTAATGCCCCTTTATTACTGTTCTCATATAAAGTTGCTCCTGCTTTAGCAGCAGGTAATTCAGTTGTTGTAAAACCGCCGACTGATAATCCGCTGGCTTTAATCAAAATGGCAGAGCTTTTATGGGAAGCGGGTGTTCCGGGAAATACGCTGCAGGTAGTTACAGGTAAAGGTTCGCAGGTGGGCAATTGGCTGGTCAGTAATCCGGGAGTGGATGCTGTAACAATGACCGGAAGCACTGAGGTAGGCGTTGGTATTGCAACCACTCTGGCAAAACGCCTGGCTCCCTGTTGTCTGGAACTTGGTGGAAACGATCCTTTCATAGTGCTTGATGATGCCGATATCGATATAGTGGCTGATCAAGCATGCGGTGCCAGAACAGGCAACTCCGGTCAGGTATGTATTGCTCCTAAAAGATTTCTAATTCAGAACTCCGTGAAGGAAGAATTTACCAGGAAACTTATAGAGAATGTAAAGAAAGTAAAGATGGGTTTTGACCCTGATGTTGAAGGTGAAATGGAACGTTTTATGGATATGACGAATGTTACCAATGCAAAAGTTATGATGGGCAGTCTTATAAACGAAGAAGCAGCTAAAACCGTAGAAGAGCAGGTTAACCATACAATCAAGCAGGGTGCAAAACTGGAAATAGGCGGAAAACGAAACGGAGCATTCTATGAGCCAACCGTACTGACCGGTGTAATGAAGGATATGGATATTGCAAGAGATATGGAAATATTCGGACCTGTATTTCCTATTATCGGATTCGATACTGTCCAGGAAGCTATCGAAATAGCTAACAGCAGCCAATTTGGATTATCGGGCAACGTTATGACTAACGATTGGAAGAAAGGCATGATGGTTGCACGGGCTGTTCAATCAGGAGTCGTGGTAGTAAATGGATCCAGCATGTATAGAAACCAGATGCAGCCTTTTGGAGGGTACAAGATGAGCGGAATGGGTCGTGAAGGATTTGTCACCCTTGGCGAAATGGTTCAGGAAAAAACCATTGTATTCAAAAACTTCCTGGATTAGGTCTGTAAAGTATTAAATTTAAACAGATATCAAATGGAAAAGGACTTATTTATTACAAAATAGAATATTTTGATAACTGTAATAAATAAGTCCTCTAAAAAAGGTTAAAAAGAATTAGATAGATAGCAAAGAAGGAAGGAAAAATAAAATGCCAGATAAAAAACTTGATGCTATTTTAGATCCTCGTGGTTATCAGGAAAGACCAATTATTAAATTGGCGACAAGAGTTTCTCTGGACAAGCTTAAAAACAGTAAGATTCTCTTTTATGACAACACAAAATTAAGTTTCTGCTACTATGGTGAGGTTTTCACCAGAATCAAAGAAAATTTTAAGAAGATTGGTATTAGTAACTTTGTGGATTACAGGGAAACAGTAAGAGGCAAAGATACTAAAATGCTTGAAGAATATGCGGCAATGCTGGCAAAGGAAAAACCTGCCGCTGCAGTTATAGCTCTGGGAGATATGGGTACTTCTTCAGCGACTACTATTGTAACCATTGCTCTGGAAAAATTGGGAATACCATCCGTTTACGTAACGGCTCCCCCGGGTTCGGGTGTAGTCAGAGGAGTGGCTTTTTATAGAGCCGGGAACCTTTGTCTTTGTGAAATTGATATTTATCAGGCAAGTTTACCTCACGATATTCATAATCAAATAGATAAAAAATGGGATTATATTATCACTTCTCTAACTGAAAATGGTGAAAAACTGGCAAAAGCGGCAGATATTGATTTTAGGCTTGATAGGATAAAACCTGCCGATAGTGGTTTTATTCCATTGACTGACAAAATTGTGGTAAATGAAAACGAACTATATTCACCTGGCTGCTATATGGAGGAATTCATGGATTATATGGATGAAAACCATATTAGCGATGGCCTTCCCATGATTCCGCCTACTCAAAAAAGGTATGAAAAGATGTTTGAGTATTGCCCTTTTGATCAGAATATGGTGCTTGCCTATGAGGTGGGACCAAGCGGGAAAAATATTACTGTAAAAGATGTTGCGGTTGCTGCTGTGATGGCAGGTTGTAAACCACAGTATATGCCTGTACTTGTGACAGCTTTCAAGGCGTTATCAAATCAAAAATACAATTTTATACAATCAGTAACTACCTCTTATCCCGGAGGGAACCTGGTTCTGGTAAGCGGCCCACTGGCCAGGGAACTTGGTATATCGGGAATGCAGGGCTGTCTGGGACCCGGATATCCCGCAAATGCGACAATAGGCCGTGCGGTCAATCTGGTAATTATGAATGTCTGCAGGTCCGTACCTGGTTTCTGTGATCTGGATTGTCAGGCTTCTGCAGTTGAATTTACCTATTGTTTTGGCGAAGAAAAAGAACTGGCCCCCTGGAAGACTATCAATGAGGAATATTTTAAAGAAGACGAAACTGCTGTTCTTGTTTTAAAAGCAGAGCCTGCTCGTGATTTTATTGATTTCTTAAGTCTTAACGGCGGAGATTTGATCGACACTATAACGGATACCTGTTTTACAATTGGAAGCAATAATGCCTATTTACCCGGCAGTTTGATCATTGTTATTACTCCCGATCATGCAAAGATGCTGATGGATTTTGGATATGATAAGGATAAGATCAGGGAGCATATCCATTTGCGTGCAGTAAATGAAACTGCAATGGTAAAAGGCAGAGGAATAGTGCCGGTACGTCCGGAGGGATGGGATGAGAAGAAGCATCCCATGCCGGTAACTCGTTCTCCGGAAGATGTTTTTGTAGTAGTTGCAGGTGGAAGAGGCGGACATTCTCAGGTTATACTGCCCTGGGGTCTTCACAGTGAAGCAATTATTGAACGCGTTGAATTACCGGATGGTAAGCCTGCAAAGAAGATCAGCGATTTTAAAAGAAAATAAACTGGGTTAATTATTTTAATAAAAGTCATTCTTTAGCGGAACAGAGGAGGTAATGTTATGAATGCAATTAAAGAATATGATGTAATTATATGCGGAGGCGGCACCTCGGGTTGTTCAGCAGCGATTTCAGCCGCAAGAGCGGGCGCCAATACACTTTTGATAGAGAGGATAGGTTCTTTGGGCGGTCAGATGAATATTTCCGGCCCCCCGGGTTTTGCTTATGCGCATTTTTTTAATCCCCTTGGTGAACAGGATATTGGCGGCATAATGGAAGAAACCTATAATAGACTTTATAAAAGTGGTCATGCGCTGCCGCATATTAAAACGCCAATCAGATTAAAGGCAGGTTATACATTTTCATATATTGACCCCGATTGGTGGGGGTTGATGATATTTGAAATGATGACCGAGAATAATGTAAATCTCCTTTTACATAGTCTAGTTGTCGATGTCTTAAAGGAGGGGAATATAGTTAAAGGTGTTGTAGTGGAAAATGCAAACGGCAGAGTTGAGATCCCGGGTAAAATAGTAATCGACTGTACAGGTGAAGGTGATATTGCCGCCAGAGCAGGGGCACCCTTTGAGATGGCATCCAGGGAAGAAATTCAACCTCATACTGTCTCTTTCACAGTTGATGGTGTGGATTGGGATAAGTTATGTAAGTACATCAGGGAAAATCCGGAAGATATTGAATGGCTGGCGTTTAGTAGTACTTCATCTCATGAAGAAGTGATGGAAGTATTTAAAAACCTTACCGATATTACTGAACTGGGAGAAGTTCAGGGATTTTTCTCTTTGAGGGACAAAGCACTGGCGAAAGGTGATTGGCATAAGTTCAGCGGTGTAGGTTTCTTCCTAATGCCCAGAGAAGGCGGCAGGATACTTGCACATCTCCAGCATTCGTCGCAGGTACCAAATGTACTGCCCACAGATGCATGGGATCTTACACGTGGTGAGATTGAATGCAGGAGACAGATACTGATTGCCTGGAGATTTTTTAAGAATTATATGCCGGGGTTTGAGAACGCTTATATCACCCGGGTATGCCCCGAGATGCGTATCAGGGAAGGCAGGAGAATCATGGGCGATTACAAGCTTACAACGGACGATGTTCGTATGGCCAGAAAATTCGATGATGTAATTGGAAAGAGTCATTTCCCTTCAGGCGGTCACCATCTTGCTACTGTTGACACTCTCGGGATGCACGATAAATCTGCCAGGGATAGAAAAGAACGAAGCCCGGAAGGCGGTGGATCCTATGATCTTCCTTACAGGATCCTGGTACCTCAAAAGGTTGAAAATATGCTGGTAGCCGGAAAAATGGTTTCAACTGACAGGGATCCATATTTAAGATTCCTTCAGCAAACCATGGTAACCGGACAGGCAGCCGGAGTAGCGGCAGCCATTTGCGCCACCAGGAATATAACACCCAGAGATCTGGAAAAAGATGTTTCCGAGTTGCAGCGTATTCTCACAGCGCAGGGAGCTATTCTGAAAGGGACGCATTAGTTGATTACCGGCAGGTAATGCAAATAAGTCATTTAAAATATTAATATACAAAATTTAACTTCTCAGATGTTTGTAACGGCAATCTATTGGGTGCAGAAAGTTGCTTGTTGATCGTAAATGGTTAATGCCGGTGATAATCTTGACGCCAGCGTCAACCAGATGAATAAAAACATTTAACCTTCATGTATGAGCCATTCTGTTTCCGGGTTACCGGCGCAGTTTATGTATTACTTTAAAATAGTATAGAAAGATTTAAATAATGTTTCTAGAAAAAGGTGTAGGAGAAAAAAAGAGGTGGTTTTACCCGATTAGCTCTTTTTTGCTAAGCCTGGGTTTATCTACGGCTGGTATCTGGACCATATTCTATCCCCATATTCAGGAATATTATAACCTTGAGATGGTGGCAAATATTGTTTTGGCCTCACTTTTCATTGGATTGGGTCAGATGCTTTTTGGTCCTATGATAGCCGGTTTTATAGTAGATAAATATGGTCCCAAAATACCATATGTATTTTCTATGATATCTATAGTTTCCGGTTATCTAATAATATCAAGGATGCTTAGTTTTAATAACTGGAACTCAGCAATGCCCCTATGGTATATCGGCAGCTTTTTCCTGGGCCTGGGACAGGGATTATATTCAGGAACCTATTCAACTACTGTAGCCAAATGGTTTCCTGATAAGCCCGGAACAGCTACTGGCCTGGGTGTTGCCGGACTAACTGCAGCCTCAATTATTTATTCTCCGGTTATTGCTTTTATGATACGGGTCAACGGCTTTAATAAGAAAATATTTTTATTATTTGGCCTGATTGCTGTTATTATGTTATCAATTGCCATAATCTTCTGGAAGAATCCAACCCACAATATAACACTTGACCTGCTGAAGTTAAAAAATGATAAATTAATTAACAAAATATCCCAACCTGAAAGAGAATTTACACTACTTGAGGCTTCTAAAAGTGCTTATTTCTGGATACTTTTTACAGGCTTCTTATGCGCGTCTTTTGCACAGATGTTTTTTGTGCAAAATGCTTCTATGCTCATCATAGAAGGATTGGAAGCTTCTATGGGAAGAGAACAGGCATTGGCCGTAGTGGTACCTTCTTTTCTGATAATATCAGGCTTTGCCGGCCTTTTAGGAGGTTTCGGATGGGGCTTTATTATAGATAGGCTGGGAGGACCCTGGAGGACTCTCCCCTTATTATATTTTTCGACCGCTGTTTTGATTCTTTTATTTTATTTCAATTACAATTCCATAGTACTTATTATGATATTCGGATTTTTACTGTATTTGGGATTACAGGGAGAGCCTACCGTGCACTATGCGTCTATTTCTTATGTATTTGGCAGAAAACATCTGGGGAAAATCATGACTACGCTGCAGGCTTTTTCCGTAGGTCTTGGAATATCCCTAGGGCCCTTTTTAGGTGCTTACATCAAAGACGTTACCGGCGGGTATTTTTGGGCAATAATGTTAGCTGTGGCTTTACGGATCATAGCTACGATAGCATCACTTATTGGATTACGTATTTCAAAGAAGCGGATTACCATTGCTAAAAATTTATCAGAGATTTAAACGGCAAAGAAAATTAATGATTTTAAAGAAGGTAAGCTAAATCTCAACATTAATTTAAATAAAAGTTAATAGTTAAAGAATAGAGAAAGGCAATAATATGAATGCAATTAAAGAATATGATGTAATTATATGCGGAGGCGGCACCTCGGGTTGTTCAGCAGCGATTTCAGCCGCAAGAGCGGGCGCCAATACACTTTTGATAGAGAGGATAGGTTCTTTGGGCGGTCAGATGAATATTTCCGGCCCCCCGGGTTTTGCTTATGCGCATTTTTTTAATCCCCTTGGTGAACAGGATATTGGCGGCATAATGGAAGAAACCTATAATAGACTTTATAAAAGTGGTCATGCGCTGCCGCATATTAAAACGCCAATCAGATTAAAGGCAGGTTATACATTTTCATATATTGACCCCGATTGGTGGGGGTTGATGATATTTGAAATGATGACCGAGAATAATGTAAATCTCCTTTTACATAGTCTAGTTGTCGATGTCTTAAAGGAGGGGAATATAGTTAAAGGTGTTGTAGTGGAAAATGCAAACGGCAGAGTTGAGATCCCGGGTAAAATAGTAATCGACTGTACAGGTGAAGGTGATATTGCCGCCAGAGCAGGGGCACCCTTTGAGATGGCATCCAGGGAAGAAATTCAACCTCATACTGTCTCTTTCACAGTTGATGGTGTGGATTGGGATAAGTTATGTAAGTATATCAGGGAGCATCCGGAAGATATTGAATGGCAGCAGTTGACTAATCCATATACAGGCGTATCTCATGAAGAAATCATGGATATGTTCAGGAATCTTACTGATATCACCGAACTGGGAGAAGTCATGGGATTCTTCTCTTTGAGGGATAAAGCACTGGCGAAAGGTGATTGGCACGAGTTCAGCGGCGTAGGATTCTTTCTAATGCCCAGAGAAGGCGGAAGAATACAGGCACATCTCCAGCATTCGTCGCAGGTACCAAATATACTGCCCACAGATGCATGGGATCTTACACGTGGTGAGATTGAATGCAGGAGACAGATACTGATTGCCTGGAGATTTTTTAAGAATTATATGCCTGGATTTGAGAATGCTTATATCACCCGGGTATGCCCCGAGATGCGTATAAGAGAAGGCAGAAGGATCATGGGCGACTATAAGCTTACAACGGCTGATGTGCATGCGGCCAGAAAATTCGATGATGTAATCGGAAAGAGCCATTTTGCCTCAGGCGGTCATCATGTTGCAAGTACCGACACTTTAGGTATGCAGAATAGATCAGATGAAGACAGTAAATCACGGGTTCCGAAAAATGGTGGCTCCTATGATCTTCCTTACAGGATCCTGGTACCTCAAAAGGTTGAAAATATGCTGGTAGCCGGAAAAATGGTTTCAACTGACAGGGATCCATATTTAAGATTCCTGCATCAAACCATGGTTACCGGACAGGCAGCCGGAGTAGCGGCAGCCATTTGTGCCGCCAGGAATATAACACCGAGAGATCTGGAAAAAGATGTTTCCGAGCTGCAGCGTATTCTTACCGCACAGGGGGCCATTCTGAGTGGAACACACTAATCGGAACTGTCATTAAGAAAATATATCTTTTTAAATAAAAAATGATTTATTTTAATTTATAATGATTATACTTTAGTCACACGTATGCGGTGGTCAAATGGTTAAGATTAGCCTCCCTTCACTGATCTTGTGCCATCTTTTTGGGATATGGGTATAGCTTTTAACATAGCATCTCCTGTCGACTAAATTGTACTGCTGTATACGTGTGACTAAAGTATAATCATCTGGCTTATTTTTAAATTAAAAAACAAAATACTGGAATATTATTTTTAATATCTGCTTATTTTAAGGCCTTAATAAGTAATAGCTTTATATATCTGACTCCACAAAATATGGTAAAATAAATCCAGAGATTTAATAAAATCTATAAGGTGGAGGTATTTCATTAGCGGACACAGATATAAAAATTCGATTAGCGGAAGCATTTTACTTATTCTGATCCTTTTTCTATGCTTTAGTTTGTCGGGATGTACCTTTTTTTCAAATGCAAAAGACTTCTTTATTGATAAATTTACAATTGATGATGAGATTGAAGAAATAACTGAGATTGTGGATGAATTTTTTAATTTGCTGATAGATAAAGAGTATGAGAAGGCATATGAATATATAAGCAGCAAAGATAAATCCGTAAGCAGTTCTGAAGATTTCTCCAACGAATTTAAAGATGTAACCAATATTGTTTCCATAGATATAAAATGGGTCGATATCAAAAACAACCTGGCTGTAGTGGGAATAGATTTAACCGATTCTTATGATGGAGAAGAAAAAGTATTTAAAGAAATTGAAGTATCTCTCTTAAGAGAAGAAGATGAAAGCTGGAAGATAGTATTTTGGGATTAGAAAGACTATATTTGAAAGTAAAACATTTAATATAATTTAAAAATTAAAACCAGAAAGGCATAAGTTGAAAGTATTATTTTTAGGAGATGTTTTTGGGAAACCGGGAAGGGAAGCACTAAAAAAAGAACTACCGGTGATCATAAAGGAAAACAGTGTTGATATAGTTATTGCCAATGGAGAAAATGCGGCGGGAGGGATAGGAATTACTCCGGAGATCTGCAAGACTTTACTGAATATGGGAATAGATGTTCTGACATCGGGGAATCATATATATAAGAAAAAAGAGATATATGATTATCTCGATAGACAGCCACGGCTTTTAAAGCCGGCAAATTATCCTCCAGGGACCCCCGGAAGCGGATATCATATAATGTCCGATAAAAGAGGTAACAAGATTGCCGTGGTAAATATTTGCGGAAGGGTCTTTGTAGAATATCTCGATTGCCCGTTCAGATGCATGGACAAAATTCTGGAACAATTAAAGAAAGAAACCGGGATAATAGTAGTGGATTTTCATGCGGAGGCTACTTCCGAGAAAGTTGCGATGGGATGGTATCTCGATGGCAGAGTAAGTGCGCTGGTTGGTACGCACACACATGTCCAGACAGCCGACGAAAGAATACTTCCCGGAGGAACCGCATATATCACGGATGTCGGAATGGTTGGGCCGAGAGACTCGGTTATTGGAGTGAAGAAAGAAAATATAATTGAAAGATTCTTAAAGATCATGCCGCAGAAATTTACGGTAGCGGAAGACGATTATTTGATCAATGCGGTTATTATTGATATAGACGAAAGAAATGGTAATGCGAGAAGTATTGACAGGATAAATTTTGTGACAAATCAATAATTAATTTTTGGAATTAGTTCAGGAATTTAAATGAAAGAATTATATAAATGCCCATTCGCAAGAAATAGAGTTGTTTCCCGGGCATTAAGGACAATTGAATATTACGAAATGATAAAAAAAGGTGACAGCATATTGATTTCTGTCTCCGGTGGGCCCGATTCCGTATTCCTGACCCATTTGTTATATCTTATGCGCCCGATTCTGGATTTGACACTTTTTGGCTACTCGCTGGATCATATGACCAGAAATGGCGGATCAGCAAAAGATGCTCAATTTGTGGAAGGATTATACGGAGAACTGGATATTAAATTATTCAAACAAAAAAAAGATGCAGCGAAATGGAGCAGGTCACATAAACTTTCTTTCCAGGAAGGAGCAAGGAATCTTAGAATCGAGGAATTGCTGGAAATATCGGAAAAGAAAAATATATCAAAAATTGCTACCGGACATAATGCGGATGATAATATAGAGACCTTTTTTATTAACCTTTTAAGGGGTACGGGATCAAGAGGGCTTTCCGGTATAAGACCGGTCAGCGGAAAGTTTATAAGGCCCCTTATCGATATTCCCGGAAAAGATATTATTTCTTATCTGGATAATAAAAGAATACCTTATTGCCTGGACAGAACCAATCTCGAAAATATTTACTTCAGAAACAGGATAAGAAATCTTCTTATGCCGTTTTTAAGCAAGCACTTCAGAGTTTCCTTTAAATCCAATATATTGAGATCCATAAGTATATTGAAGGATGAAGATGAATTTTTAAGGCATCACTCGGCAGCTAAAATGAAAAGAATGGCCCATGTTGAAGTAAACGGATCAGAGAAAGGATCAGACAAATATACTTCACTTATAAAAATACCTGTTTCAGGAATCCAAAAGGAAGCCATCGCTCTCAGGAGAAGAATTATATTATCGGCAATAGAGAAGGTAAACGGGGGTCTTGAAGATGTTAGTTTCGATAATGTGGATGATGCCCTGGGGATTTGCGTACCGGGAGGAGAAAGTAAAATCATACAGATAGACAAAAATATAAGAGTTTTTAAAATAGGAAATTATATTTATTTTGCAAATACTTCCCATGCAGAACTCTTATCGGAATTCAAGCAATTTCTTAAGGAGAATGAGAAAGAAATAGATAAGAGGGCAAAGGGAAAAGAGGTAAAAATCGGTACCAGGATGAAGATAAAAGATTTTAACCTTGAGCTGTCATCAGAAATACTGAAATTAAAGAAGGATAAATTGGATTTCAATAAAGCCCAGAATACGGAAGCTTTTCTGGATTATGACAGAATAAAAACCCCGATAAAAGTAAGAAATTGGAAGAATGGGGACAAGTTCTATCCTCAGGGTATGAAAAACGAGAAGAAACTACAGGATTTTTTTATCGATAATAAAATTCCGATACATTTAAGAAAATCAATTCCTGTATTCACGGACAGAGAAAAAATAATATGGATTGGCAGATACAGGATCGATGAACGGGTAAAAATAACCCGGGATACCGGAAAAGTGCTTCATTTAAAGTTATGTAAAAAATGATTTATATATGATTTAATAAAATTATATTTTAATTGGAGTGACCAATGGGATTATTTAAATTCAAAGTGGTTAATGGTGAGAAAGTCCTGATATTTGACAGAACTAAAGTCAGGGTGCTTATAGATGAGGAAAAATTGAGCAGCAGGATCAAGGAGCTGGGACGTGAAATAACAAGAGATTATAAAGATAAAAATCCTGTTTTAGTATCGATTTTGAGAGGTTCTTTCATTTTTCTTGCGGATATATGCCGTGAGATCAGGATACCGGTCACTTTTGATTTTATGGCTGTCTCAAGTTATGGAAATTCCAGGGTAAGCTCCGGTATTGTAAGAATAACAAAGGACCTTGAGTTAAGCATAGAGAATAAAGAAGTGTTAATCATAGAGGACATAGTCGATTCAGGCAGGACCTTGAATTATCTGGTAAAAAACCTGCAGGCCAGAAATCCTAAAACTATAGAGGTCTGCGCCCTTCTGGATAAAGATGTTCCCAGAAAGACAGTTAATAAGGTTAAATATAAAGGGTTTGATATTCCCAACAAGTTTGTGGTAGGATATGGTCTTGATTTTGCAGAGAAATATAGAAATTTCCCTTTTATAGGGTATATTGAAAATGAGCAGTAATTATATTATTATCTAAAGGTAGTAAAGAAAAAATATTTAAATAAGGAAATAAGGAGTTGTTTTAAATTTGAAAAATAGAGGTTTTAATAGCAGAGGATTTAAAAATATTGCATTATTAATATTACTTATAGTGGTTATGTTCTTGATTTTAAGGAACCCTCTTTTCCTTTCACAACCGGTTACAGAGTTCAATTTAGATGAGTTTGTTGAAGCTGTGGAGCAGGACGAAATAAGCACTTCGACTCCGATGGTGATCAAGGGAGAGGACAGGATAGTAGAGGGTGAGTTAAAGGATGGAACAAGGTTCGAGGTTTCATTTTTAGGGGATTATGATGTTACCCAGTTACTGCTGGATAATAATCTATCATTTAAAATCGATAATCAGAAACAATCCATATGGATTCAGATTTTAATAAGCGCGATACCTTTTGTCATAATGTTTGGCTTGATTTTCTTCATGATGAATCAACTTCAGGGCGGAGGCTCCAAAGTTCTTCAATTCGGGAAAAGCAAGGCAAGACTTGTAGACAAGAATAAAAAAAGGGTAACCTTTAAAGATGTGGCAGGTGTTGACGAAGCCGTAGAGGAACTAAGAGAAATCGAGGAATTTCTGGAAAACCCGAGCAAATTCAAAGCAATGGGAGCAAAAATTCCAAAGGGTGTTTTATTATTTGGTCCTCCCGGAACCGGAAAAACGCTTCTTGCAAGAGCAGTTGCAGGTGAAGCAGGCGTACCATTCTTCAGTATAAGCGGTTCTGAATTTGTGGAGATGTTTGTCGGTGTGGGAGCATCGAGGGTCAGGGATTTATTCAACCAGGCCAAGACAAATCAGCCGGCAATAATATTTATGGACGAAATCGATGCAGTCGGCAGACACAGAGGAGCCGGCCTGGGCGGAGGTCATGATGAAAGAGAACAGACTTTGAACCAACTGCTTGTAGAGATGGATGGTTTCGATATCGACAGCACGGTGATATTGATTGCGGCTACAAACAGACCTGATATTCTGGATCCTGCGCTGCTCAGACCGGGAAGGTTTGACAGACAGATAGTTGTTGACAGACCGGATCTTTTGGGCAGGGAGGAAATACTAAAAATACATGCCAGAGGAAAGCCTCTGGATAAAGGTATTAACTTAAAAAATATAGCCAAACAAACACCCGGATTTACCGGTGCCGATCTGGCAAATCTTTTCAATGAAGCCTCTCTTCTGGCAGCAAGACATAATAAGAAAAAATTGAGCATGTTCGAGATAGAAGAAGCGGTGGAAAGGGTTATAGCCGGGCCGGAGAAAAAATCAAGAATCATATCGGAAGAAGAAAAGAGAATAATAGCTTATCATGAATCGGGCCATGCAATACTTTCATATGTTCTTCCCCATACCGACCCTATTCATAAAATATCCATTATTTCAAGGGGACGGGCACTGGGTTATGTGATTACGCTGCCTGAAGAAGATAGATTCTTGAAATCCAAAAAAGAACTCATAGATAATATTATACAGCTCCTGGGAGGCAGGGTAAGCGAAGAAATGAACTTCAATGATATAACCTCTGGTGCTCAAAATGATCTGGACAGGGCTACGAAAATTACAAGAAAAATGATTACCGAATATGGTATGAGTAAAAAGTTAGGACCAATCACTTTTAAGGGCGAAGAAGAAGAAATATTCCTCGGAAAAGAAATAGGATCAAGACCCCACTATAGCGATGAAATAGCTTCTGCTATTGATGAGGAAGTTCATAGTATAATTATGGACTGCTATGAAAAAGCAAAAAAGGTACTTTCAAAAAATAAAAAGAATTTAACCGATCTGGCCAATGAGCTAATGAAAAAAGAAACTCTCAGCAGGGATGATATACTAAAGGTATTATCAAAAGTAGAAAGCCAGAAAAGTAAAAGGGTGGAGCAGCTGCAGGAAAAAAGCGAAGATACAGGCGATGGTAACGGATCAAAAACCACAATAAAGAAGGTAGTAAAAACAGCCGGGAAAAGAAGCAAATAAATAAATAATTTTTATTTAAGTACATTTATTAAATTAAATTTTCTTATATTCTGCGAATAGGCACTTTATAATCAGCTTTTGGCATACCTATTTCTTTATTTATTAAAAATGCTTATCATTTATAATAAAAAATATTTCATTAATTTTGGATAGGAGTCAGCCAGTGGATAAAAAAATGATAGAGGAAGGGATAAAGCTAGTATTAAAAGGTATCGGGGAGGATACAGATAGAGAAGGGCTTAAGGGAACTCCCGGTAGAGTTGCGGAAATGTACGAGGAAATATTCAGCGGGATCGGGAAAGATCCGGCAAATGAGCTGGAATCTATGTTTGACGAAAGTCACGATGAGATAATATTGATAAAAGATATCCCTTTTTATTCGGTATGTGAACATCATCTGGTCCCTTTCACCGGTAAGGCTCATATAGCTTATATTCCCAATAAGACCGGAAAGATCATCGGTCTCAGTAAACTTACCAGAGTGCTTGATATTGTTGCCAGAAGATTACAGGTCCAGGAAAGATTGACTTCCATAGTAGCGGATACCATTGTGAGAAAATTAAAACCCAGAGGAGTTCTGGTCATAATCGAAGCCGAACATTTGTGCATGAGCATGAGGGGAGTAAAAAAACCCGGTACCTTAACGGTGACTTCTGCTGTACGGGGCTTATTTAAAGAAAATCCGGCTTCAAGATCTGAAGCAATAGCTCTTATAAAAAAAAGTAAATAATGTTTTAAGTATATGAAATTTAAAATAAGGGCACTGGACATCAAAACCAGGTTAGAAGGCTTGAAGGAATACAAGAAGGTAGGAGCTACGCCTGCCGGTTCCCGAATAATGATAGAAAAAATATTTCCCATCTCTTTAAAAATCAAGGGAGTAAATCCACCGGGTGCAAACATTTTAAAGCAGGAAATGCTTGCCAGGGGCGGAGATGCCGTTACATCAAGAAATACGCTTTTAGAGACGGGCAGCAAAGCAGAAATAAATGACAAATCCGTTGTTGTCATCCAGGGCACGATAAAAACCATTGAAAGTCTGGCCGATAAAATAAGGGAACAGCCTTTTGGCCTTAAAGAATTATCCAGTGAATTAAAAGAATATCTGGACAGATTGGAAAAAAACGCAAAAAGAAAAGAGCTTGTGGTGGGTAAGAAAAAATTCAATCCGGCTGAAGATATATTGATAATGGGGATTTTGAACGTTACGCCTGATTCTTTCTATGATGGCGGATTTTATTTTGAGAAAGACAAAGCATTGAACAGAGTAGACACCATAGTAAAAGAAGGGGCGGATATAATAGATGTCGGAGGGATGTCAACCAGGCCCGGTTCTCTTCCGGTGAGTTCTGAGGAAGAAATCAAAAGAGTTGTCCCGGTAATTGAATATATTAAAAAAAATTATGATATTTTAATATCTGCCGATACTTACAGGTCCGGAGTGGCAAGAAAAGCAATAGATGCGGGGGCGCATATCATAAATGACATAAGCGGTCTTTCAATGGATCCTATAATGGCAAAAGTAATCGCAGAAAGAGATGTTTCTGTGGTTATTATGCATATCAGGGGAACACCTGAGAATATGCAGAAGAATCCTGAATATGAAAATGTAATGGATGAGATTTATGATTATCTCGAAGAAAAAACCCGTATAGCAATCGGTTCGGGGATAAAAGCCGGAAAAATAATCATAGATCCCGGTATTGGATTTGGGAAAACTCTCGAACATAACCTGGAGATACTCAATAAAGTAAAAGAGCTGACAGCACTGGGGTTTCCTGTACTAATCGGGGCTTCGAGAAAATCCTTTATCGGGGGTATTCTGGATTTGCCGGCAGAAGAGAGGCTCGAGGGCAGCATTGCCGCAGCTGTTTGTTCAGCTGTAAATGGCGCCAGTATTTTAAGGGTGCACGATGTTAAGGAGACTTTAAGAGCGGTTAAAGTCGCAAGAAATATTATCAATGGGTTTTAGTGATCCGGAGAAAGTATTATGTTCAAAATAATAATAAAAAATTTAAATCTATTCGGATATCATGGAGTAAAAGAGATAGAGAAGAAGAATGGCCAGAATTTTCTTTATAATATTGAAATTTTATTGAACAAAGATAATTTTTTAAGCGAAGATAAGAATGAGGATGATCTGGAAAATACACTGAACTACTCTGAAGTGATAAAACTTATAAAGTACATAAATAACGACCATAGATTTGACCTCCTTGAAACTCTGGCCCAAACAATAGCCGATAGAATTTTAGAATTATACCAAATGGCAGAAAAAGTTTCTGTAATAATAGAAAAAACATCTCCACCCATAAAGGATAATCTCGAGTCTGTTGGGATTGAATATAAACGTGACAGAAAAAGTATAAAGCCGGGCAGGATGAGTAATAGGAAAAGTGAATCAGGAAGTGAGGAAGTTGATATTTATATGTCCCTCGGGTCGAATATCGGGAACAGGGAAGACAATTTAAGGAAAGCTGTAGGTTTAATCAACTCCAATCCGGATATCAGGATAATTAAAGTCTCATCTATATATGAGACGGACCCCATGTATTTCAAAGAACAGAATTCTTTTTATAATATTGTATTAAAGGCACAGGTCAATCTAAAAACCGGTCCTTTTGAACTGGTGGGATTTTTAAAAGGTATCGAATATGGTATGGGAAGGAAAAAATCAGAGAAAAAATATAATCCCAGAATTATAGATATAGATTTATTATATTTTGGAGAAATGTATATAGAATCTGATTTTCTAACCATACCCCACCCCCGAATAACTGAGAGAAAATTTGTTTTGGTTCCTTTAAGCGAAATATCTCCGGAATTTAAAGTAAGAGGAGAAGATATAGAAAAATTTATTAAGGCAAGTCATTTTACCGAACAGGTAGACTTAATAAAGAGCTGGGATCTTGCTTAAGAACAAACGATACGCAAGTAATTATATTAGAGACTGACTGACGGCATTAGATTTTTATAAAGCTGAATGTTTTATTATTCTCTTTTTTCAATTTAAATAAACCTTTTCCTGTTAACTCTGATAGTATATCTTCTTTATTCATATGATGATCGCTGAAAGATAATATGCAGTCCTTTTTCAAAACACGATAAAATTCCTCCAGAACACAGGATTTATTATCTATATGATGGAATACGTCATATATTAAAATAACATCTATACAATTATCGGGTAGACTCGTTTTACAATCAGACTGAATAGTATCTATATTTTTTAACTTTCTTTTTTTTATAGTATTTCTAATTTCATTTATTGCCAGAGGGTTGATATCAAGTGAATAAACTTTTCCATTAACTCCGATAATTTTAGAAGCCGCAATTGAATGACTCCCAAAACCGCATCCAAAATCAAGAATTTTATATCCCCTTTTTATACCTGCTTCTTTTAACATAGTTAACGGAGGGCTAAAAAAATCCCGAAGTTTAAATCGAATGCACATCATTTTAAAATGAAAATCTGATTTTCCCCTTGCCATTATATGCTCTACTATTCTCTTAAATCATTAGTTATCATTTTTTACAGACTATATTGATATATTTATATTTTATTTGACATTAAAATGTCAAGGGAAAATTCTCAAAAATCTAAAAGAGAATATATTAAGTAAAAATAGTTATGTCGATTATAGTTTTAAGAAATAATTAAATGTTATTTTC
>JAQUOE010000026.1 GCA_028717265.1 Actinomycetota bacterium
TTATACTTTCCTGCACCAGTCAGAGTATTTACTGATCTCATTTTTTACTACACGGAAGTAAAGTTGCTGTAGTTTTTTTGTCAACGGACCCATTTCACCATTTCCGATAGTGCGTTTATCTACATTGCCTATCGGAGAGATCTGGGCACCGGTTCCGCAAAAAAATAATTCATCAGCTATATAAAGCTCTGTTCTATCTATGGATCTTTCTATGACATCGATATTTTCGCTGTCTTTGGCAAGTTTTATAACCGTATCCCTGGTGATTCCTTCCAGTATATCATCAGTAACAGGAGGAGTTATCAAATTACCGTTTTTGACCATAAAAACATTCATAGCACTCCCTTCACTGACGTGTTTGCCGTTGGCTGTCAGGACCAGTGCTTCATCATAGCCATTCAACAGTGCTTCTGTTTTTTGAAATGCCGCATTTACATATGATCCCGATATCTTTGCACGAGGGGGTATGGAATTATCCGGTATACGGTCCCATGAAGAGATACAGACATTTATTGCCTTGCTTATATCCAGATATTCTCCGAGCGGTATGGTATATATGAAAAGATCCTGTTTGTTTCCTACTAATTTGGGTCCTATATTTAAGCCGCTGTTGTATGCAAAAGGCCTTACATAGCTATCTTCTTTATATCCTTCTTTTCTTAATAGTTCCACAGTTATGTCACAGAGTTCTTCTATGGAATATTTTATATCCAGCATCATTATTCTGGAATTTAGAATAAATCTTCTATAATGGTCTTCTATTCTGAAAACATAATTTGTTTTATTTTTTTCATTCCAGTAGCATCTGATTCCTTCAAAAATCCCGGTACCATACTGCAGTGCATTTGTCCTTATATCTATTCTGGCCTGTTCTATCGGAATTATTTTTCCTTCGAAAAAAGCAAATCCGGGATGGTTCATAAATCCTTCTTTTATAAATTTTAATTTTTAATATTTTACTTATTTTAATACTTTTTTGCAATTTATAGTTGAAAATAATAATGATTTATCTAATAAAAGTATTCTTCTTGCCATGTAGAAGGATTTCAATTACTAAGATTACTTATTTGGAAGAAAGTTTACGCTTAAAACGCTCGATTAATTCTAAAATTGAATTCGGGCAAAAAAGAAACCCCAAGTTACCTTTTACCTTAGCTTTCGCCTTAGGCTACTCAACATCTTGGGGTCACTGCCTTAAAACTTTTCTCAGGTTCTTTTTAGAAAGTTACTTACTTTTTACATTCTTTCGGCTGTAAATTTCAGTTACTTCTGAAAGTTACCTCCTGCTTTAAGGGTGAATTTAATATAACAAATGGTTCCATATATGTCAATAGGCATTTTGATATTTTTAGAGAACTTTTTTAAATCTTGAAATTAAAATCAGGTATTTTATAATTCTATAAGAGGATTTGGAATTATTAGTGATAGAATTATATTGGAAAGGAATGATATATGAGCGAAAAGAAACACTTTACTTCTGAAGAAGCGATGAACATTGGTAAGGAACTGGGAATCGATTGGTCCAAATTCGATGTAGAGCAATTCAGGGCAGGAATGGATGTCGAATTGGAGCACGGAAAAATTGACCCTCATACCAATGTTTCTGATGACGATCCACTTACAACGGGAAAAATTGCCCTTGCCCATTTGAATGAATTTCCGGATTATTATGACAGGCTCACAAAGATGGAGAAGGAAGCAGAAGAGTACTGGGGGATAGAAGAATAGGGTCATAAGGATTTCATAATTACCCCTCCTCCTATCAGGATATCATCGATGTAAAAAACTGCCGATTGCCCGGGAGTGATTGCTTTTTGTGGAGAATCGAATACGACAGTGGCTGTTTTTTTATTTTCGATTTTTATTTCAGCAGGGATTTCTTTAAAATTGTATCTTATTTTGACCATTGATTTGAAATTTTTTCCGGGGGGACTGCCGGCAATAAAATTGAGATCCTTAACTTTTAAAGATCTCTGTAAAATGTCTTTTTCTTCACCTGCTATAATGATATTTTTTTCCGGTATTATTTCCTTTACGTATAGCGGTTTAGAATAGCTTATGCCCAGGCCCTTTCTCTGGCCCACAGTAAAAAAAGGATATCCTTTATGTGTCCCGATAATTTCTCCTCCGGTATTTAAAATTGTCCCTTGTTTTATTTTCCGTAGTTTTGATGCCAGAAATGAATGATAATTATTCTCCGGTATAAAACATATATCCTGACTCTCGCTTTTATTTTTTAAAAAAGGATAAATCTTCCCGGTTTCTTTTTTTATGTAGTCTTTAGTAAAGATTCCCATCGGAGTCTTTATCATCGATAGTTGATCCTGACTTAGTTTCCATAACACATAACTCTGCTCTTTACCTTTATCGAGTCCTTTTCTGATTTCGAATAATCCGCTGGAAGGTGATTTTTCGATCCTGCAGTAGTGGCCGGTAGCCAGATAACTTGCACCGAGGGTTTTTATTTTTTTCAAAAGTGCACCAAATTTAATGTATTTATTACATTCTACGCAGGGATTGGGGGTACGGCCCTTTTGATATTCCAAACAAAACGGATCTATTATATTTTTCTCAAATGGACTCACGAAGTTTATTACAATGTGGGGGATATCGAGTTTGAGAGATACCTTTCTTGCTGTTTTTATATTATTGAGGGAACAACATATCTTTGCATTGTTCTTCCGGTAAAAATCATCCGGAAGCAATTTCATTGTGACACCGATCACTTCCCATCCATCGTTTTTTAAAAATCCGGCGGTCATCGAGCTATCGATTCCACCGCTCATGGCAACTGCAATTCTCCTGGGATTTTTTTTATAGATATTTCCAGTGTAAGGTTTTGAAATATAATCGCTGATCAGGTTGTTAAGAGCATTTATAGCTATATCAAGCACATATTTTTTAGCTGCAGGAAATTTTCCAAGATATTTTTCCAATTCTTTTCCGGTTATAAGGGTAGATTTGAGAATATCCCCGTTTTTAATCAGAGTGGTAAGATAACTTGCTGCGGCAATGGTATAGTTACAGCCAGCTGCTTTAAATTTAATATCACTGATTATATTTTTGTTTATTCTTGCCGTTAATTTTATGTACCCGGGGCAACTGGTCCCCCCGCTGCTGCCCGAAGCATCAGGATTAGATATTTCTCCTATATTAGACGGTTTTTTAAAAAGTAATATTAAATTTGAGTTCAAGTCCTTTATAGTAACTATTTATTGCCTGGATAATTATACGATAATATGTAAAATATTATACAGGTTAGTTTTTTATTTAATAAGGTTTTACATTAAATGATGGAATCAAGAGAAATAAAAACCGGGAAGTTTTACTATAATAATCTGTTTCTGGATTATATTTTTGATTACAAAAATATCAGTAAATTCTATGAATACGATTACAGGGATATAAAAAGTTATAAAAAAAGAGTTTTTGATATAAAAGCGGACTATGATGGAGAAAAAAGAACGGAAATTTGCAGCATATTAGAAAATTACAATAAAAAGATTGGCTGCGGCCAAAAAACTTTAGAAAATATAGAAAAACTTAAAAACAGTAAATCAGTAGTAATAATAGGCGGACAGCAACCCGGCTTACTGACAGGTCCTCTGTTTATGATATTTAAGATACTCACCATATTGAAGTTAAGTAATTTTTTTCACAGGGAATTGGAGATACCGGTGATTCCGTGTTTTTGGAACGCATCTGACGATGACAGTGCGGACCAGATCAATAATCTTAATATAATTAATGGTGAGATTTCAAATATAAAACTCGATCTTTCAGGTTTTAACAAAAAGACAAGATATTCGGATATCGATCTTCCGGAAGACAGATTAAAAGGTCTGATCGAAAGACTGGAGGACCTTCTGCGCCCAACTGGTTTTAAATCCGGGATTATCGATTTTTTAAAAAATAGTCTCTCGGATATCAATAAGAATTATTCTGAAAGAAACAGGGTAAATATTACTACTTTTTTTTCTGGTGTTATTACCAGGATGTTTTCGGATCGTGGTCTCGTTATTATAGATCCAGCTGATAACTATTTAAAGAAATCAAGCCAGAACCTGCTGAAATTTGATGTGGATAATCATAACAGGATAAGCGGTCTGATAAATTCAACCGGTGAAGAATTAAATAGCAGCGGTTATCACAATCAGTTAAACTCAGTAACGGAAATACTTGATTTTTTCTATTGTGAGAGCGGCATAAGAAAAAGAATATACCCGGATGGCGAGGATTCATTTAAGATCGAAGATAAGGTGTATGATAAAAAGGAATTCTGGGATTTAATTGTAAGTAGTCCGGAGAGTATCAGCCTGAATGTAGTATTAAGGCCTTTATTTCAGGATAGCCTGCTGCCGGTTTTATGTTCGATTTGCGGGCCGGGGGAAATAAGTTACTTTTCTCAGTTCAGAGCTGTTTATGATCTTTATGGTTTAAAAATGCCGGTAATATATCCAAGGTTTTCCGCAACTATAATCGAAAGGAAAATAAAGAAGTTTTTTAAAAAGTTTAAAATTACGGATGAAATGTTGGCCTCGGACGAAGAAGAGATGACAAAACAAATAATAAGGAAGAGAATGGAAATCGATACGGAAGGGTTAATACTGGATCTGGGAAAAGATATCGGCGCAAGACTGGAGAAACTGGAAAGAGTTTTTTTAGATATTGAAATGAATATTTCGGATTCTTTTGATAGAATTAAAAGAAATTTGAAAAAGGAAATAAAGGTTCTAAACAAGAAAGTGTATTCCGGATTAAAAAAACAGGATGAATTGGTTGTAGATACAGTGAAGAAAATTTATACGAATATATTCCCGAACGGAAATTTACAGGAGCGAGAGATTAATATATTCAGTTATCTGAATAAATATGGATTTGAGTTTTTAAATGATATAGATTCTGCAATCAAACCAATGGATTTTTCACATAAATTTTTGGAAATTCTTTAGGAAGATAATGGGAAAAGAAAATAGAATAGATGCGATTGCTTTCAGCCCTCACCCGGATGACGCAGAAATGGGCTGCGGAGGGCTTCTCTTAAAATTAAAAGATAAGGGTTACAAAACAGGGATAATAGATCTTACAAGAGCTGAGCTTTCCACTAACGGTGATCCTGAAACCAGAGAAAAAGAAACAAAAGAAGCATCCAGGATCCTGGGACTGGATATCAGAGAAAATCTGGGACTTGAAGATGGAAATATCAATAACGATCCTGAAAGCAGATTGAAAGTGATAAATTCTATAAGAAAGTATAGACCTGATCTCGTACTCATGCCTTTCTGGAAAGACAGACATCCCGATCATGAAAATTCCTATAAGCTTCTGAAAGATGCTATTTTTATCTCCGGACTCAGAAAATTCAAAACCGGCTCCGGTAACCACAGGCCCTATGTAGTGTTAAGTTATATGCTTCATTACGAGTTCGAACCAAGTTTTATAATAGATATAAGCCAGTATTATAAACAGAAATCAAATGCGGTCGCTGCATATGCATCCCAGTTCTACAGCGATGTCCCGAAAGAAGAAGTTACTCATATAGCTTCCAGATATTTCTTCAATATAGTAAACAGCAGACATCAATGCTCGGGATTAAAAGTAAAGGCAGAATACGGAGAACCATATTATATGGAATCCGGCATAAGGATCGATGATCCTCTTGAATTTTTTAAATATTTGAAGTAAAAATTATGAAAATGGATCCGGTTTATCTTTAGACTATATACGGTTTATTTTTAAATCCGTAATTCTCTGAGTTGATAGCGAGAAGAATATATGAATATAGGAATGACCTGTTATCCGACTTACGGAGGCAGTGGAGCAGTAGCTGCCGAACTGGGTATCGAGCTCGCAAAAAGAGGGCACAACATACATTTTATAAGCTATCGCCTTCCATTCAGATTGAGCAGATTTTACAGGAATATTTTTTTCCATGAAGTCGAAACCATGGAATACTCCCTTTTCAAGTATCCTCCTTACAGCCTTTCATTGAGTGCAAAAATGGCTGAAATCATAGAATCGGAAAAATTGGATCTTCTTCATGTGCATTACGCTATGCCCCATGCGACTTCAGCCTATCTGGCAAAGAAAATAATAGGGGACAGGATAAGGTTTATAACAACTTTACACGGAACTGATATCACGCTTGTGGGGAACCATCAGTCTTTTTACAGGATCACCAGGTTCAGTATAGAACAGAGCGATGGTGTCACCTGTGTTTCAAATTATCTTAAAGAAACGACTCAAAAGATTTTCAAGACAAATAAAGAGATAGAAGTGATTTATAATTTTGTGGATACCGAAAAATATAAAAGGACCTCAAAAAACAGAGAAAATATGGAATTTGTTGATTCGGATGACAAAGTAATTATACATATTTCCAATTTCAGACCGGTTAAAAAAATAGAAAATATCGTTAAAGTATTCCAGAAAGTCAGTAAAGAGGTAAAAGGTAAATTGCTTCTTGTAGGTGATGGGCCCGATATATGCAAAATCAGGAATCTGGTGTCTAAATTCGATCTGAGTAGCAGTGTTTTTTTCCTTGGTGTCCAGGAAAATATAATCCCGCTTCTTAATATCAGCGATGTCTATATGCTGCCTTCAAAGAGTGAAGGTTTCGGACTTTCTGCATTAGAAGCGTTAAGCTGCGAAGTCCCTGTTATCGGAACAAATGTAGGAGGATTGAAAGAAGTAATTGAAAACGGTAAATCAGGTTATTTATTCGATCCCGGAGATATTGATTCTATGAGCGAAGCGGTCGTGAAAATACTTAAAAGCAAGGAAATCAGATCAGAAATGGGTTTAGAAGCCAGAGAAAGAGCTAAATTTTTTGATAGTAAATCGATAGTGCCGCGATACCTTGAATATTATAAAAAAATTTTAAATAACTAATAAAATTATTACTTAAAAATATTTTTTTTATATTTATTTATAAAAATTATTTATAATAAGTATTATCAAAAATATAATAATAATTTAATATATTTATTGACTAACCTGAGAAAAGAAAATATAATCAAATATTATATATATTAATAAAAATATTTTAGATTTTAATAATAAGGATGGGGTGAAAATGGGTAAAAAATTTAAATGGCTGTTATTATGTCTGATTCTGGTTTTTGTTGTCAGTGCTACGGGTATTGGCTGTGAAGAGAAGGGTGTTACATATAACCTTACTTCTCAGGATCAGGTAATCTTAACTCAACCTTCGGTTTGTTTCATAACTTCTTATTATTGGGGTTATGTTCTTGATCCCTGGGATAATGTATGGAGCGATGCTTATTATGAAGCTTTTGTAGGTACGGGTTTTTGCGTAAATCCAGATACGGGCCATATAATCACCGCAGGTCATATGGTTGAGATTAGCGAAGCGGATTTCAAATATGATCTGATATACACTTATTTAACCGAAACTTATGGCAGCCAGCTGGATGACTGGTCAGATACCGAATGGAACTGGGCATATGAGAATATAAGGGTCGAGGGATTCGAAGGCGGTTCCTTTGACAGAGAGGTTTATGTACAGTTCAACGCTGCTAGTTCGGGAATACCCGATAATCCTGCAGATAATGAGACTTTTATCAGGGCTGAAGTAATAGATTTCAGCGGTTGGGATCAGAGAGATATTGCCCTTATAAGAATACAGCCTCAGACCGGAAAGGCTCTTTCAGGGGCAATGGTCGGGGACTCTTCAACGATGGAAGTTCAGGACAATCTTACGATAATAGGATATCCATGGACTTCCGATATAGGTCAGGAGAACGTATTGAATCCTACCATAACGAACGGCAATATAAGCGGAAGACTGATGCTGAGCGGTACGGAGGTTCTTCAGGTCCAGGGGGATGCCAGACCGGGAAACAGTGGGGGCCCTGTTCTTAATTCTAACGGCCAGGTTGTAGGAATACTAACCATGCTTACAGATGAGACCAATAATTACTTAAGACCCAGTAACGATATAAAAGAGATGTTGAGCAGAAATGGTGTTACAAATAAGCAAGGTATGGTAGATGAAGAATTCAAGCAGGGGCTCGTTATGTACAGATTAAAATATTATACGGAAGCCATAAAGCATTTTAATAGCGTACTGAACCTGAATCAAAAACATATACAGGCCCAGGAGTACAGGTCGAAAGCACAGGAAGCCATAAACAGAGGTGAAGATGTTAAGTTCAAAGAAGGAACGGAGGTTGAAATTATAGAACCTGGAGTTTCTTCTGAATAAAAATTATAATAAAATACTGATAAATGTTTGAATTTACAGGGTTCGGCCGGCAAGGTGCGGACCCTGTAAATTTTTAATTGTTTTAGTAATGTTTCTATGCTATCATATTTTTTCAAATAAATTTTCGATGACTATTATGAATACAAATAAGTATATGTTTGCTGAAAAACTTAAAAATAGCTCCATAGACGCCCATTTTAGCTGCAATAAAGTAAATATTATTTTTCTTTTTGTTTGTATTCCTTTAATTCTAATCAGTCTGCTGGTTTTGGTGGGTATTCTATCCTGATTACAGGATATTATAATTTACCTTAACCTTATAATCCTGTAATATCCTTAATAAGAATCTTAAGATTATTGGTTATATCATTAAAATATATTTTAAATAAATTTCAGAGAACAGGAGGAAAATTGAGAAGCGATATAATGAAAAAAGGGGTCGAAAGGCTGCCTCATAGATCTATTTTAAAATCCCTGGGATTTACCGACGAAGAAATAGGTAAGCCTATAATCGGGGTTGTCAATTCCGCAAATGAATTGATCCCTGGTCATATGCATCTTAAAAGTATTGCCGAAGCGGTAAAAGCCGGAATAAGGATTGGCGGGGGAACTCCACAGGAATTCTCTACGATAGGCGTATGCGATGGAGTGGCGATGAATCATATCGGTATGAAGTATTCCCTGGCTACCAGGGAAATAATAGCCGACAGCATCGAAGCAGTAGCAACGGCTCATCCTTTTGATGGCCTGGTACTCATATCCTCCTGCGATAAGATCGTTCCCGGGATGATGATGGCTGCATTAAGGCTCAATATTCCTGCTATTTTGATAAGCGGCGGGCCCATGCTGTCGGGTAAATTCAAAGGTGAATCCCTTGATTACGGCACCTGTTATGATGCTATCGGTAAATATGAAAAACAAGAATATACAGAAGAAGATTTAAAGTCGATAGAAAATGAAGCGTGCCCTACCTGCGGAAGCTGCGCAGGAATGTTCACAGCTAATTCAATGAACTGTCTTTCGGAAGCAATAGGAATAGCGCTGCCGGGAAATGGAACCATCCCTGCTTATTATTCAAAAAGATTAAGGCTGGCAAAAACTGCAGGAATCAAAATTATGGATCTTGTTAATAATAATATAAAACCCGGAGATATAATAACGATAGATGCGGTAAAAAATGCACTTTCAGTAGATATGGCGCTTGGCTGCTCAACAAATACTGTTCTTCATCTGCCTGCGATCGCTAATGAAGCAGGAATAGGATTTACGCTGGATCTCGTAAATGAAATAAGCAGAAAGACACCTAACTTATGCAAAATAAGCCCTGCAGGCAAACATCACATGGAAGATTTATATGGAGCCGGCGGAGTAGAAGCCGTTATGAATGAGCTTTTAAAAAATAACCTGATAAATGGCGATCTTGAAACTGTAAGCGGCAGGAAAGTAAGAGATAATATATGCGGGGCGGATATATTGAATAAAGAGGTTATAAGAGAAGCCTCGGATCCTTATTCAAAAGACGGGGGTATAGCAGTTCTGTACGGTAATCTTGCACCCGATGGATGTGTCGTTAAAAAATCAGCAGTGGATCCTTCGATGTATACCCATGAAGGAAAAGCCAGGGTATTCGATAGCGAAGAGGAAGCTCTTGAGGCAATAATGAACGGAAAAATAATTTCCGGAGATGTAGTGGTAATAAGATATGAAGGTCCCAGAGGGGGACCCGGAATGAGAGAGATGCTTGCTCCTACCTCAGCCATAGCGGGGATCGGACTTGATAAAGAAGTTGCCCTGATTACTGATGGAAGGTTTTCCGGTGCCACAAGAGGAGCTTCTATTGGCCATATATCACCGGAAGCTCAGGCAGGAGGTCCTATCTGTATAATAAGGGAAGGAGATATAATTGAAATAAATATACCTGAAAAAAAGATAAATCTTCTTATAAGTGATAAGGAGATCAAAGAGAGAATGAAAAACTGGAATCCTCCGGAAGCAAAGATAAAAAAAGGTTATCTTGCGAGATATTCAAGGCTGGTGACCTCTGCAGCAAAAGGGGCTATATTAATAT
This sequence comes from Actinomycetota bacterium, assembly GCA_028717265.1. Taxonomy (GTDB): domain Bacteria; phylum Actinomycetota; class Humimicrobiia; order Humimicrobiales; family Humimicrobiaceae; genus Hydromicrobium. The sequence continues at coordinate 10,296 of JAQUOE010000026.1, forward strand.
AATTTTAAAAGTTTATAAATTTAATTTTTTAAAAAAGAATAAAATAATGATATAATAATCAAAATATTTAAGTGTTATAAAGTTGTTACAAATATGGGGAGTGAAAGATGGCTAAAATTACCGGTGCACAAATGATAATAAAGTGTTTAAAGGAAGAGGGAGTAGAAGTAATATTCGGATATCCCGGGGGTAAGGTGATTCCTTTATATGATGCTTTATTTGACAGTGATATAAAACATATACTGGTAAGGCACGAGCAGGGAGCGGCACATGCAGCAGACGGATATGCAAGAGTTACAGGAAAGACCGGGGTTTGTATTGCCACTTCCGGTCCGGGAGCAACCAATCTGGTAACAGGTATTGCAAATGCATATATGGATTCGATACCCATGGTAGCAATAACCGGACAGGTGAGCAGAGCCCAGATAGGCACAGATGCTTTCCAGGAAGCGGATATAACAGGCATAGTTGCGCCTGTAACAAAACACGATTATCTTGTTAAAGATGTCAGGGAACTTCCAAAAGTAATAAAAGAAGCCTTTAAAGTTGCTTCTACCGGCAGGCCGGGTCCGGTTCTGATAGATATTCCGCTTGATGTAACAACAGATCTTATAGACGAAAACTTTAAGGTAGAAATAAATCTTCCGGGATATAAACCAACAATCAAAGGCAATCTAAAGCAGGTCAAACAGGCAGCAAAAAGAATAGCCGAAAGCAAAAAGCCTGTAATTTTTGCCGGAGGGGGAATCATTTCTTCGGGAGCAAGTGATGTTTTAAAAAAATTTGTAAAGATTGCAAAAATTCCGGTTATCACCTCACTTCTGGGAATGGGTTCTTTTCCGGAAGACAATCAGCTGTCATTAAGCATGGCCGGAATGCATGGAACCAAATATGCAAATCTTACGTTTACGGAAGCAGATCTCATTGTTGCAATAGGAGTCAGATTCGATGATAGAGTTACCGGTAAGTTATCTGAATTCGCACCAAATGCCGAGATAATTCATATAGATATAGATCCTGCGGAAATTGGCAAGAATGTCAAAGTATTGATACCAATCGTAGGAGATGCGAAAATCGTTCTTACCGACTTAAAGAACGAATACGAAAATTATATCGAAAAGAAAGGGATTCCGGACAGGAAAGATTGGCTGACAAGGATCAAATATCTGAAGAACGCTTATCCTCTTAAATATGATAGGAATTCCAGTAAGATAAAGCCCGCTTATGTCATAGAGAAAATCTATGAACTGACCGGAGGCGATGCTATTATTTGTACGGAAGTGGGCCAGAATCAAATGTGGGCGGCACAATTTTATAAATTCACCCAACCCAGAACACTGGTTTCTTCGGGAGGATTGGGTACCATGGGATTCGGACTTCCTGCAGCGATAGGTGCAAAAATCGGCAGACCGGATAAAACGGTAATAGATATAGCCGGGGACGGCAGTATTCAGATGGTGTCACAGGAACTTTCAACGGCGGTTACAAATAAAATAAATATAAAAATAATGCTTCTTAACAATGGATATCTGGGTATGGTCAGGCAATGGCAGGAATTTTTCTTCAAAAGAAGATATTCCCAGACCTGTATCCATAATTGTGTCGATTTTGTAAAGCTCGTGGAAGCATATGGAGGGGTTGGCATAAGTGTTAAAAAAAAGGAAGAGGTTGAAGGTGCCATAAAAGAGGCTCTGGGTATAAATAATGTTGTCCTGGTAGATTTCTGGATAGACAAAGAAGAGAATGTTTACCCTATGGTGGCCCCGGGTTCTCCGATAAGTGAAATGTTGGAAAGTGAAATGTTAGAAGGTGTATAGAATATGAAAGGTGGAGTATTATGGGTCATATCATATCGGTTTTAGTTGAGAATAAAGCAGGAGTACTGGCAAAAATATCCGGGCTTTTCAGCAGAAGGGGATTTAACATTGAAAGTCTGGCAGTAGGACCCACTGATGATGAAAAGATTTCCAGGATTACTCTTGAGGTTAATGCGGAAGAGCACAGCATCGAACAAATTATAAAACAGCTTTATAAGTTAATAAATGTAATAAAAATACAGGAACTGAATCCGTCAAACATTGTAGAAAGAGAATTGGTACTGATAAAATTAAGTGCTGATTCCAAAGCCAGACCAGAAATACTTGAAATAGTGAATGTTTTCAGGGCGAATATCGTAGATGTTGCCAGGAAATCTCTGATGGTTGAGATTACCGGAAACAGCACGAAGGTAAGAGCCCTGGAAGATCTTCTGCGGCCCTTTGGGATACTTGAACTGGTGAGAACCGGTAAAATTGCATGCAGCAGGGGCAGTAAAGATTAAATTGAGAAGATATGTTTTTTAAGATTGCGATATAAAAAAGATGCATTTTTGAAAAAAAATATATTTAATATGAAGCTATTAGAAAGGGAAACTTAAAAATGGTAAAAAAATACATAATGACTCCGGGTCCTACTCCGATATCTGAAGAAGTGCTGATGGAACATGCCAGACCTCTTATGCATCATAGATCACCGGAATTCTCAAAAATATTTATCGAGGTCACAGAAAAACTGAAAAAACTTTTTAAAACAACTAATGATCTTTTTATACTGACTTCTTCAGGTACCGGGGGTATGGAAGCGGGGGTAACAAACTTCTTTTCCAGAGGGGAAAAAGTGCTCGTAGTGAGTGTAGGAAATTTCGGAGAAAGATTCAAAAAAATTAGCAGCAGGTTCGGTCTGGAAGTAATTTCACTTGATTATGAATGGGGAGATGCAGCAAATCCGGAAGATGTAAAGAAAGCTCTGGACAACGACCCGGATATCAAAGGAGTAATGGTTCAGTTCAGCGAGACATCGACCGGTGCTATAAATGATATAAAAGCAATTGCGGATATCGTAAAAAACACTCCGGCAATTCTTATTGCGGATGTGATAAGCGGGCTCGGAGCATCGGACCTGAGAGCAGATGAATGGGGTCTGGATGTTGTGATAGGAGGATCTCAGAAAGGATTGAGTGCACCGACAGGAATTGCATTCATAAGTGTAAGTGAAAAAGCATGGAAGTTGAATGAAAAATCAGATACTCCCCGCTTTTATTTTGATCTGGCGGCAGCAAAAAATTATTCACAGAAGACACCACCTCAGACACCGTGGACCCCCGGGATATCAATAATTGTGGCCATGAACAAAGCGCTGGATATGGTATTTGAAGAAGGTCTCGAAAATGTATTTAAAAGGCACAGGGTACTTGCACTCGCAACACAAAAAGCAATTGAAAAAATAGGACTTCAGCTTTTAGTGAAAGATGAAGCCAAAAGAGGTTTTTCCGTAACTTCAATAATAGTACCTGAGGGAATAGATGCCAAAGCACTTACAAAGATTATGAGAGTAAAATACGGAGTGACCATAGCAGGTGGGCAGGGCAAGCTTACAGGGAAGATTATAAGGATTGGGCATTTGGGATATGTTGGGATCTTTGATGTTATTGTCGCAATATCGGCACTGGAAATAACATTATTGGAACTGGGTTATAAACTTGAAATAGGTTCGGGCGTATCAGAAGCCGAAAGGATATTTGTGGAAAACAATTATCTAAATAACGGGTAAAAATGGGAATCCGAAAAAAATAATAAAACAATTTATAGAGGAAAAAGTATGAATAAAAAAATATTAATAACCGATGGGATCTCAGCCGATGCAAAAAAGAAGCTTGAGGAGCATTTTATTGTTGAAGAGAAAAAAGGACTTGCACCGGAAAAGCTTAAAGAAGAGATTAAAGGTGTAAATGCTCTGATAATAAGGAGCGCCACAAAAGTAACGGCAGATATCATTGATGCATCTGATAAGCTCGAAATCATCGGAAGGGCAGGCATAGGAGTGGATAATGTGGATGTCGGCGCGGCAACTAAAAAAGGTATTATAGTGGTAAATGCCCCTACAAGTAATGCCGTTACTGTTGCAGAGCATACAATAGCACTTATGCTTTCTCTGATACGGAAGATCCCTGAAGCAAATTTTTCACTTAAGAACGGTAAGTGGGAAAAGTCAAAATTCAAGGGTATCGAGCTGGAAGGAAAAACACTGGGTATCATAGGCTTTGGACAGATTGGCGGACTGGTGGCAAAAAAAGCAATAGGGCTGAGCATGAAAGTTATTGCCTATGATCCATTTGTATCGGAAGATAGGTTTAAACAGCTTGAAATAAAAAAAGCCGAAAAGCTTGAAGATGTATATAAAGAAGCCGATTTTATTTCTATACATCTACCTAAAAACAAAGACACTCTGGGAATGTTTGACAGAGCTGCATTCTATAAGATGAAAAAAGGAACGATAATATTGAACGTTGCAAGGGGCGGCATTGTTGTTGAAAAAGATCTGGCAGAAGCAATCAAGGATGGACAGATAGGCGGAGCAGCTCTGGATGTTTATGAATCGGAACCATGTACCGATTCTCCTGTTTTCAAGCTTGAAGAAGTAGTCTGCACGCCGCACCTGGGAGCATCTACCACCGAAGCTCAGGACAGGGCGGGAATTACTATTGCGGACCAGGTCATAAATGTCCTTTGCGGAAAGTCTGCTTCATTTCCGGTAAATGCACCTGTTATAAGGCCCGAACTGATCGATATTCTATCTCCCTTCTTCGAGTTATGCGAAAATATGGGAAGCCTGTTTATAAATTTATTTGAGGGCAACCTGGACAGCCTGAAGATAGGCTATTACGGGAAAGTATCCGAATATGATGTCAGAGTATTGACTTCGCTCATTCTGGTAAAGATACTGGAAAAATATTCTGCGGAAAATGTAAATCTGGTGAATGTGGATCTGCTGGCAAGAGAAATGGGACTCAAAGTAAAAGAAGTAAAAAGCAGCCAATCGAAAGATTTCATAAATCTGATTACTCTGGAGGGTAAAGGAAAGGAAAGCGAGCTTTCAATTTCCGGTGCAACGACCGGTAAGAAAGACACACCAAGATTTATAGCTATTGATAAATTTGAAATAGACATGGTTCCTTCGAAGTTTATGGCATTTATAAGATATGAGGACATTCCGGGCCAGATCGGAAAGATAGGATCTGCTTTTGGCAAACTGAACGTTAATATTGCTTCCATGCATGTGGGGAGAAAAAAAATGAGCGGAGATGCGGTAATGGGTTTAAATCTGGACAATGAGGTAACCCCTCAAATGCTTGAGGAGTTTAAAAAACTTTCTGGTTTTAAAAATATAAAGATAGTTACTCTATATTAAAAAGGTTCAAAGAAGAAACTAATTTTTTCATTAAAGATTTCTGTAAGATCTAACAACAGAAAACTGATATTCTAAGGGTGAGTGGGCTTATATGGAAAATATTAAAAATAGGATTTATATATTCGATACGACATTGCGGGATGGTGAACAGGCACCTGGCATACATCTGAATACCAGAGAGAAACTGGAGATAGCCCAGCAGCTCTCAAGATTAAACGTAGACGTAATAGAAGCCGGTTTTCCGATTTCATCAAAAAGTGATTTTCATTCAGTAAAAGAAATATCAGCTAAAATCAGGGATAGAAAGATCGCGGCTCTTGCCAGAGCAAATCCTAAAGACATAGATGCAGCCGGAGAAGCTCTTAAGGGTGCGGAACAGCCGGTAATACACACTTTCATATCTTCATCCGATATTCACCTGAAATATCAATTAAAGAAAAGCAAAGAAGAAGTACTTCAGCTTGCAGGGGAAGCCGTAAAAAGAAGCCTCAAATATACCGACCTGGTCGAATTCTCGGCTATGGATGCGACCAGAAGTGACCGGGAATTTTTATGCAGATTATTTGAAATGGCAATCAGGAACGGGGCCGGAATAATAAATTTCCCGGATACGGTAGGATATGCTATTCCAAGCGAATTCGGAGAGATGATAGATTTTATTTTCGAAAATACCGCCGGGATAGAAGATGTGATATTAAGTGTTCACTGTCATAATGATCTGGGTCTTGCAGTTGCCAATTCACTCATGGCCATAGAACACGGAGTAAAACAAATTGAATGTGCCGTCAATGGCATTGGCGAAAGAGCCGGCAACGCATCGCTGGAAGAGATTGCTATGATTATAGATACCAGAAAAAAAGATTTAGGAGTATATACCGATATTAATATTGGTGAAATCACAAGAACGAGCAGTATTGTAAAATCACTCACCGGATATGCTGTCGCACCAAATAAAGCGATAGTCGGAAAAAATGCATTCAGTCATGAAGCCGGAATACATCAGGATGGGATGCTTAAGGACAGATCGACTTATGAAATTATAAAACCCGAAGATATCGGGTTAAAGTCATCGAAACTGGTACTTGGTAAGCATTCGGGCAGGCATGCATTTATAGAGAGACTTGCTGATCTCGGAATCCGGCTTAATGAGAACGACCTCGAGAAAGCTTTTGATAGATTCAAGGACCTTGCAGAGAAAAAAGGAGAAATAAATGATGAGGATGTCCGGGCAATAGCGGAAAACGAGATGCGGGAAGTTCCGGAACATTTCGTGCTTAAATATTACGAAGTAAGGAGCGGCTCGGATATACGTTCATCGTCAAAAGTAGGTATAGAAATAGCCGGTAAGATTAATGAAGGTTCCTCGGAAGGTGATGGCCCGGTAGATGCTTCTTTTAAAGCAATAGACAAAATAACGAAAATAAACGCAAAACTGATGGAATATAAAATAGAAGCAGTATCGGGAGGTAAGGACGCACTGGGTTCTGTCAGGGTAGTGATAAGTATGAACGGAACAGAAGTGATGGGAAGCGGCATAAGTACGGATATCGTAGAGGCAAGCATTAAGGCTTATATTGATGCGATGAACAGAATCATAGATAGTGCCGATTAAAAAAATATAAAGTACAAATCTTTAATAAATATATAAAAAAATTAAAATACTAAAATTAAAAATCAGGAAGGGAAAGAGGATTTTTAAAGTTGGACGATAAACAGAAACCTCAGACAATAGCTCAAAAAATACTTGCCTGTCACTGCGGCAGGGATCATGTATCGGAAGGAGAGATCATAAATGCAGATGTGGATATAGTCCTTGGTAATGATATCACACTTCCGATCGCAATCGAGGAATTTAATAAAATTGGGACCGGAAAAGTTTTTGACAGAGATAAAATAGTCGTAGTACCGGATCATTTTGCTCCCAATAAAGATATAAAATCGGCCCAGCAGTGTAAGTTCATGAGAGAATTTGCAAGGGAACAGGATATTAAAAATTATTTTGAAATCGGAAAAATGGGCATAGAGCATGCTCTGCTTCCCGAACTCGGACTGGTGCTTCCCGGTAATCTCATAGTGGGAGCAGACTCTCATACATGTACTTACGGAGCGCTTGGAGCAGCTTCGACCGGTGTTGGGAGTACCGATGTGGCCGTTGCAATGGCTACAGGAAAACTCTGGTTCATGATACCACGAACAATAAAATTCATGTACAGCGGAGACTTAAGGAAATGGATAACAGGGAAGGATCTTATACTTCATACCATTGGTCTTATCGGAGTGGAAGGCGCACTTTATAAGTCTATGGAATTCAGCGGATCCGCTGTAAGCAAGCTGTCAATGGATTCCCGATTTACTATGTCGAATATGGCGATAGAAGCAGGCGGGAAGTTTGGAATATTCGAGGTCGATGAGATAACCGAAGAATTTTTAAAGTTTAGATCAGATGGAAATTATAAAATCTTCAGGAGCGACCCGGATGCGGAATATGAAAAGATTTATAATATAGATTGCTCTGATATAAAACTACAGGTGGCTGCGCCTCACCTGCCTTCGAATGCAAAAAATGCGGAGGACCTGAAAGATATAAATATAGATCAGGTAGTAATTGGTTCCTGCACTAATGGCAGGATGGAAGACTTAAAAATTTCTGCAGAAATTTTAAAAGGTAAAAAGGTCGACAAAAACATAAGGGTCATAATAATTCCTGCTACTCAAAACATATATCTCGAAGCACTAAAAAAAGGCTATATCGAGACTTTTATAAATTCGGGCTGTGTGGTAAGTACTCCAACCTGCGGGCCCTGCCTGGGAGGATATATGGGGGTTCTTGCCGAAGGTGAAAGGGCTGTATCGACCACCAACAGGAATTTTGTTGGAAGGATGGGCCATCCTGGAAGCGAGGTCTACTTAAGCGGTCCGGCAGTAGCTGCGGCTTCTGCAATAGCCGGAAGAATTGCCACGCCTGAGGAGGTCATATAATGATTATAAGAGAAAGAACGATAAAATATGGAGATAATGTCGATACCGATGTGATCATACCTGCAAGATACCTGAATACTTCGGATGACAGAGAACTGGCATCACATTGTTTCGAAGGTCTCGACAGGGATTTTAAGGAAAAAGTAAAAGAAAAAAAAATCATAATTGCCGGCAATAACTTTGGCTGCGGCTCCTCAAGGGAACATGCACCTCTTTCTATAAAAACAAGCGGTGTCAAAGCTATAATCGCGGCGTCATTCTCGAGAATCTTTTTTAGAAATTCGATAAATATAGGGCTTCCGGTCATTTCAAGCAGGGAAGCCGCTGATTTCATACAGGACGGAGATGAATTGGAGGTAGATTTCAGCAGTGGAAGAATCAAAGATATCACGAGAGATAAAGTTTTTAATATAAATCCACTGCCTGAATTTATACAGGGAATAATAAAAAGCGGAGGATATATAAATTTTGTCAAAGAAGATTTAAATAAGTAATCAACTTTAAAAATATGATATTTGATTAATAAAATGGACAATCAAGTGAAAGATAAAGTATATATACTGGACACCACCCTTAGAGACGGTGCGCAGAGAGCAGATATATCATTTTCGGTAAATGATAAGCTGCAGCTTATCGAAAGATTCGATGATATCGGAATTGATTACATAGAAGTAGGATTCCCTGCCTCCAATCCAAAAGAAATGGAATTATTCGAGAAGCTTAAAGGGAGAAAATTCGATTATTCGAAAATAATCGCCTTCGGGATGACAAGATATAAGAATATAAAAGCGGAAGAGGATGAGAATATAAAGCAACTGGTCCAGTCCGGTGCAGATAGCATATGTATTGTAGGTAAATCATCGGCTCTTCATGCCGAAAAGGTTATAGAGACCACCCTGGAGAACAACTTGAGCATGATCTTTGATACAATAGAATATTTAAAAAAATATTTCCCGGAAGTGATTTTTGATGCGGAGCATTTCTTTGATGGTTTTAGAGAAAATCCCCAGTATGCCGTAAAAACGTTAAAGTCGGCTCTCGAAGCAGGAGCAGATTATCTTGTTCTCTGTGATACAAATGGCGGAATGCTTCCGGATGACGTTATCGAAATAATAGAGAAAGTAAAAAAGGGTGTGAAAGCAACCCTCGGGATACATTTTCATAATGACAGCGGCTGTGCAGTTGCAAACACTTTGATAGCCGTTAATAAGGGGATAAAGATGGTACATGGAACAATAAATGGTTATGGCGAAAGATGCGGCAATGCCGACCTTTGCCAGATAATCCCCAATCTGGAAATAAAGCTTGAAAAAAGCTGTTTGAAAGAAGGGAACCTCAAACACCTGACCAATCTTTCAAGATTCGTCAGTGAAACCGCAAATCAGATTTCAAATCCCGGCCAGCCATTTGTCGGACGAAATGCTTTTGCTCATAAGGGTGGCATGCATGTAAGTGGAGTGAGTAAGATACCGAAGGCATTTGAACATATTGACCCGGAGGCAGTCGGGAATACGAGAGAAATATTGATTTCGGAACTGTCCGGTAAAAAATCCATAATTCTTAAAGCAAAGGAATTTGGGATAAATCTGGAAGATGATTTAAAGAAAGTAAGCGAAATCTTAAGCAGGGTTCAGAATCTGGAGCATAAAGGTTACCAGTTCGAAGCTGCTGACGGGAGTTTTGAATTACTGGTAAAGGAAATAACAGGACTGAAGAAAAAGTTTTTCAAACTGGAAAGTTTCAGGGTATTAAATGAGAAGAAAGAAGACGGAAGAATGCTTTCCGAGGCTACGGTTAAGATAGAGATAAACGGAGACAGGATAATCGAAACAGCCGAGGGGAATGGTCCGGTTAATGCTCTGGACAGCGCATTAAGAAAAGCGATTGAAAGCCGTTATCCCGCACTGTCAAAAATCACCCTTACGGATTTCAAAGTAAGGGTATTAAACGAGAAGAAGGGTACCAGAGCGGTGGTAAGGGTTCTGATCGAATCATCGGACGGAGAAAAGAGCTGGGGTACGATAGGGGTATCTGAAAATATAATCGAAGCCAGCTGGCAGGCGCTGGAAGACAGTGTCGTTTACGGATTGATGCATGTTGAGAAGAATAAGCAGGAATAAGAATTGTCCTACAGATAATCAAAATAAACCAATACAATTAAAAGCGAGGAGAAAAACCTGTGGTATTTGGTAAAAAAATCACTCTATCAACAAAAGGATTTTCGGATATCAAAGATATAACCGGAGAAGTAGAAGGCATTGTCATGCAGTCGGGTATAAAAAACGGATTGGTGAATGTTTTTATAGTCGGTTCAACTGCTTCGGTTTCGACTATAGAATATGAACCGGCTCTGGTTGAAGATATGCGCCAGCAGCTGGAAGAATTTATTCCGGCAAGTAAAAATACCCGGCACTCTCAGACATGGGGCGATGACAATGGATTTTCACACCTGAGAGCAACATTTATGGGTCCGGGTATCTGTCTGCCGCTGTCGGACGGTCAATTGGTTCTCGGCACATGGCAGCAGATAATAGTCATCGATCATGACAACAGGCCCCGTTCACGTGATGTTTTTATTCAGGTTATGGGAGAAAAGTAAAAAAGATTTATAAGAACTCAATCTTATTGTCTTAATATATGGGTTTTGTGTCTAATAGTATCCTGAGATTATAAATATAAAATTACGGTAGCAGGGATTACCTCTACTACCGTAATAACTTTAATTGAAGACTAATGAATTCAATATTCCAACATAAGCATCCTTGGCTATAATACTATTATTTTCATCCGTAATAACTATAAGTAAATATAACTTATCATCATTTTCAGCAAAGCAATAGGCCATTGTCCAGCTGGTATTATCATTATCCATATAGCTGTAATAGTATTCTTTGCAGGGAGTACCATTTTCCAGAACAGCATCGTTTCCATCATTCTCAACAAAAGTCCAGTCCTGCTGCTCAGCGAAATTTGCCGAGTCATTATCAGCGAAGTCTTCGTAAGGTAAATAAAGTTCCGGATATACTGCATTAAACTGCAAAAATACTGGTGTATCCTGAGAAGGGGGGATTATACTTAAGCTAATCTCTCCCTGCGCCGTTTTACTTTCTTCATAGGTCCAGTTATCAGGTATCGTTATCGTAAAGCCAAAATCGGTGCTGGAATATTGAATGCCCTGATCGAATGTAGTTGTGGCCCCTGCGGTCTCCGCGGTTTCTTCAGTAACCCTGAAATCAAATGAACCGTATAAACTATCATTTAGATATATTTCAACTTTATAACTTCCTGCTGGAATAACCCCTGTTTCCCATTGGAAGCTATAAGTCAGATATGATGGATCAGGATACTCTATCATGTCCAGACTTGCTTCCGTTAATAACTTTCCTGTGCTTGATTTCCATTGCGCCTTTACAGTATTTCCGGTAGTTTGAAAATCGACCTTTACACATGCGTATACAGTTTCGTTGGATTTGAACTCCTGAGTTATGGCAACAGGTGCGCCCATCTCATTGATTTGATTTGCAAGTGAGACCTCTATTATTTTAACCCGGGGTTTATTTACTTTAAAGGTAGTGGTTTTGATAATTTCTCCATTATTATAAAACTCTATTTTATAATCGCCAGGTGGAATAATCGATGATTCATCCAGAGGGTAAATATCAGTTTCAACAATACCTGCCATATATTTTTCCTTCTGATCCGGATCATATTGGTCTTCTTTATCAAGAACTATTTCTTCCGTATCAAGATTTGTCCATTTAAATCTCCAGATATCTCCACCTTTTGTGCCGGAATATTCTATTGTTGCATATATATGTTCTGCCGATGTGTCAAATTCAGTCTTTATATCCAGGGGTTTGTATGTATCGGTTTCTATATCTGAAGAAATTACTATATTCTCAAATATCAGTTCCGGTGTACAGCCAGAAGAAATAGGAATCAGGCCCAGGAAGAGAATCATTGCCAGAATGAAAATTATAATTTTTTTCATTTACCGCTCCTTATTAATTGTTTATTTTTATATTTTTTTAGGAATATTTTATTACAAAATATTAATATAACATATTTTATTTATTAATTTCATAATATAAGATAATTTTAAATTATCTTTAGTTATCAGGACCATAAACTCTCCAGGTAAAAGCGACTTTTCCCAATCCAAAAATAGGATTTATTATATCGAGATTTCCAGATATCATTACAGAGTTTTTTTATTTCATTTCTGTAATCTTGAAAATTTATATCTCTAATCTTTATCCCATTGAGCGTTTTCCGATATTTATTGGAAATCTTGATTAGAATCCTTTCGATTCTGTTCATGTAATCTCTGGAAACAACGCTGTCTGTGACCACGCTATACCCAGTCATTCTCCTTAACCAGTCCATATTCTTCGAAGA
>JAQUOE010000027.1 GCA_028717265.1 Actinomycetota bacterium
CTGAAAGCAGCATTTCAGGAGGTTTATTATGGTATCAGCCGAAAATATCAGGGAAAGCATAGCGGCAGGTAGTTTTTATCCGGGCAACCCGGATGTGCTTCGCAGGCAAATAAACGATTTTCTTATAAATGCAAAATCGGCCGATATAAGAAACATTAAATCAATCATATGCCCTCATGCCGGATATATTTATTCCGGTCAGGTCGCTGCAAACTCTTACAAGCAGATAAAAGGAGGAACATTCGACAGTATTTTTATAATAGCACCTTCTCACTCTGAATATTTTGATTTTATTTCTATTTTTAACGGAGACGCTTACAGAACGCCTCTGGGCACGGTATATGTCGATAAAGAAAGATCACGGATCCTTGCGGATGAAAGTCCCCGTATAGAGCTGTCGAAGTACGGGCACAGAAATGAGCACAGTCTGGAGGTGCAGCTTCCTTTTCTGCAGGTTTTATTTGAAAATATAAAGATAGTGCCTGTAGTAATGGGACAGCAAAACAGCCAGAATATAAAAGAACTGGGCAGCGCCATCGGAAAACTTTTTAAAAACGACAATATCCTGATTATCGCGAGTACGGATCTATCTCATTATTATCCTTATGATACCGCTTTGATTCTGGATGGGAAAATAAAGGATCTTATAACCAATTTTAATTCCGGAGATATTATGTCCGGTTTTCTCAATAATGATCTTGAAATGTGCGGAGGTGGACCTGTGATTTCCGCTATGATTGCCTCAAAAGAATTGGGGGCAGATTCCTCCCGAATATTAAGTTATAAAAATTCAGGAGATGTTACAGGAGATAGAAGTGCGGTAGTCGGTTATCTCTCGGCCGTCTTTTATAAAAAATGAATATCTCCGGTTTCAATAATATCATTTAAAAAGGTGAGAAATATGGATGATCTCGAACTTACTCCGGAGCACAAAAAGATGCTATTGAGAATAGCCCGGGAATCAATAACCCAAACGATTCACTTCGCAACTGTTCCGGAATACAGAATAAACGATGCGGTATTAAAAACCAGGTGCGGAGCTTTTGTAACCCTGCACATGGGCCGCGATTTAAGAGGTTGCATAGGCAATATAACTGCCGAAACCCCATTATGGGAAACTGTCAGGAATATGGCCATCGAATCGGCAATGAGAGATCCGAGATTCCCATCGGTTTCTCTGAATGAACTGGAAGACATCGATATTGAGATTTCCGTCCTTTCCCCACTGGAGAAAATAAAAAACCTGGAAGAGATAAAAGTTGGAACACATGGATTATTTATAAAAAAAGGTTTTTACCAGGGCTTGCTTCTGCCTCAGGTTGCCACGGACTATAAGTGGAACAGGACCCAATTTCTGGAACAGACCTGTTTCAAAGCCGGTTTGAACAAGGACTGCTATAAACAGTTAACTACGGAAATTTATATTTTTTCTGCCATAATATTCGGAGAAAAGGATCCGGAAAATAAGATTTGATATTATCCCTCAGGAAATCAAGGCTATGTAAAATTTTCTTATTTTATTGATTTCATAACAGTAAAATTTGACTGGTAATGGGGATTTGAAAATTGCCGGTCCAATGAGTATAAACTATCTTATGCTGCCGGCAAAAATAGAATTTAAAAGCAATGTCCTTTCCTCCGGAGTGGTGAGTCTCAACTGGCTGAGATTCTCAAGCATTGTAGTTATAAGTATTGTATTTATATGGCGTCCCTCATAAAATATGTGCTTTGCAATTATCCCCTGTTTCAATCCTAAAATATCACGCATATTATAAAACAAATTACCCAGTCCGTAATTTATAAAACCATCACCGGCAAGTTCTATCCCCATGGGGTAATGAGATTGGCTTCCGCTTACTATATCGGCCCCGGCACCGATGATCCTTTGAAAATCTCTGACCTGGCTTTCAGTGGGACCGTAACTTTCAGTTTCCTGATATTGAAAGGTAAAAATTACAATATATCCTGTATCTTTCAACTCTTTTATTATACCTTCTATTTTTGCAAAATCTTTTTCTCCTTCCGCTTCATTCCATATGTTCCACTTCGCTGCCCCGGGCGAATCTTCTCTTGCCCATTCATTTGCATTGGCCAGACCATAAGAATTGACACCCAGAAAAGCGATTTTATTGCCATTTATTTCGAATAATACAGGCTTATAAGAATCTTCAAGATTTCTGCCCCCGCCAAAATAGGGCCATCCCAGGCTGTCATATATATCCAGAGTGTAAAGCATCCATTCGGGTCCATAATCATTCATATGATTCCCGGTTAGTTCTATTACATCCGTTCCAACATACTTCAGCAACTCTATATATTCAGGATCGCTGCACAGCAGAGGAAACCTATTTTCCGAACTGCAGCCTTCCACAAAGCATATTTCATTACTTATATGTGTTATATCCGCGTCAAGCAGCACATCTACGATTTTTTCGGCGGGATAAAGGACCCCGAGCTCGTCCATTCTTCTGCCGATCGTCTTTCCCCGTGCAAGTGCCGTAACTCCTGTCATAATGACAGAAGCCATTTTCCCGGGATCCCTGTTTGTAATATTAACCCCCGCAAGACTCAGGGTAATCTCATTTTCAAATTCCGGATTACTGGTCCCCACATTAATTCCTAAATTCAACTCGTAAGCAGCCGGATCCAATTCCTTATCAAAAACGGACATGCTGTCCAGATTTAAAACCTTATATTTTTTTTCTATGGCTTCGAAAGGTATAATCGAAAAACTGTTATCATTTTCGATATCCGTCCCCAACTCCGATTCGGTTACTATTCTTATATTTTCATTTGCACTCTCGCCCAGAATCACTTTTAGTGCCTCAAAAACATTTTCGGTTAAAATGAGTTCCGTTTCGGATCCATCTGCCGATATATAATTTAATGCTTCTTTGTTTCCTTTCCAGTATTCTTTTATATCCCCGAAGGATATATCATCGAAATTTCTGAAAAACGAGACTACCGGCACCAGTATCCAGTTTACAGCCGAATCCTTCCGGCCGTTATCGACCTCTATCCATACATCGGAAACGTCCTTGCTTCCCACAACTGTTATCACATCAAAAACTTTATATAATTCGTTTTTGATTCCCGTGATAATATTTTCAGGAATAATGTCACTTGCCCATAGCTTTATTTCAGTAACTTCCTCGACAACCCGTTCTCCCTCTGCCTCTTCCCGGTCGCTGTCTTCCTCTGTGATTCCGGTTTCTTCAATCTCTGTGGCATCCTCGCTGACCGGCTCCGCGGTCCTGCACGAGGCAGCGAGAGATATAAGTATAAATATTAAAATCATCACAGAAATATGGATAAATAAATCTCTATTTTTCATTTTTTGTAAGATTAATTGATGTTAGATATCATTTTATATTTTTACGGATAAAATTTAAAGTGACAAAAATACCATCATTTTTAGCCAAAAAGTGCTATAATATTTTCCAAAAAACATTCAGGCATAGAATCTAAGCAGTAAATTCAAGGGAGGAAGAAATATGCTTTCAAGAAAAGATATTGACGTGAAAGGCGCAAAAAATATTACTGTAATTGCCGAGGGAGTTAAAGTAGAAGGAAATATCAACTGCCCCGGCTCGCTAAGAATCGACGGAACGGTAACAGGAGAGATCACGGCTGAAAAAGAAATCACAATCGGAAAAGAAGGTAAAGTAGAAGCCAACATCAGAACAAAAGATGCCGTAGTAGCCGGTTTATACAAAGGAGATATGATAGCATCCGGAGAAGTTGAAATCTCTCCAACCGGAAAATTTATGGGGAACCTGACTCAAAAAGATGCTCTGCTGACTATAGCCAAGGGGGGACTATTCAGAGGAGAAAGTCTTATTGGAGCAAACGCCGAAATCTTTAAATCAAAAGATGAAAAAAAGGATATCGAAGATATATCCCTTAAAGTCAAGAAAATTTAATTTCCTATGAGTTCGATATTTCCCCAGACGCCCAGTTTATCATCTTTGATAACCAGGATGCCCTTTATATCTTTTTTATTTTTATAGTCAATTATGGCTTTATCAACATCTGCAGGAGTATTGATTTTATTTGCAATCGATGTAGCAGCTCCATCCGCACTGATTGTCGATTTTGCCAGAACGACCACAAGATCACTTTTACCCAGACTGAGTGAATGACCAAAAATACCTGATGAAGAACAAATACCGCATGGTGTATCACCGGCTTTTATTTTTAAATATATTTTATCAGCAAAATATTTATTCTTGAGATACACACCTATATTTATATCCCTGTTGCTTTTTATAAAAATATCACCTCCGTTTTCTATTATTAACCGCCTGCAATAACTGTCCAGACCCGAAGCAATATAATCACATACCGCGCCAGCGACTGTAGCCATCGGGCCTACATTGAAAATAGCAGCTTTGCGGCACATCCTTCTTACTATGGGCGGATAGTACTCTTTTATTTTCAGGGGTACCAGACTTTTTTCGAAATCAGATTCTCTCTTTATGCAGGATTCCAGAAGATCGTAAATTTCTTTGATTAATTTCTCAAGCCTTAAGCTTACGTCTTTATTGCAGCTGACCAGTAAATCACTATATTTATATGTTATCCTCCAATTATATCTCTCTTTATATTTAATCCGGTTTCTATATACGTTTTTATCCTGGTCAAGCTTATCCGTAAATAATTTTTCGACACTTATTTTGAATCTATCCGATTCCATATCACTATGATAAAGCATATTTTTGACTTACTTTCTGCCAATACTTCCGTAATATAAGAAAACCAGAAAAATAATGGCAAGGTATATAGTAGCTGTAACGATCAGCATGATCCAATTGACAGAATTAAATATATACATCGTCAGAATAAGAACGGGTACCAGAAAGAAAGTTGCCACGATACTCAGAACAAGCGGATTTCTAAATCTGGGTTTCATTATAGTTATTCTTACCTCTCTAAAACCGTTAGTTTAAAAAAATTTGCTGCTCAGAGAAATACTTTAATAATTTTTATAGTGACCATCCTCTAAAAATTATATTCCACAGGCATATAAAAATCTATTCCAGGATCCGCCCGTTGTTGGAAAAATATAAATATTAGAGTATTATAATCTACTAAATTAAAATCAGGAATTTAAAATAAAATGACCAGGACAATTGAAGAAATTAATGAAAAAATAAAAAATGGAAAAGTTGTAGTATTAAATGCTGAAGAAATAATAGATTATGCAGAAAAAAAAGGCATAAAAAGAACGGCAAAAGAAGTCGATGTGGTTACTACGGCAACTTTTAGCCCTATGTGCTCTTCGGGGGCATTTTTAAATTTCGGACATTCTGATCCCCCCATAAAAATGACCAGGGTACTGCTAAATGACGTTCCTGCATATGCCGGAATAGCCGCCGTGGATGCATATATCGGAGCAACCGAACTTTCGGAAACAGAAGGATTAAATTACGGCGGGGCACATGTGATTGAGGACCTGATTTCGGGCAAACCAATAAAACTAAGAGCAACCTCGGCCGGTACCGATTGTTATCCCAGAAGAGAAATAGAAACATACATAACAAAAGATACAATAAACCAGGCTTATCTGTTCAATCCCAGAAATGCTTATCAGAATTATACGGCAGCGACCAACTCTTCCAACAGAACCATCCATACATATATGGGAAAATTACTGCCAAATTTCGGCAATGTTACTTATTGCAGCGCGGGTCAGCTCAGCCCGCTGCTGAATGATCCATATTACAGGACCATTGGAATAGGTACAAGAATCTTTTTGGCAGGAAGTCAGGGATATGTTTCCTGGCACGGCACACAGCATAATCCGGGAAAAGAGAGACTGCCCAATGGCACACCGGCCGGTCTGGCCGGAACCCTTGCGGTAATAGGTAATCTAAAGGAGATGTCACCCGAATACCTCAGGGCATGCACCTTCCGGGGTTATGGCGTTACTATATTTATAGGAATTGGTGTCCCTATTCCTGTAATAGATGAAGAGATGGTAGAATTTCTGAAAATCAGGGACGAAGATATATATACCGAGATTTTTGATTATTCCGTCCAGAGAAGAAACAGACCTTCTTACGGAAAGGTAAATTACCGCGAGCTCAGAAGCGGAAAAATAAAGATCAAAGGCAAATCCATTCAAACAGGATCGATTTCCAGTTATTTTAAGGCGCTCGAGATATCGAACGTTTTAAAGCAAGAAATAAAAAAGGGTAAGTTTTATTTGACTAACTATGTCGCTCCGCTGCCTGCAGAAGAAAAATATAACACACTTGACATACTCAGCAGGGAGGAACTCTGATGGTAAGACGAAAACTCGTTCTCAGTTTTCCGGAAAACATAGTCACCAGTCCAATCACATATAAGCTGGTAAAAGAATTTAATCTGGAATTCAATATATTGAGAGCCGAAATAACCCCTGATATGGAAGGGAAAATGCTTATCGAGCTCAGGGGTGATAAGGCTCTAATCGATGACGCAATCAAATATCTTACCGATACAGGTGTTTCCGTTCAGGAAGCCGCAAAGGATATAATAATAAGTAAAAATAAATGTATTGATTGCGGGATTTGCACCTCCATATGCATCACTCAGGCTCTGACCCTTGACAGCAGCAGCTTCAAATTAAAATTCAACAAAGATAAATGTATCCTGTGCGAACTGTGCCTGGACTGTTGTCCCGTTTCTGCAATCAAGGTGCACATTTAGATCCGGTATAAATCATTATCCTTCATATATTTCAAATTCATCTTTTGATGCTCCGCATTCGGGGCATACCCAGTCATCCGGCAAATCTTCAAATCCTGTACCGGGTTTTATATTATTTTCAGGATCGCCCTTTTCCGGGTCATAAATATAACCGCAAACCTGACATTCCCACTTTTCCATTTCAATCCTCCATACTTTTTGAGTTTAACTTAATAAATACCGATTAAATTTATATATCCGGTATATAATGTATCAAACCTTTTAATAATTTTGTAGTATAATAATATGGTAGAAATATTTTCAATACAACCAAATTAAGTAAATAAATTAAATTAACAAACTCTTATGCAAAAAAAATTCTGCAAATTTTTAATTTTTTTGATATTTATTATATTATTTTTTGCAGTTGTGCCTGTAGATAAAACTTTATCCGGTGATATAAACAATAACGGTGATGAAGAATATACAGAAATAAATAATTTTTATACCTGTGAGATTACGGGAATAATAGACCCTCCTATATCGAATTACGTAATAAAATGCTTGAAAAAATCACTTGATTCAGGTTACGGCCTGATTATGCTAATCGATACGCCGGGCGGGCTCGAAACATCTATGAAAGAAATAATAACGGAAATCTTAAATACCAATATTCCAGTCATAGTATTTGTATATCCCGAAGGTGCCAGAGCCGCTTCTGCAGGTACATTTATAACTTATGCTGCTGACCTGGCTGTTATGGCTCCCTTTACTAATATTGGAGCCGCCCATCCTGTCAATATTGGAGGAGAGCAGCAGATTTCAGGAGATATGCTGGATAAAGCAACCAATGATTCAGTTTCATTTATTAAAAATCTTGCTATATCCAAAGGACGTAATGCCGACTGGGCAGAAAAGGCAGTAAGAGAGAGTGATTCTATTATAACTTCTGAAGCACTGGAGCTCGGGGTGATAGACCTTACCGCCTCAAATATAGAAGATCTTCTTGAAAAGATAGACAGTAAAATCATAGAAAAATCAGGTAAAGCCTTTCTTATAAACGGGAAGACTGCCGGAACCGAAAGAATAGAAATGGGCTTTATTACAAGGTTCCTCCATATTATTGTCAATCCAAATATCGCTTATATATTATTTATTATAGGAATATTTGGAATAATTTATGAATTCTCCCAGCCTGGCTTAGGTATTTCAGGAGCTGTGGGTATTTTATTCATAATCCTCGGGTTTTATTCATTCAGCATTCTTCCAATTAACTATGCCGGAATAGCCCTTATAATCCTGGCCATAATCATATTTATACTGGATATAGTGCTGAATCTTGGCGGAATACCATCAATAGCAGGAGTAGCTTCACTTATCATCGGATCTTTTCTGCTGATTAATACCAGTGCTCCCTATCTTAAAATAGCCAGAAGTCTTATAATTAGCACTTCAGTAATAGTATCCGGTTTTATAATTATTGTAATTAGAGCAGTTTATAAAGTTCACAAGTTAAAACCAATTACCGGCAAAGAAGGATTCATCGGAGAAACAGCCGTGGTTTGTCAGGATTTAAATCCTGAAGGTCTGGTTAAAGTATCCGGAGAAATCTGGAAGGCGGTATCCGGGGACGGAAGGAGGATTAAAAAAGGTCAGAAAGTTAAAATAATATCCCTGGAAGGACTGACATTGCTGGTAACTGCATTGAGTAAATAAAAAAAATAAAAATAAAAAGGAGGTAAAAATGTCAGTAGGCGCATTGGTAGGAATAGTATTAGGTGTACTTATTTTCTTAATAATACTGTTGTCTGCTG
Source organism: Actinomycetota bacterium (assembly GCA_028717265.1). Taxonomy (GTDB): domain Bacteria; phylum Actinomycetota; class Humimicrobiia; order Humimicrobiales; family Humimicrobiaceae; genus Hydromicrobium. The sequence goes on from JAQUOE010000027.1 coordinate 8,487, forward strand.
TTAAGATTTTAAGAGAATACGAGAGAGGCGTAATATTCAGATTCGGCAGGTTAGGTGGAACAAAAGGACCCGGTATTTTCGTGATAATCCCATTTGTGGACAAAATGATCAAGGTTGATTTAAGAACTGTTACAATGGATGTGCCGCCTCAGGATATCATTACCAGAGATAATGTACCGGTAAAAGTAAATGCAGTAGTATATTTCAGGGTAATGGATCCTGCAAAAAGTGTGGTAAGAATAGAGAGATATATAGTGGCGACATCACAGATTGCTCAAACCACATTACGAAGTATACTGGGACAGGCGGAATTAGATGACCTGCTTTCCAGGAGAGATAAGATTAATCAGGAGCTTCAAAAAATAATAGACGAACAGACAGATCCATGGGGAATAAAAGTATCGATAGTTGAAATCAAGGATGTTGAGCTACCCCAGACCATTCAAAGGGCTTTTGCGAGACAGGCTGAAGCAGAAAGGGAGAGAAGAGCAAAAATAATAAATGCCGAAGGAGAATTCCAGGCTTCTGAAAAATTATCAGACGCTGCAAAGGTGCTCAGTCAATACCCGGTTTCCGTGCAGCTCAGATTCCTCCAGACTTTGAAGGAAATAGCATCAGAGCAGAATTCAACCATTATATTCCCTGTTCCAATCGATCTTATAGAAGCATTTATAAGCAGAATTGGTAAAAATAAAGAACAATAAACAGCTTGGCTGGGAAAAAATTTTTAAATAACTGCCAGGTTCAAAAAATTTCTGGCAAAAAAACACTATTACGGGTGCTGAGAAAAAAGGACCTGGGAAAATCTTTGATATGGTTAAAGGATCCTTCTGTAAACATGTTCCTCAGCCATAGTTTTGATGATTATACGGAGGAACAGGAAATCAAATGGTTCGAATTTGTTCAAAACTCCAATAATGATGTGGTTTTTGCTATCGAAGATATAAATACAAATCTTTATATAGGCAACTGTGCCCTGCATAAAATCGACTGGGAAAATAAAAACTGCGAGATGGGTATAGTGATCGGCGAAAAAGATTATTGGAACCATGGTTATGGTTCGGACACAGTAAGAAGCATTATAAATTTTGCGTTGTTTGATCTTAATCTTAAAAGTATAAAACTGGAAGTTTATAGATATAACCGCCGTGCAATAAATGTATATAAAAAGTATGGTTTTAAATTGATTAAAATCGAAAAGAAAAGTCATTTTTATAATGGGAAATATTGGGATACCTATATAATGGAACTTAAAAAGAATATATCCTGACATCCGCAATCTATTTGTTTCTTCTTATTATCCGTATTTCTATCAAATAGAATCCTTACATAATATATATTATAATAATACTTATTTTAAATATTATAGCCTTTATTTTTAATAATCAGTTTTTATGTTAATATCTTCCCATTCATTATAAAAGTATAAATAATGTATACATACAGAAAGAAATATAGACTTGATCCCGGGTCGATATTTTTCATAGTCTTGTTTACTTTAATAATTACAGGTATGGGTTACCTTATTTACATAGATAAGGGAAAATTCTGGGATTTATTGCCATTCATCAGCATACCTGCAATAGTAATAAGCCTTGTACTTATAATATTCAATTTCATAAGGAGAACCATAGGAAGTACCTGTTTTATTTTTTTCTTTATACTTTTTCTTACAGGATTAATCCTCTCGAATATTTTCGGCCCAACAGCACTGATTTATAAAGCAGAAAAAAGTCTTGCCAATAGAAATTACGAAGAGTCGATAGGCTATTATAAGACACTGCTGAATAATTACCCCAGCAGCCGGCTGTCTGCCAGTGCCCTGGAAAATATTTCATTTGCCTACTATTCCAATAAAGATTATCTGGAAGCAATTGATAGTTATAAAAACGCCATAGATTCGGAAATTTTTACTTCCCGGGATCTTAAAATAAAGAATATTCTGGTTGAGTGCCATTCAAAATTAGCAGAGGAATATTTTGAAGAAAAAGAATATGGGAAGTCTGCCGAAAGTTATCTTGATGCAGTTGAGATACTCGAAGAAATCAAGATAAATTTCCCCGCCACCAATGATGCTTTCATCGCCATATATAAAATACCCGAGCACCTATATAATGCAGCGCTTAATTTTAACAGGGACCGGAACTGGGACAAATCCATAGAAACACTGGATTATTTGATCAGCGACTATAACGATAGTGATTATTTCGATAAGGCTGGCTATCTTTTTTATGAGGTCTGTATCAAAAAATCAACTGCTCTTATAGAAAGTCATAAATATATAGAAGGTGTCGAAACATTCTTAAATATTTTAAATCTCAATGGTACAAATAGCGAATATAATAATGTAAGCAATTATGAAAAGAAGAGAATATTTTCAAGTATACCATCCTACATCCTTAAAGATATCGCGCTGGATAATTATAATTCCGGGAATTATAGAAGCTCATTATTTCTGTGTGAAATAATCGAAGATTATAATCCGCAGCAGGAAGAAGAAGTTGGTCCCCTTCTGATTGATTCAAAAATAAATCTGGTGTCTTCTACGGATTATAATCCCTTCGAACCACCCGACCCTGAGCGTAAATTCCGGGGTCCTGGAAAAAGTATACTCGCAATCGAAAATAATACTGAATTCGTTCTTACCATATATCTGAAAGGACCCGAATATAAATTAATAAGAGTCGAAAAAAATTCTAAGGTTGAAATAGAGATAAGTGCCGGTACATATGAAGCTGTTTCAGAATCAAGCAACCCGGATATTCTACCTGATTACGGGAACCTGACATACGAGGAGGGACAGAGATACCGCTATGAATATCTCTCAACTTAATGAAACACTATTTAATCTTTTCAGATTATCGGTAATCAGCATCTTTAAATTCTTGTCTAAAAATCCTTTTACAGTATCGTAGTCTTTTTTTCGGTCGGTATTGCAGTTTACTTCTAAACCAATCAGTAATTTATCGAAATTCTCAGAAGCAGATTTTACCTGTTCTTCCGTCTTCTTCTCATCATAATTCCTTATGTCTCTTACAATTTCATCTACAGCAATATTAAAATTGTCATAATCTGTTTTAAGAGCTCCGGTAAAAACCGCTTTCTCCCAGAACCACTTCCCGCTATTTTTTTTATTATATAAATTTAAAAGTCCAAACAAATATTCAAGGTCAACATTTTTTAGTTTGCATATATTATCGAGTATGTACATCCTTCTTGTAACAATCGGTAACTTTGCCAATTTTTTTAGGTCCATCATATTCATATCCTTTTATAAAACAATTTATTGATCCTGATGCTTTAATTTTTTTATTTTACAGTCTCAGCTACATGTTTTTATATAGAATCTGAGCCGCTTTTCTTTCCCTTTTTTTATACCTATTCTACCCGTCGCCATTATTTTAACATTATTGCTTCCTGTTTTATAATCAAATATATAAATATTATTTTTTCCGGTTACAATATCAGCACCGTTATCCTCTATATTAATGCCAAGGGCTATAGTAAGTTTGCCGGGTCCATCGGCAAGCCTGATATCCAGATTTCTTCTTTTTTTCATAACATCAATACCCCACACAGGTGCCAGTGCCCTTATCAGGACCGCTCCCGGTCTACCTTCATTTTCAGTAACAATATTCAGAAGATTATACATGCCATAACATAGATAGACATATGCAATACCGGGTTTTCCAAACATTATTTTACTCCGGGGTGTCTTCCCGTGATAAGCATGACTTGCGGGATCATCCGGGCCATAATAAGCCTCCGTTTCCATAATTATTCCCCCTACCATTTCCGACCTTTCGTATTTAACCAGTGCTTTCCCCAGTAGATCTCTGGCCACCATTGAAGTATCTCTCTCATAAAATTTTCTTAATAAAATTTTTTTGGAAATATTATTCATATAATACCTGCCGGAAGCTCTCTAAACTTTATATAATTATACCCCTGAATTGACCATGAAATAATAATAACCTATTTTTAATAATTAAATAAATACTGTTCTTTTGACCATAACTATCAATATATTTAACCTTAAAAAGTTTTTTATTGAAATAGCAAAAAAAATTTTGTATATTACATAACAATATTGCTAAAGAAAAACGGAAAGGACCCCAATGGAAGTAAAAATTGATAAAGATCTCTGTACCGGATGCGGTTTATGTGAAGAAACATGTCCGGATATTTTTAAATTAAACGAGGATGAAGATGTAGCGGAAGTGATAAAAACAGATTATGAAGAGAATGATGAAGAATGCATCGAAGAAGCTGTGGAAAGCTGCCCCACAGAGGCTATATCGGCTGATTGATCTTTGATCCATGTAAAATAGTTCACTTTAAAAAACCATATTAAAAATAGTCCTGTCAAAAGAGACAGGACTATTTTTTTATTATCAAAACCATATCTTAATTGATTCTGCCCGAACGATAAAAACTTTTTTAAATTCAAATTGAATATTAAAAATATTAATGATGAAATATAGATGCGGTCCGGGTATTTCTTATTAAATCATTTTTATCCCGGATACTTTATCCTTTACTTTTCTGATATATTCGGCGGGATTATTAGAGCCATAAACCGCAGTGCCCATAACCAGTATATTCGCTCCTGCTTTTACGGCAATAAGGGCAGTATCTATATTGATTCCGCCATCAACCTGGATATCAACATTATTTTTCAAATTGGAGTCTTTGATCATTTGCTTTAACTTCATGATCTTAACAGTCATGCCGGGTATGAATTCCTGTCCACCAAATCCCGGATTGACTGTCATTATAAGTACCATATCTACAAGATTCAGTACATTTTCTGCAAAGCACAAAGGTGTCGAAGGATTAAAAGTAATTGCTGATTTTTTACCTGCTTGCTTAATGTAGTTTAAAGTACGATCAAGATGAGGGCATGTTTCAACGTGAACATTTATCAGATCGGCCCCGCTTTCTATAAACTTATCGAGTAACCTGTCGGGCTCCTTTATCATTAAATGCACATCTAAAAAAAGTTTTGTATTTTTTCTCAAACATTCTATTATAGGAGGACCAATTGTTATATTTGGAACAAAATTTCCGTCCATAACATCTATGTGAAGCATATCCGCTCCTGCTTTTTCAACTTTTTCTATTTCATCCGCAAGATTCGCAAAATCGCTGTTAAGAATAGATGCAGAAATTTTTATTTCTTTATCTTTATTTTTCATAACCTTTTGACTCTGTTTTTTAGTTACAATATAGATTATAACATATAATCTATATTAATTTATCGTCCAAAAATCAGTCTTTCAGGATTTTTAAGATTTCCTTTTTGGTACGCTCTAATTCATTTCCGGTCATAAAAGGGACTCCGCTTATGATCGGCTTTCCTATTTTTGGGGGAAGCTGTGTCATGCTTATAACTAAATCCACGTCCTTACAGCAGAAATCAATATCCGATGTCATACATTCCGTTATTTCGAATTCAATATGATTTTTACTTAAGAATTTTTTGATTTCATCGGTAATTCTTGAACATGTTGCAACTCCTGCCCTTGAAGCACAAAGTATCTTCACTTTTTTGCTCTTTCTGCCGCTTTTAAGGATTTCTACATTTTCCATTTACTTAAAATATAAATCCAATATAAAAATACATATTCAATTTGCCCGGGTTCTAAAGAAGTATATTAAAAATAATCCATATTGTAAATATTCTCCACTGGTACCATCTTTTTTCTCAGGATAATTTAAAAAGGGCTTGGCATTTCATATTATTTTTAGTATATTTTACCTGTAATTTCTGTTTTTTTGAAAATTTAAAGCTTGAATAAATTTTCAAGGATAGGTGAAAATCCTTACCGGCGGTCAAAGTCCGCAACCCTGCATAAAAGCAGGTTGATTTAGTGTAACTCTAAAACCGACAGTTAAAGTCTGGATGGGAGAAAATTTTTTGACTTATTTTAAAATATTAAGCCATGGATTTACTCCATGGTTTTTTATTTTACTGATATATCAGAACCGGATATTTTTAAAATATACACAATTAAAAATATGAATGAATTGAATAAGAAAAAATCCGCTTTTAGCGAAGAAGACCAAAAGTACATGAAACTTGCCATAAAATTTGCCTGGAAAGGAAGAGGAAAAACCAGTCCAAATCCCATGGTCGGTGCCGTTATTGTAAAAGAGGGCAGGATAATATCACAGGGTTATCACAGACAGGTGGGACTTGCCCATGCTGAAATAGAAGCCATAAATAATTCCACAGAGCCGTTGGATAACTCTACAATGTATGTAACACTGGAACCCTGTACTTTATATGGTAAGACATTGCCCTGCTGCAGCGAGATCATAAAGCATAAATTTAAAAAAATAATTGTCGGATGCATCGATCCAAATCCCAGGATAAACGGGAGAGGTATTGAATTTTTAAAGAAAGCAGGAATAAATGTTAAAATCGGACTTTTTGAAGACAAGATAATGCTTCAGAATGAAGTATTTTTCAAACAAATCAAAACGAAAACACCATTTATTTGCTGTAAAATCGCTTCCAGCATAGATGGCAAACTGGCGGCAAGATCTTCGGATTCCAAATGGATAACTTCAGAAAAATCAAGAAAGCAGGTACAAAATCTTCGGAAGGAGTATGGGTGTGTTTTAACCGGGATAAATACTGTCTTAACGGATGATCCTTTTCTCATCCCCCGAAAAATCCCCGGAGATTCTTCTAAAATCATTCATGCGGTCCGCAGCAAAAAATTCTACAGAGTAATTCTTGACAGCAACCTGAGAATCGCATCGAATCCCGGCATCAATATTATAAAAACTTCCGGTCTGGCAAAGACAATTATCTTCACAGAAAATAAAAATAATTCCGGATTTTATAAAATAGTCAAAGAATTACATAAAAAAAATCTCGATGTACTTACAGTCGGTAAAGACCCTTTCAGGGGAACCGGTCTGGATATCCTTAAAATACTTAAGATCCTTTATCAAAAGTATGAAATAACTTCGATACTTCTGGAATGCGGCCCTGTATTGCTTGAGTCTTTTTTAAAAAGAGGACTGATCGACAAGTTCATCTTTTTTTTCGCTCCCAGAATATTAGGTGGAGACAGTAATTATGATATGTTTCCGGGTCTGGAAATAAACAGGATAAAAGACTCTATGAATTTAAAATTCGAAAAAGTAAAAAAGATTGGAAATGATATCATCGTTACCGCATACCCTTTAAAAAATAAAAAGCATGGATAATGGAGCCGTCATGTTTACCGGCATTATAAAAGAAACAGGCAGGATAAAAAAAATAAGAAACAGAAACGGAAATACAGAAATCGAAATCCAATGCCAAAAAATTTTAGATGACCTGGATATCGGTGATTCGATATCGGTAAACGGAGTATGCCTTACGGTAACAAATTTTGACAGGGAAGCCTTCAGGTGTGATATATCATTCAATACTTTGAATTCCACTTCCTTTAAAAATCTTAGAATCGGAGACACGGTCAATCTTGAAAGTTCACTGACTCCATCAGATAAGTTAGGGGGGCACTTCGTTCATGGACACGTTGATTGTGCGGTTAAAATTTTAAAAATATCTGAGATAGGGGGTTCCTATCTCATCAATCTGGAACTTCCCGCAGGTATTCGAGATTTTGTAACCCTGAAAGGTTCCATTGCTATCGACGGGATAAGTCTTACCATATCCGGAGCCGAAACCGATAACTTCAGCGCAGTCATTATCCCCCATACTTATAAAAATACGAACTTAATACAAAAAAATCCGGGTGATATGGTAAATATAGAAGTAGATATGCTTGCCCGTTACATTGTAAACTTCCTGCGGTCAAAAAATTCGGAATATTCCGATCCAATGAAATTAAAAAACAAAGAACTCAAGGAGAAACTAAAAAAATATGGATTCACAAATCAGGATCAATAAAAATCGTAAAATGAAAAAGAAATTGATTGAAAAAATTGCGGAGGTCAATTTGCCTACAAGATGGGGTGAATTCAAGGCTATCACATACCAGTCCCTCGTCAAGCCGGAATTTCACATTGCATTCGTAAAAGGAGAGGTAAGAAATAAAAAAGATGTTCTTGCGAGGGTACATTCACAATGCCTCACCGGAGATACTTTTGGATCCATGAGATGTGACTGCGGCGAGCAACTTGACAGAGCGTTTAAAAAAATTAACGAAAATGGTTCGGGGGTGATTCTTTATATGTCCCAGGAAGGAAGAGGAATAGGGTTCTGTAATAAGATGAAGGCTTATGAACTTCAGGAAAAAGGTCTTGATACGGTTGAGGCCAACCTCCGGCTTGGATTTGATGCAGATTTAAGGGATTACAGTGTGGGTGCACAGATACTCTCCGATCTTGGACTTACTACAATACACCTCATGACAAACAATCCGAAAAAAATCACGGGCCTTGAAGAGTACGGACTTAAAATAACAAGAAGGATACCGCTGTCCATACCTCCCAATAAGAATAATAAAAAATACTTGTCTACCAAAAAAAAGAAACTAAATCATATGTTATAACTAAAAGAAAGAAAGGATAAAAAATGCGAAAATATGAAGGTAAACTGGATGCAAAAAAACTCAAGTTCGGGATAGTAGTAAGCAGATACAATGATTTTATAACTTCGAAACTGCTGGATGGCGCACTGGACTGTCTGCACAGACACTTATGTGATGATAATAACATCGATACAGCCTGGGTTCCCGGAGCTTTTGAGATCCCGTCTGCTGTAAAGTTAATGGCCGGGTCAAAGAAATATAATGCCATCATCTGCCTGGGTGCGGTAATAAAAGGGGACTCGTCACATAATCAATATATTGCCGGCGAGACCATCAAAGGTGTGGCAAAAATAAGCCTCGACTCAAATATTCCGGTTGCCTTTGGGGTTATAACCCCCGACAGCCTGGAACAGGCAATCGAGAGAGCCGGTACCAAAAGAGGGAACAAGGGCTGGGAAGCGGCACTCAGTGCAATCGAGATGGCTAACCTTTTTATAGAATTGAAATCTTAGACCGGTCGGATTATAAGATCTATCATTTTAGAAGTATTTTTATTAGATACTTTATGTCTATGGTTAGCCTTTGAATTTTTCCGGGTAGCAGGCTCTCATAGTGGCAAAAATAGATTCTTTCAGGCCACCCCTTTTGTATCCGAGTTTTTTTGCTGTGCTGGAGGGATCATAGAATAAATCATGGGTTAAAATATCCCGCATAAGATATCTGGCATCAAGACCGCCTTCCAGACCTTTCCTCTTACGGCTCATGTTTATCATAATTCCTGCCAGTACTGCCGCAAATCGTGGGATATTTATTATTTTTTTATGTATTCCTAATGAGGACATCATCATTTCAAGCATTTCACTATATGAGTGATTTTCGTCACCTACGAGATACCGCTCGCCATGTACGCCGTGTTCCAGACATCCTACAATTGCCTCGCCGACGTGCTCTACGGCAATCATATTTGTCCCGCCCCCGGGGAAAAAGATGGCCCTGCTGTTCAGGAAACGATCCAGTAAGACATCCTTCCATAAGGGAATACGGTTCGGCATGCAGCCAAATATGTAAGGGAGTTCAAGGATCATAACTGCCATTTTATCCCCGCCTGCGGCGATGGCCCGCTCCGCCTGTTCCACCCGGCATTTTATGTAAGGATGGTGTTTGCTTAACTGTTTCTCCGGCCAGATCCTGTCAAAATATGCAAAATACGAATTCAGGACAACGCATTTTTTGATTCCTGCCCTGCATGCAGCAATTATGGTTTTTTCGCAGGATACCACAAGCCCGGTATGAAAAAAATCATATGCGGGAGCCGGAGGCGTGATTCTATCGTCAGGACCCAGTGCGTAAACCATGGCATCATAACCGGAAAAGTGTTCCTGTAAGTTTTCTTCCGAAAGTTCGAATACGTTACCATATCCGACATTTACTTCTTCGGGATACCAGCCATCGAGATTGATATCATCAATTGCCAGGGCCCTTACCGAATATCCCCTTCTCAGTGCTTCAAGCATTGCATAATAGCCCAGAAATCCGGTTCCCCCGACAATTACTATTTTCATACATACCTCATATATACCATTACTTTAATACTGAATATGTATTTGCTTATCTGAACTTACTTAAGGAATCAATTTACCAGCCAGTTCAACCGCACCCGGCGCATCCGGCGAATAACCATCTGCACCTATTGAATCCGCAAATTCCTGATTCAATGGCGCACCACCAACTATCACTTTTACACCTGCATTTTGACAATCGGCTTTAAGCATATCGATTACTGTTTTCATAGCCGGCATTGTAGTTGTAAGAAGTGCGGATATACCAATCAGTTTTGCCCCATGCTTCTTCATTTCTTCTATGAACTTTTCAGGAGGGACATCAACTCCCAGGTCGATTACGGTATATCCTCCGCCTTCAAGCATCATACCAACAAGATTTTTACCGATTTCATGGATATCCCCTTTTACTGTGCCAAGTATTACTACTCCTTTTCTTTTCTCACAGGATTCGGAAAGGAGAGGCTTTATTATTTCCATTGCAGCTTTCATTGCCCTTGCGGATAATAATACCTCCGGCAGATAGATTTCTTTATCCCTGAATTTTTTCCCCACAACATCCATGCCCGGTACCAATCCATTATTTAAAATATCAAGCGCAGGTGCTCCAGCAGCAATCAGCTTTTCTGCGATATCTCTACTGCTTATATTGTCTCCCTTTATTATGGACTCTGTCAGATTTTGATATTTAACCATAATACTTCCTTAATATGATCTTTGACTCTATTAAAAAAATGTTCTGAGATATTTTAACAAATAGTATAAAAAATAAAAAATGACCGATTTGTTATTTACTCAGCATTTTTTATGCTGTATACTTTTAAAACGATGTAAAATCACTTATGAACCGTTTTTGTACAATTTTTTAACTTTTATGCCAATTAGTGCCAGAGAAAGCTTAAATAAATTAAACAAAGATATCAGTAACTGCAGAAAATGCATTGATCCTGTTAAAACCCAAAAACAATCTTCACCCGGAAGCGGCGCTCCCAAAGCAAAAATAATGGTAGTAGCTTATTATCCGGAATCTCCCGATACTGCCAAAAAAAGCAGCACGATCAGCGATGGTGACCGGGATAAATTCATAAAAAAATTATTCAATGAAGCAGGATTATCATTTACCAGAGATATATATGTTACATATCTCATCAAATGTCCATCCGGAAAGCCAACTAAAGAAAAGGGTGGGCCCGGAGCAGGTACCGTCAAATCATTAAAAAAAAATATAGATAACTGTATCTCATTTTTATCAAAAGAAATCTCCATAATCACTCCTCATATAATCATCTCGCTCGGGCTTGATGTATCCAATGTGATCCTGCAAAAGTTTTTTTCCGTAAGTAAAAAATATAGAAACATGGAAAAAATACATATGAGGATTTTCGAAAATCCGTCTTTTAAGCTTGTTCCTTTTTCTGATCCCATGGATATCAGCAAAGACGGTGCCATTTCTGAAGAGAAGTTCAGAAAAGACTTCCAGGCCCTTTCCAAACTTCTAAAAATAATTTAAAGATACTTTTAATTCTCGATAAGATATATTTTTATTTTTCTCCTGCCGTACCCAAAGCATTCCTGAAGAGTCTCGAAACACAGATCTATTCTGCTTCCTTTTATCCAGCCGCCCGTATCGGCGGCCAGAGCCTCGCCATAACCCGGTATGTAAAGTCTGGTACCCAGAGGTATTATTTTCGGATCAACTGCAACTATTCCCTTTCTGGCTCTCAGCCCTATTGCCGTTATTCCGTCTCCGTTAATATCATTGCCTCCTTTTCCGAAAGCATAATATGCAGTTGCCACCATATCCCATTCCCCGATCAGAGTAAGTCCCGGAGGCTGGATCATGGCTATTCTTTTCTTTATTTCCGCTAAAAGATTCTGGATATCTCCTTTCTCGCTTTTTACCTGACTCAGAAGGACCTTATTTTCCTCTATGCTTCTGGCAAGCTCGTTTTCCTCTTCCTGAATTTTAGCTCTTGTGGATTCGACTTCTTTCATTTTCTCTTCGGATTTTCTTGAAATCCTATCATATTCTTCCTTTTCAAAACGGAGTTCCTCTATTATTTCGGCTTCTCTTCTCATGATATTTTTAAAAAGATAAAGATTGTTTATCACTTCATTCAGATCTCTTGCACTTATAATTAGCTTCTTTACATCATCATTACCGTACTTATAAGAGAAAATTATTTTCTCCTCGAGTATTTCCTTTTTATTCTCAATGCTTTTCACCAGTTCTATTTTTTCTTTATTTAATTCATCCAGCTGGTTCTCCAATTCTTCAAGTTCCCTGTCCAATGATTCGAGCGTATTTCTCTTATTCTCTATTTCTGTCTCGGAGATGAATATCTTTTCCAGCAGATCTTCTTCATTCTGGCTGAGTGTGGCAATTGCGTTTCCCAGTTCCTGCAAAGTGACTGCATCGATTTTTTTTGGTGAAACCAGAAGTAAAGAAATGAAAATAGAAATGACAGCAGTTATGAATATTATCCGTTTTAAAAAGGTTACTATGGAAAACCCGGATCTTTTTAAGATATGTTTTTTACCCGCTTTATAGATCATATTTATTTTAATAATATGTAAATTTTATAGAAGCTTAACTCTGACAGGCATATCAAAAAATAATTTTAGTATAATTATATACATTTTTTTAGAAATAATTAATTTTATACATATTTAATCAATAGTATAAAATAACTGCCTTTTATTATAAAATGATTGCCAGCCGTTTTTACAGACATAATAAAATATCTATTAATATTTTAGTCATGAAAATACTTGCGGTAAGTGACAAAATAGAAGATATCATTTACACTTCCTCCATTGCGGAAAGGTTAAAAGATATAGATTTTATTGTTTCCTGCGGCGATCTTCCTGACAGCTATCTGGAATTCATAGTTTCCACGCTCAACAAACCATTATTTTATGTCCATGGAAATCATCATATAGATACTATATATTCGGAAAACGGGGTTAAGGAAGGAGGACCAGAGGGCTGCATCAATCTGGATAGCAGGATAATAGAATATAAAGGAGTGATTATCGGCGGACTCGGAGGGTCTATTCGCTACAGCGAAGGTAAATATCAGTACACCGATTTTGAGATGTGCATGAAGATAAACCGAATGAAACCGCGGCTCTATTTTAATAGGATTTTTAAAAAACGTTATATCGATATCCTTATAACTCATTCACCGCCATACAGGATCCAGGATCAGGATGATTTGCCTCACAGAGGATTTAAGTGTTTCGCCAGCTTTATCAGAAAATATAATCCGAAATTTTTAATACACGGTCATATTCATGTATATGGAATAGATAATAACTGGATGGAAAAAGCAGGCGAAACAAAAGTTATAAACGCTTATGGATTTAGAATCATAGAATATGAATAATATTATAGCAGAAGCAAAGAGTGAATTTGAAAACGCAAGATTTCATGTGCTATTCAATAACCTGAAATCATATATTTCCGGCAAAGAAAATAAACTGTTATCATTTGAAGAAATAAGCAAAGGTTTGAGTCTGCATAATCAAAAATATCTTGGAATAAGGACCGTTGATCTCGATGATATTGTCGGCAGTATAGACAGATATAAAGATTTCGACAGACATTTTCTGCCCATAAAACCAAATCTTGAGCACAGATGGTCAAATATCTACAGTGCCTACAAAAAGAATATCGACCTTCCACTGATAAAATTATATAAAATCGGCAGTATTTATTTTGTGCTGGATGGAAATCATAGAGTAAGCGTAGCAAAAAGAATGGGGATTAAATATATAGATGCCGATGTAACAGAATTTATTACAAAAATCCCCGTATCGAGAGAAATGGATCCAATAGATATGTTTATACTTGCAGAAAGGGAAAAATTTCTTAATCTGACAAAACTTAAGAAAAACCGGCCCGATATCAAAATACGGCTCACCGTACCGGGTAAGTACGATTTTCTTTTAGAGCAGATCAATAACCATATGTATAATTTAAATCAGGATAAAACAAGGGTGAAAGAAATTACTTTTGAAGAAGCCGCTGCAGACTGGTACGATAATATATATCTTCCGGCCATAAATATTATAGATAAATATAAAATAATCATGAATTTTCCCAACAGGACCAAATCCGATTTATTCGTATGGATAATCGGTCATATATATTACTTAAAAAATAAATACGGGAAAGACGTAGAGCTCAAAGAAGCGGCATATGATTTCTCGACAAGATATAGTGAAGGATT
>JAQUOE010000028.1 GCA_028717265.1 Actinomycetota bacterium
ACAGGACCAAATCCGATTTATTCGTATGGATAATCGGTCATATATATTACTTAAAAAATAAATACGGGAAAGACGTAGAGCTCAAAGAAGCGGCATATGATTTCTCGACAAGATATAGTGAAGGATTGCTTCCCAAAATAAAACTTATCACCGGTAATTTTTTAAAAAAGCTTCACCTTAAAAAAAATATGAGCAGGAAACTTTGACTCCTTTATTATTCCATCTACTTCTGAAATCTGTAATGGCCGGTTATGATTTTCTCTTTTAAAATATCTCTTTCCGCTGTATATCCCGGATCAATATAATTATAAATGATTTTGGGAATTCCTTCCCTGGTAGTATTGTCCGAAATAATGCCGGCATTATCGGTATAGCCATCTCTATCCATATCAAAAAAAATCACATCTCCGGGAAGCCATGAATTCAAATTGCTGCTATCTGCAGCAACAAATAAAATATCAAGAACTTTTGCATTTCTTTTAAAAAATACCTCAAGATTCTGGATCCTGCGATAATCGATATTTGGATCACTTGCCCTCTGCCCCCATATCTCTCTTAAGGGATACTCGTTAAAATTATCCATTATATCCTCATCTACCATTTCTCTTAAATCAAAACCTGCTTCTGAAAATGCCCTGGCTATGATATCGGTACAGTCTGCCAGATTTTCAGGGGGGTCTCCGCCCCGGTAATAATTAGTTTCATTCTCCTCCAGAAGAATATTTTTAGCGGGATTTTCAAGCTGTTTTTTCGCACCAAGCATAATGTCCTTTTGATCATTTATTCCATCCTTATCTGCATCTCCCGTAATACCAATATTATCCATGTCTATCAGTCTGAATCTGGGCAGCTGCTCCGCAAGTGCCGACCCCGGCTCATACTCTTTTTTGAAGGAAAATTTATTGACGCTTATAATCACTGCTATGATTATAACCAGAACCAGTATAATAATTAAGAAATGCTTAATGTTTAATCTTTTTTTATGCTCTTCCAAGATCTTAAGAGAAGTCAGGATATTAAACAGAAACAACAAAAACTAAAATCCGGATATTTCAAAATTCTGGATCCCGATATCGATATTCAATATTCTCAGTAAACCGCACACAGCGGCAGCTAATATGACCAGAGAAAAAAAGGTGACATAAATATATAAAAACCCGGGAAATACGATTTTTTCCATGGCACCCATGAGAGGCTTTTTAAAGAACCGGATGATAATTCTGAATGCGTTGATTAAAAGAAATATAAAAGCAATTGCTATTACAACCAGTAACATCAAATTAAGGGTACCCATCTCCGCAGGATTTGTACCGCTAAAATATTTTATAAAAGGTCCGATATGACTGGCAAATCCGATCCAGGATAAAAATATTATCGTCAGGTTAATACCCATATAGACATTGCTTCTTCCGAATCCCCTTATATTATCAATAGAATCGCTGTTTGTATTTTTTTCTAAACTGCTGAAAATACTATAAATAGGCATAAAACTGAATATTATCAAAAACATATTCTCTATATTAAACCAGGCCAGTGAAGCATCTGTAATAATACCGGCAGAAAACATAGAAATATTAAGTGTAAATATACCGATAAAAAATAAAAATAAAAACGATATTATTCTTCTTATACTATTGGTTTTAAAAGCTCCTATGCTGCTTGCAAGTATAAAAATAAAAGCTATAGCCAGAAGTATGAAAGCAAAGATGTCGTTTTTTTCTATAAAAAAGCCATATAATCCATTCAATTTCATCAACATAAAAATTCCTGCCGGAAAATACGAAAACCACATGACAGCATTCGATGAAAACTCATTTTTTTTGGCAAGCCTTATATATGGACCCTGAAAAGGAAATAAAAATAAATACAGATAAACAGCAACTCCAAAAATAATCAATCCGGAAGCAATCAGCGGATTTGAAATATATTCGGACTGCAAAATTTGATTAAAATCCTTAAAATCTGTCGCGCCATAAAATAATGAAAATCCGAAAAAGAATAAAATAACCGCCAGCAGCGGCCTTAAAAAGTATCCTATTACAAAAGGCTTGATCTTGTCTGTTTTCGAGTTCAGGGCAGTTATTAATTGAAATGTAGTCAGTATGAATATAACAAGAGCCACAAATATCAAAAGAAAATTTCTGGCAGCCACAAGAAAAATGGCACTTATGGTAGAAAATAAAAAGAGACTGAGTATTTTAACAAAATGTCTGTTGTCTCTTCCATAGATGGAAATAAAAAATAATATATTAAGGGCACAGAATATTATTATACTTATTTCTAACATTTGCAGATTTTCAAAGGAAAAAAGAACGTTAGAAAAATTGCCGGCAGAAATAAAACTATAAATATTAAGATAAAAAGCTGCAATAAGAGAAATCGAAAAAAGGATTACGATAAACCTTTTAACGGTCCGGTTCTCTGACATAACAAAAAAAGATGAAATAAAAATTGCGCAGGATAGAACCATTACACTTTGAAGAGGATTGATTTTGTCACTTATGCCAAGTATAAAACTCATAATTTATATATCATCCTCTCCGTACCAATCGTGTCCCGTTATTTTAAATAATTTAAAATCTCTATGAAGAGCTTCTTTATCAAGTACATCCAGTTTTATATAAAAATAATAAATGACGCAAAACATCAGGAAATATATTGAAATGATCCCAAAAATGATAAATATTTTGTCCCATAATGAACTCTTATATAAAAATTGTGAAAAACTCAGGAAATTTAAAACAGCGGATATTATAATAAACTGAAAAGAAATAAAAATCGAAATGATGTCTCTGCTGTAAAATACGCCGAATATCCCCATCAGAAAAACCAGTAAGTTAAAATATATAATAAATTGAAAATTCATCCCTCAATCCTTGCTAATAATAATGAACCATAAAAAGGATATAAATAATGATGCGATTACGATTATCGAAACAGGACCATATTCGGTGAAAAATTGTTTGCTGATATCGGCCGGACCTACAATATAAATATCTCCGCTTACAATCACTTTCTGTAGAAAATCCGAAGTATATACATAAAATAAATAACCGATACCCGCGCAGAATAAAAAAGGCAGGGCGATGTCGAAGATCATCTTTTTGATTCTACTGTCCTTTTTTTTATCCCCATCATGCTCTGTCCTGCTCCCAAAAAATTCTACCTGAAAAACAAATAAATATAGTGAAATTAAAAAGAAAATAACAAAAATGCCGATTATGAAGACCAGGATACCGGAATAATAAACAAAACTTAAGATTCCCACAAAAAGAAAGGTTAGAAATAAAAACAGTAATTTCTTTCTTTTGTCAGTATGGATAAGTGAAAGTAAACCGCAGATCAGCAGTCCAAGAAGACTGGCATAATGTATTATTATTATTATTAACTGGCTCGTAAATGACATAATTCCCTTACCAGAAATCCCTGATAGTACCTGATGGTTTTACCAGTTCAGTCTTTTCCAATTTCAAATTCTTTTTATCAAATTCTGCAAGTTGGTATTTATAGGACATATCTATTGCATTCATTTTACAAAATTCAACACAGTTTCCGCAAAAAATACATTTACTTAAATCCAGACAAAATTCATCAAGGACCTCCCTACCTTTATCTTCAGCCCTTTTTTGCACTGTAATGCATCCCTGAGAACAGATTATTTTACATAATCCGCAGCCTTTACAGATGATTTCCAGAGAATCAGGATCTACTTTTAAATGAAGGACACCTCTGCTTCCATCGGGAATTATTATTCTTTCCCTGGGATAAATGATGGTATGGGGTTTCCTGAATATATTGCCAAAGACAATAAAAAAATTTTTTATAAGCCTGAGCATTTAAAAAAATACCTCCGGTCAAATTAAATTATACACATCCCTTGCAATTAAAAATCCAAAGGTCACTATAAAATTAACAAGTGATACCGGTATCAAAAATTTCCAATTAATCCTGATAAGCATGCTGTAACTGTCTATTCTGCCAAGCGACTTATCCATCAATAATAATATTACAAAAATAATATAAAACTTAACAGCAAGCATTATCTCTCCCCTTATAATATATATGCCCTGCCAGCCTCCAAGATACAGGATATTTAAGATTATAATCAAGAAAAAAACAATCATATATATTGAAAATTTTTCAATGATTTTTCCGAGACCGGTTCCTTCTTTACCAATATTAGCTCCGGGCGAAAGATAACTTTTCCCTCTTATACCCAATAATTTGAATTGTAAAAATATCGAAATAAAGAATGTCATAAAACCGAGGGGCTGTAAAATTATATTCCAGTACTGATGCTGGGAATTTACGATTTCTTTTAAACTTAATGTTTTATTTATTAAGACGATGCTGGCAATGCTGAATAATGCAGGGATCAGAAAAGAAAGTAAAATCAATACTTTTTTACCGGATTCACTGTATGCATCGCTATACGAGGTCCTGCCTGAATTAAAAAATAATAAAATTATAAGTATTATATAAAAAGTCAGAGCAACCAGAAGGCTGTAGTCCATTTCTATTAAAATCAGATTTGCAGTAATGGGAACCACGCCCCATATTAAAAGAGAGAATAAAAAGATAAAAAAGGTCCAGATATTTGTTTTCTCGCTCCTGGATATATATTTAAAAAATCTGACCAGAGGGAAACCGATACCCTTTGCTCCGGATATTTTATAACCTCTTCTGAGATCCATGCGAGCAGTTAGTTTGTTATTTATATACTCGCATATATACACATTAACAAGCAGTATTGCAAGAATAAAAAATACTTTTTTAAGAATAATTAACATCAGTATCTTTCTATCATGAACTTATTATCTCCCCCGGGCTTATATCCAGACTTGCAAGTATTAAATCAACATCTTCTATTTTGTTACCCGCCAGTATTTCCTCGCTTAAAATAAGACTGTTAAAAGATGGCCCTTTTACCAGAAGAGAATTTATATTGTTTTTATCGGCCTCTAAATAAATTTTAAAAAGACCATGAGGACATTCGATGCCATAAGAGATTTCACTGGATTTAAACTCCGGATGGGATACATTTATTTTCTTTATAAAATCGCCTTCAGGGAATTTATTTATGATCTGGTTTATTATTCTTAAAGACTGGAGCATCTCGTTGAATCTAACTGAAATCCTGTCAAGACAATCCCCCGACTTTCCTACCGGTATTGTAAATGATAAATCTTTATAGAGAAAAGAATCTTTGACTTTCCGCAGATCATGTCTGATACCAGAAGCTCTCAAATTCGGTCCCGATACACCATATTCCAGCGCAATTTCTTTACTTATGATTCCGGCACCTCGTAATCTCTCTATAAGCAAAAAGTCGCCTGTCATTATTTTTTCGATTCTCCTGATATTTCTGAATAAGACTGGCAGGCTTTTTCGTATGCTTACCATAATCTCTTCACTTATATCTTTCTTTACACCACCAATTCTTATAAAATTCGGCACGATTCTGGAACCTGTAATCGACTCTATTATTCTCAGGACCCTCTCCCTTTCCAGAAGAGATAGATTGTATGCGATATCATGCTGTAAAATATTACAGATGTTTGAAATGAAATAAATATGATTTGATATTCTATATAATTCACAGAGAAGCATTCTTATATGCTGCGCTCTTTCGGTCACTTTTAGCTGCAGCAATTCTTCTAAAGCTTCGCACAGGCAAACTTCGGGAAATATGCCTGCTTTCCAGTCAAATCTGCTTATATATGCAATAAGATTATAAAGCTTAAGGTCTTTATAATAATCGTCTCCTATGATCCTGGCGATCTCTATGCTGACATAAGCTTCCCTGATTAAATCGTTATCCACCAGAATATCAAGATCGAAACAATCCAGACCTTCTATGCTCCGGGGTAAAATTTTAATATCACATCTGTCTGAGATCAACCTGCCGCTGTGTTTATAAAATTTGACTGCCCTGTAAAATTTCGCCAGCATCTCTATGATCTCTCTGTAATCTCCTTCGATTTCTCTTTGTGATATCTCTATTTTCAATAGGACGGAAAAATCATTATCAAACGATTTAAGATTTATAATAAGATAGATTTTTTTACCATTCGTTAATGCCGCTATGCTCTGGAAACTATTTACTTTAAAATCGGGATTATCTTTTAACTCTTTTATAACCTGATATAAATTATTTTTTGATACTAATATCAGTAAATCAAGACCTGCCCTGCGGATATACTCTATTTTATCCTTTAAAATAGATTTAAGTTTCTCCCCTATTTCTTCCAAAAACACGGTTCTCGAGGATGAATAAATTTTATTATAAATATTATCTGCCACTTTATAAATAAAATAAAACCTTATTATTTATTTTTTTATTGCATACTTATGCCAAGGAATTTTAAAATCGCATATATAAATGCTTCCGGCCTGGGCGGACAACCCGGAATATGCATATTTATAATTACCCTGTTCCTGAACTGGCTTACGAGTTCGCTCCCGGGATTGAACAGGTTTTCATTCAGAACACAGCTTCCAACTGCAATTATTCCTTTCGGATTTTTCATCCTGTCATATATATTTAAAATCCTGATTATACCTTTTTTATTGTAAAAGCCCTGAACAACCAGTATATCAGCATCCTCCGGAACACTGACGAAATTTACACCAAATCTCTGAATATCATATAAAGAACACTGAGTTGCAAATATCTCCTGTTTGCAGCAGCCAAATCCCGTTACCAGTATATTAAAGTTGCTTTTGATAAGAAAAGACATCCCGGATAACCTCTAATTTATTATTTTTGATTTGACCAACCATACAATCATGAAAATAAGATAGGCCAGTATACCAGTTATTAAATACATATTTAAACCTGCTGCCGGATCTCTACTGTAATTAAAGACAGCAAAAATAAAAAAGATAAAAATTACCATAGATATAAATATTGTTGCCAGAATAAAAACATTATTCCGTTTATATGGATCCCTTTTATAATTAAAAAGTCCCGAAGATTCAGATATAAAAGCTTCTTTTTCTGATTCTGCATCATTTCTAATACCTGTTCTGCGGACCAGTATACGTGACAACAAAAAAAGAAAGGCAAATATAATTGTTATTATGACTATAAAAAGAGAAGAAGCTATAATGTTATTGATATAAGCTGCAATGGATTCTTCCGGCATTATTATTCCCTGTTCTAAAGTCTTCTTTTTAACTATTTTAGAATTTAAACTTTATCACAATTAATTTGCTACTTCAATTAATTACGCCTGCCGTTTAACAGAATTTATTGTCTTTTTTCAAATTTCAATTTTTAATACGGCCCATGTAAAATTATTCTATGATTGCTGTAATTAAATGGACTTTGCCGTCTTTAAAAACCGGGGCTATATTTCCGCTTATTTCCCTGCCGTCAACCTCAAGCCGATATACTCCTTTATTCTTATTACCGGGGTTTTTTACTTCGATATTATAAATAGCATTCTTATACTTGCGTGTTATTTTAAAACCATCCCATTTTTGAGGAATACAGGGATCAATTATAAGACCGCTGTAATCTGGCCGAATGCCAAGTATAAATCCGATTCCTGCCTGATACATCCAGGAAGCTGTTCCGGTAAGCCAGCTGTTTCGTCCCAGACCAAACTGAGGGTGTTCATCACTCAAAACATTCTGAGCGTAAACGTATGGCTCACATTCATACTCCTCTATGATATCATTTTTGTATACCGGATTTATCTGACTATAATATTCATAGGCTCGTTCTCCGTCTCCCATTATAGTTTCAGCAATCACTACCCATGGATTTGTGTGCAAAAAAATACCGCCGTTTTCTTTTGTTCCCGGTGGAAATGTGGTGATACCGCCTTTATTCCGGTCATAACCATTAAATCCGGGCCAGCTGACTTTTATTCCTCTGGAAGTATTAAGAAGCCTATTCAAAGAATCAAGAGCTTTTTTGGCATTTTCGGGAGTCGCCATTCCGGATATCAATGGCCATGATTGAGCATTTATGTATATTTTTCCATTCTCATTTTTTTGTGATCCCAGCGGAGTACCATCTGAATCAAAATAACGGACGTACCATTCGCCGTCCCAGCCGGTCCTATTAAAAATATCTTTAAGATCATCATACTCGGCCTGATAGAATCTGGCCCCCGCTTCATCACCCAGATAGCGGCAGAGTTCGATCATTTCCACAAGGTCCTTGCCATAAAGGTGCGTATTAAAAAGAGATTCCGCACCTGTTCTAAGGTTCACAGTATCGTTCCAATCTGCAAAACCCAGATGAGGAAGTCCATGCTTACCCTTATCATTTCTGGTAAAATCCAGGGCTCTTTTCATATGATCCTTAACCGTTCCGCTCTCCTGATGCTGGTTTTCTTTCTTCTCATCATAGTATTGAACAATTTCTTCTAAAAACTCCATATCTCCCGTTTCTTTCAGATAAGTGATCACAGCCAGGACAATCCACAGGTGGTCATCGCCGTAATATTGCGGCCTGTCGGACCAATCATCTATTTCTCCTTTCGATGCTTCCATGGTTAAAGGATTAAAACTGTGCATTGCGCTGCCGTTGCTTCTTTGAATCATCATCATTTTTTTTAATAGTTCTTTAGATTCTTCAGGAATATGGCTTATCACTCCCATCACATCCTGGCAGCTATCACGAACACCGATACCCCTTGTGCCTATCCCCAGCTGATAATATGAGAGATAACGTGACCAGTTTTTGGTAATGAAGCACTGTCGCGGATTATGAATATTCAGCATACTGTTCATCTCCGGATCAGGCGTTTCTACCTGTATCCGGGATAAAAATTCCTCCCAAAAAATATTCAATTCACCAAATGCTTTTTTAACAGTATCGGAATCTCTATATTTGTCTATACCGCTGCGGGCCATCTCGAAACTCTGTTCCTGTCCCAGTTGAGTGATCAAGCTTTTCTCCTCACCTGGTTTTAGACTACCGAGATGGTGCAGGAGAGCACCTATGTTGTCTCCTCGATGTGCTTCATAGTTATCCAGTTCTTTTTTTTGAAGTGAAAGCGGATTTGACCATGTGCCATATTCATTATCCCCAAGAAATCGCTTTCTATCCGACTCGAAAGAAGAAATCGGATGATTCGAAGTAAAAAAGTTAACATCGGTATCTCTGCGCATAAAAGCATACTGTATAAGTGTTGCCAGTCCCTTTCCTTCCCGGATGCAGCGGGACTGCATCGTCTGAGGAACCCAATCGGCATTATTAAATTGTTTTATAGCATCAAAGTGCGTATATTCCACAACGCTAATTGCATCGATTTCAATTGCTTCGTCTCTCTTATTGATTATTTTTATTTCTCTGATTTCCCTGATATCATCGATTGGGACGAATATTACGCACTCTGTCCTGATACCGTAAAATTCCGAGATTATAAGGTTATATCCAAGTCCGACATGGCACTGGTAGAGGTCGTATTGATCCAGCGTGGGAACAAAAAAAGGAGAAAATATTTTATAATTTTCTCCCTGTTTTAACCGGAGATATAATGTCTCACCTTTGAAATCGGACGAAGGCATCTGCTGAATGTATTTAATGATTCTATTAAGGGATGGATCTCCTTTGCATATCAAAGCGCCACCGGTATGATCCACAAAGCCACCGAATTTTAACGTTCCTATATAATTGATCCATTTAACCGGTGTTCTGGGATTTGTAATTACATATTCCCTGTTTTTATCGTCAAAGTAACCATAATTCATAGTTATCTACCTCTTGAACATGAATTTGTTTAAGGAAATAAATATTCTATTTTAAATCACCTGATAAGTCAAAAACGGAAAGGACTTATTTTTCTCTACCCTGCAAACTTATAAATTATATTTTTTTATAAAATATAATATAATAATCCTCAATGAGATTTTTAAAACCTCCAAACGACATAAAAAAAATAAAAAATATAGGAATCTTTTCCTGGTCGATAATCGGATTCCTTTTGATTGCGGCACTTTTCTTTTATGTAATATATCTTATAAGAATAGCTATAATACCGGTGATACTCGCTGTAGCCATAGCTTATCTACTTGCTCCTATCGTGACCCTGCTGCAAAAAAAAATGCGAAGAATATTTGCGGTCGCCATAACTTATATCATCTTTATCGGTGTTATTTTTACCATGTTTTTCTTTATTATACCTGTAATAACCAATCAATTCAGGACATTCATAAATGAATTTCCTACATACATGGAGAATTTCACGAAGATTACAAATGATTTCCTTCAAAACAGCAGAATCATCCAATACATCGAAAATCTGATTGGCAAAGAAATACTGCCAAAGGACTCCACTGCCATTACTCAGTATCTTATATCCAGAATCAATATAGAAGGAATCAATATTTTTCAGAGTGCCACTATTCTGGGAAGATCGGTGCTTAATATAATTCTTTATCTCTTAGTGGGACCGCTCCTGGGAGTATACATACTTACCCATTCCGAAAAAATAAAAATTACATTTATGAAAGTGATCCCAAGAAGGTTCAGGAATCAGACAAATATTATTTTGGATAAGATCAATAAAGTCGCCGGAAAGTATGTGAGAGGCCAAATATTGGTATCCATTATCGTCGGAATATTATGCACTATTGTGTTATTGATATTAAAGGTAGACTTTGCAATACTGCTTGGTTTTATTGCAGGACTGCTCAATATAATACCGCTTCTTGGTCCTATAATAGGAGCTGTGCCTGCAGCGCTGGCCGCACTATTTATTTCACCGCTCAGGGCCGTACTTGTGATCCTGCTTTTCATAGCTATTCAGCAATTAGATAATTATGTTATATCTCCGAATATAATGAAGTATCAGGTAGGTGTTCACCCGGGTATTATAATCTTTTCGCTGATGGCCGGAGGTGCATTATTTGGCATATGGGGTCTTTTAATTGCCGTACCGACCGTTGCCGTGCTGCAGGAAATATTAAGATACTATCTCCTGGAAAAAAATAAGATAACGTCCTGATATATTTCCTTCAGAGGCTTTCCTGTTTTTTCTGCCAGTTTACTGCATGACTCGAATTCAGGTGAAATATTTACTTTTTTCCCTCTGTAAATACCAGTTTTAATCCGTACCTCGCCATAAGGCAATTTTATTGTTTTGATTTCTCTGTCAATCGAATACCTTTTGACTTCTTCTCTTCTGATCCCCAGAGTTGTGGACTCTGAGAATATTTTATCGATTATTTCACATTCCGATTCCTTACCGCACAAAACACATAGTTTGAAAGCAGGTCTGTTTTTCTTCATATATATAGGCTCGATCCATACATCCAGTACCCTGTCTTTAAGTAAAGTTTCCTGCAGATAACCTATAATCTCCGGAGTGCTGTCATCGATATTAGCGGAAAGTAAGATCAGACTTTCTTCACAGGGTTCAATTTTACCTGTCCCTGTTCCCATTATAAGCCTTAAAATATTGGGGGTCTCTTTTTTTACTTTACTTCCCGCTCCGTACCCGATTTCCTCAATCTCCATACCGGGAATTTCGCCAAACTTTGCTGTCAGAGTTTTAATTATGGCGGCTCCTGTAGGAGTTGTCACTTCGAAATCAAAATTACCTCCGTAAACCGGGACTTTTTTTAATATTTCCAGTGTAGCGGGTGCAGGTACGGGTAATTCACCATGTGAACCCCCGACAAAACCGCTGCCAAGCGGGACATTGCTGCTGTAAAATGATCCGATTTTTAAAAATTTTAAACCTATTGCTGTACCTACTATATCGATTATTGAATCTACCGCCCCGACTTCATGAAAATGTATCTTGCTTATATCATAATCATGTATTACTGCTTCTGCTTCTGCAATCAGATGAAAAATATCCAGAGATATTTTTTTTATTTCTTTATCAAGGCTGCTTTCGCCGATTATTTTCTTAATATCCTCAAAATTCCTGTATAGCTGTGGCCCGGCTACATTGACAGTAAATTTTTTTGCTTTTATGGAACCGGCTTTTATTTCTTTGCAGTGTATGTCGTATCCGGTAATATCCAGTTTCTTCAATTCATTTCTTAGAAATAAAAGATCAACTCCAAGATCACACAGAGCACCTACCATCATGTCGCCGCTGATTCCTGAAAAACAATCAATATATAAAATTTTTGCCATTCTGCCCGTATCCATTATTTCACATCCTTTAAATCTGATATGCTTTAAAATAAATTAGATATACAATATTTTTAACTTCAGGATATTATTTTACTAAGACTGTTGCAAAAATACAGTTTTTTATATATTTTTTATATCTTAATACAAAAATTGAAAATCATGTACAATAAAAAAAGCACAATTTCAGAAAAAAAATTTTTAAAGTTAAAGAAGATAATCAAAGAAATTAATTCTGTGGTCATAGCCTTTTCCGGTGGGACCGACAGCAGTTTCTTGCTTGCCGTGGCCTCACAATCGCCCGGGGAGAAAGTAATCGCAGTGACCGCTAAATCACCTACCTACACCGGGAGAGAATTAAAGGAAGTAAAAGCGGCTGCAAATAAATTAGGCTGCAGGCATATAATCATAAACACGAATGAGCTGGAAATAGAGGAATTCATAAACAATCCCAGAAACAGATGTTATTTCTGCAAAAAAGAACTTTTCCTGAAGTTGATATCCATAAAGAATAAATATAAATTTGATTTTGTCGCCGATGGAACAAATTATGATGATTTGAATAAATATCGCCCGGGGCTGCGGGCTCTCAAGGAACTGGGAATAAGAAGTCCGCTCGCCGAAGCAGGATTGACCAAAGAAGAAATAAGACAGTATTCAGAGTTATTGAACCTGCCGACCTGGAACAAGCCGGATCTCTCGTGTCTGGCATCCAGATTGCCATATGGAGAAAAAATATCAAAATCTGTATTAAAAAAAATCGAAAAAGCCGAAGATTTTCTTTACTCTCTGGGCTTCAGACAGATAAGGATAAGATATCACGATCCCATCGCCAGAATAGAATTAGGTAAGGATGAAATCCCTAAAATACTTCAATATAATAACATGGAAAAAATAATCAGGAGATTAAAAAGGATGGGATTCGAATATATCACTCTGGATCTCGAAGGATACAGGTCCGGAAGCATGGATCGGTTTTAATAATAAATCTTCAGGCAGACAACGTTCACGAAACCGATTTAGAAATATTACTCGATTTTTTTTAGAAATTCCGGACAGTTTTTATCCAGGATTTCATTTATCTCGTCTTTTCCAAGGCCCGAACCCAGGCCAATCCTTTCCTGCATCCCGGATTTAAATAAATCACTATGACTGTGAGCATCGCTATTTATTAAAAATCTGACTCCTGCTTCTCTACCAATGCTCGCGGCTACTCCATTAGTAAGACTGTGACCGGCCCTGGAGGAAATTTCTATAAAAATACCATTCGAGGCAGCAAGTTTTGCTTCCTCTAATTTTAAAATACCCGGATGAGCCAGGAAATCCACATATTTCGATTTGACTGCTTCCATGTTTGTGCCGGGTTCTACATTTTCTGCGATACTTTCTCCATGAACAGCCACTATTTTTGCTCCCAGCCCTCTTGCTGCTCTGGCCATATCATCTATACTCTTTGATGGAACATTGGTCAGTTCTACTCCCGGAACCGCATTTATATCCCAATACTTCTCTGCGAGTTCGCAGTCTTCTTTTAATCTTGAAATGATAAAATCAAGATTCGAGTAGCTTCCGTGATCGGTAAGTGCTATACATCGATATCCACAGACCACTGCAAATCTGATAAGCTCGATGGGGCTGTTTTTACCATCCGATAAAAATGTATGGGTATGAAAATCATATATCATAAAGAATTTTCCTTTCCGGCCTGCTTCAAATAAAGAAAATAATAAGGTTAATTCTATCAATATTATAAATTTAAAACTATAATTTTATTAATATTGAAAAAGAATTCAAAGGAATAGAAAATAAAAATTGTTTAATTCATTAATAGAAATAATTGGCTTTTCGGTCTGCCATCAGCTTTCTTCAAGAAGCCTTATAATCGGTAAAATTGTCATG
This sequence comes from Actinomycetota bacterium, assembly GCA_028717265.1. GTDB lineage: Bacteria > Actinomycetota > Humimicrobiia > Humimicrobiales > Humimicrobiaceae > Hydromicrobium. Next base: position 14,006 of record JAQUOE010000028.1, read on the forward strand.
CCGGTTTGTGCGAGATGCAGTGGTATTTATGCCGGGTTTATCATCACGGCCATTATTTTACTGGTAATGTATAGAAAAAAAGAAAATGGCCTTCCTCCTCTTTATGTTATCGTGATCCTTGCACTTTTTTTCCTATCTGCTCTGATCGATGGTATTGCTTCAAATTTTGGTATATACGAAACAAATAATAATTTAAGATTCATAACCGGCTTTCTTTGTGGATCATCCATTATGATAATTCTTTATCCTATTTTTACATTTCAATATTACAGACAGTCAAAAACAAAAAGGATATTCAACAGTCCTTGCCAATTTATAATTTATATCCTGATAATTACGGTATTTATTCTCGTCACTCTTATCAGGTTCGATTTCATGGGTAGTTTTTATTACTATTTTGTCATATTTTCGATTCTCTTTACTTTTTATTTTATCAATATGGTACTTGTGCTTCTGGTTCCACCATTCTCGCAAAAAGCGGACAGGCTTGCCAGTAAATACTTAATTTTGCCTTCGATTATAGCTATTGCCCTTTCGTCGATGGAATTACTTGGCTCCTACTGGTTTCACGGATTTATTATGAATTTTCGATTTTAAGGTCCGGGTAGGGTACCCGGCTCAAAACAAATTGATTATTCCGTAATTATGATAGATAAAAAAGGTAGTTATGGTGGAGATTCCCGCACCAAAGATTACCTGATTTATTGTATGTTGTTTTATTCTCACTCTCGCCCAGCCTATTACAGGGATAAGGGGGACTGTAAGCAGCATCCATCTGCCTAATAGAATATTAAAGGTAATAACTATAAAAGTTATCCAGCTGGTATGAATACTTATTTTCCAGAAATAAGTTATGATAGTCAAAATAATAGTTGAGACCACGCTAACCGCAAATATGGATTTTAAAAATATGGGGCCGTCCAGGACATATAGAATAATAAAACAGACAATATAACTTGCACAGGAAAGGAGCAGGGGTTTCATTCTGTTCTCCTTTTTAGGTATGTGCATATTATCTATTTCCTTTTTCTTGTATAAAAAACTTATATAAAGATATGGTATTACCACACTAAAAAGAAGACAGAGAAAAGCCCAGCCCACGGCTTCAAGTTTATTTTCCACAACTATTAAACAAATAACGAGTAAAATAGGGATAGAAATAAATGATCCATCGAAAATATACGATATTATTTTTGCGAACTTATTCAATAAAATCCCCTTTGTTTTTGCTCCCGAAAGTAAATATTGTCATTAATATAATAAAATAGACTCCATTATAGCAAGGAGTCTATTATAATTAAATGAATCAATTTTTAAAATAAGTTTCAGTATTATTCCATTACTTTTTCATTGGATCTCTTGGCCATATAGACTTTTTTATCAGCTTCTATCATAAAATTTTTAATGCTGCATCCTTCTTTATAATATTCTATACCCATACTCAGGTCCAGGCCTTCACAGTTTAATCCTAAAAACTTTTCTCTTATTCTGCATGCAATTTCCTGTACTATTTTCCCCTCTGCCTGGTTTATTATTATTAGAAATTCATCTCCTCCGAATCGGAAACCCAGATCGACACCTTCTCTTATGTTTTTACGGATAATGCTCCCCAGACTTTTAAGTAATTTATTTCCTTTCTCATGACCATTATGGTCATTATATTTTTTAAAATTATCGATATCGAACATTATAATCGCCACTTTTTCTTTCTTTCTTTTCCCCCTGCTTATTTCCTCGTTAAGTCTTCTATCCAGATACCTGATATTGTATAGTCCGGTTAAATAATCGATGTATGTGGATTTTACCAGCTTCTTCTGGAGCTCCTTATAAGAAGTTATATCAGCAAGAGTAGAGACCACATATAAAATATTTCCATCGTCGTCCCTTATGGGAGAATTGCTGGCCAGCACATTAACTATGGTTCCATCGCTCCTTAATAGTTCTATCTCATAATTCAGCGCTGTCTTGCTATTGACGATTTTTTTAAACCTTTTCCCTTTATGTTTGGGTGAAAGAATGCTTAAATACCTTTTACCCACAAGCAGGTTCGGGTCATATCCGTAATCTCTGATCTTTTCATTTACAAAAAGAATATTGTTTTTAATGTCTTTTATTACAAATATTTCATTTGTATGCTGAAGTATTTTCTCCATATAAGGCAAAAATTTTTTTAACATCTTATCCGGTTAATAAAAAATTTATAAAATTTATATAATTTTAATAGATTTAAAGTACTTTGACAAATAAATCAACTAAGAATTTATATAATATAATAATATTTGATTGTAGTAACTATACTTGAAAAATATTAATGCATTATCGCCCTATTCCCCGGTATAAGATGCATAAATTATTGACAGTAGTCAAAATCAGTGATAATTTTTTCTTCATTGTTAAAAACAATAAATAAAACCATGAATGAGAATTCAAAATATATATATTTTGACCATAGTGCCACTACCCCCGTTCTGCCGGATGTGGTCAAAGTAATAGACGATTGCTTTACCACTTATTATGGTAATGCATCCGAACCGCATTCACCCGGAATCAAAGCCGGGGAAATTCTCGAACACTCAAGAGAGATAATCGGTAAATCTCTGGGTGCCAATTCAAAAGAAATAATTTTTACAGGCGGCGGAACAGAAAGTGATAACCTTGCAATTATCGGGGCAGCCGAAGCATATAAAAAGAAGGGCAACCATATAATTACTTCGGAAATCGAACACCCTGCCGTTCATATGCCCCTGAAAAAACTTTCCCGGTGCGGTTTCAAAATTACCTATATCCCGGTCGATAGATTTGGGATGGTTGACCCCTCAGATATCCAAAAATCCATAACCTCTAAAACCATTCTGGTAACAATCATGCACGCAAATAATATTGTCGGGACCATACAGCCTATCGGTGAAATAGGAAAAATATTGAAAGAACATGATATTGTATTTCATACAGATGCGGTTCAGACTTTTACAAACATAAAAACAGACGTCAATAAATTAAATATTGATCTTCTTTCACTTTCCGGACATAAGATATATGGACCGAAGGGAGTAGGCGCTCTTTACATAAGAAAGGGCACCAGGATAATGCCGCAGATTCTTGGAGGGGGGCATGAAAGAGGAATAAGATCCGGCACCGAAAACATTCCGGGAATTGCAGGACTGGCAAAGGCTGCTGAAATAGGGCAGAGAAATCTTTCAGATAAAACAATAAAAGTCACAAAAATGAGGGATTATCTTATAAGCGGCGTTCTGAGTAAAATAGATGACGTCAAACTTAATGGCCATCCTTCCGAAAGATTACCGGGGAATTGTAATTTTTCATTTAAATATATAGAAGGAGAGTCAATAGTATTAAAACTCGATTATGCCGGTATTGCAGCATCAAGCGGTTCCGCCTGCTCTTCTTCATCATCGAAACCTTCGCATACACTGGTCGCAATGGGACTTTCGAACGAGGAGGCTCACGGCTCCCTGAGAATAACTCTTGGTTTCGAGAATACGAAAGAAGAAATAGACTATTTTCTTGAAGTTATCCAAAAAATAATATCGGACCTGAGAAGAATCTCACCTTTATGTAAGAATAAAGTAAATTAACAAAAAGAGTTATAATTTAGAATATAATTAAAAAATTTAAAGTTTACGGCAAACTTATCTTAAAAAGGAGGAAAAAATATCCATCTTAAGATTATATCTTGCGCAGATTAATTTAACCGTGGGAGATCTCAGCGGAAATTATGATATCATTGCTTCCCATATTAAAGCAGCAAAAAAAAGTGATGCTGATGTCGTTGTCTTCCCTGAGCTTTCCATTACAGGGTATCCTCCTGAAGATCTTCTTCTCAGAAAATCTTTTGTTGACGAAAACATCGTTTATCTTAATAAACTTAAAAAAAATACCGCAAACATTATTGCAGTTATTGGTTTCGTCGGAAGAGAACGCGGTCAAATATACAATTCGGCTGCAGTGATCCATGACAGGCAGGTAAAAGCAGTATATAACAAACAATTCCTGCCAAATTATTCAGTTTTTGATGAAGAAAGATATTTCAGCAAAGGTAACGCAAATTACATTTTCAAAGTAGCAGATGCATTCATTGGGATTAATATATGTGAGGATATTTACCATTCGTCCGGGCCATTGGAAATTCAGTCCGTATCAGGTGGAGCGGAACTTATAATAAACATTTCCGCTTCTCCTTATCATGTCGAAAAAATCAGGGAAAGAAGAGAGTTTCTGACTCATGCTGCCGCCAATAACTGTGTGAATATTGCTTATTTAAATTTAGTCGGAGGACAGGATGAACTGGTATTTGACGGGGACAGCGTGATCATAAACGAAAAAGGCGATATTCTGGACCATGCGAAACCATTTAAAGAAGATGTGCTTATATATGATCTTGATACCGGAGGAGCAGCGGCCGCCAGATTAAAAGATCCCGGATTTGAAAATCAAAAAACCGGAATGCGGAAATATCATGAATCATTATCACAGATAGATTTAAAATATTATAAAAAAAGAAAAAAAACAAATAAGAAATACAAAACTGTCTCCGGATATAACCGTTATATTGGCTGTATCGAAGCAGAAATACTTCAGGCATTGATTCTTGGAACCCGAGATTATGTTAACAAAAATAAATTCGATAAAGTGGCTATAGCATTGAGCGGAGGTATTGATTCTGCTTTAACTGCGGCGTTAGCCGCTTTTGCTCTGGGAAAGAAGAGAGTCAATGGAATCATAATGCCATCGCCCTACTCATCAAAAGGGAGCATCGAGGATTCAATAGAATTATCCCATAATCTCGGTATCAATTATTTAACAATCCCTATTTCGGATATTTATAACACCTATCTCGAAAATTTAAAGGCCATATTAAAACACCCCGGGATAAACATCACTAAAGAAAACTTGCAGGCACGAATCAGAGGAAATATCTTAATGGCAGCTGCCAATGAAAACGATTGGCTGGTGTTATCCACAGGTAACAAAAGCGAGATAAGCGTGGGATATTGTACTCTTTATGGAGATATGGTAGGAGGATTTTCACCGATAAAAGATGTCTATAAAACAATGGTTTATAAAATTTGCAGATACATCAATAAAAACTACTCAGATATAATACCGGAAAAAATAATAAACAAGGTCCCTTCCGCAGAACTTAAACCGGATCAGAAAGACGAAGACAGGTTACCTCCATACGAGATCCTGGATTCGATACTCAAATCATATATAGAAGACGATCTCGATTACCACTCCATTTCAGAAAAAGGATTTGATAAAAAAACTGTAAGAGAGGTCATTGAAATGGTGGACCACAGTGAATATAAAAGGAGACAGGGTTCCCCGGGCATCAAAATAACCCCCAGGGCATTCGGCAAGGATCGAAGATATCCCATTACCAATAATTTTAAATTATATTTAAATAACAAGTAAAAAAATATTTACGTTAGGGTGCCTTGATTAATTACTTTTCTACTATTTTATTTCTCTAATATTATGCTTCTTAATTCCGCAGCTTTCTCCTCCGGTAAAGTATCGTTTAAAAATGTTCCAGCTCCCAGTTCGCATCCTGCCATATATTTCAGTTTGTTTTTAGTCCTGTATGGGGGATAAAATTCGAAATGGAAATGATAGAAGTCATAATTTTTATTATCTGTTGGTTTTTGATGGATCACCATTACATAGGGCATCCTGAAATCAAATAGTTTATTATATTTGTTTACCAATTCTTTGATTATCTTTGATAAAGACGTGATTTCCGCTTTTTCTAATTCACATAAGCTCTGCAGATGTCTCAAGGGGTAAATATGTACCTCGTAGGGCCATCGGGCATAAAATGGAACGAATGCCACAAAATCATTGTTCCCGGTAATGATCCTGCTGCCTTCTTTTAATTCCCTTTCAATTATCTGGCAATGAAGACATTGCTTTTTTTTCTTAAAAAATTCCTTTGCGGATTTTAATTCTTCCAAAAGAACAGGAGGTATAAAAGAAAATGCATAAACCTGTCCATGGGGATGGGAAAGAGTAACTCCTATTTCCTCCCCCTTGTTTTCAAAAATTAAAACATATTTTACGAATTCCTTTTTACCGAGAGTTAAATATCTGTCCCTCCATACATTTATCAGGTTATTTATCTTCTCCAGAGGCAAATCTTCCAAATATAAATCATGTTTCGATGTATAACAGATAACTTCACAAATACCTCTGGATTGGCGCAATTCATACTTGAAACCACGACCTGCGTTTATCTTTTTATTGTTTACCTTTTCGGGATTCTTATCGAAAGATGGAAATTTATTTTCAAATACAACTATGTCATAATCGCTTGCAGGAATCTCGGTTTCCATTTTACCATTCTTTGTAGGGCAGAGGGGGCAAAAATTTTTCGGCGGGTGAAAAGTCCTGTCCTGTCTTTTGGTGGCAATAGCTACCAGTTGATTTTTGATTGGGTCATATCTCAGCTGGAGCATTTTAAACCTCTCTTACAATTTCAGGAATTCTTTAAAAAGAATAATATATTAAATATCTTCCGTCATCTTTAATTATTACCCGCTTTTTAAGACCGGAATTTTCTTTGCATTCTTTGCCTGCCGAATGCTTGCTTCCCTCAAATGATTTATTTTCTCTATTATTGACCGGACCGTCGTAATTTCCGATTAATTCCGATTTTTCTTTTTTCATCTTTTTTATATATCATTAAATCTAAATCTTTTAGTTCCATCCGAAAACAAGCAGTCCACAAAGTCCGGGGAAATATTGAATTTTTTTAAAAACTTTTCACTTATTATATTGGTAATGCTATCAATTGCACTCTTTTTCACGATACTGATGATACTTCCTCCAAAACCAGCTCCCATTAACCTCCCGCCATAGACTCCTTTGATTTTCTTCATTTCATATACGAGATAATCAAGCTTATCGGTTGATACTTCATAATCATATCTTAAGCTATCGTGTGATTCAAATAATACCTGACCCAATTTTTCGATATCTCCTTTAAGCAGATATTCTTTCGATAATAAAACTCTGTTATTTTCTGTCACCACATGTTTTACTCTTTTGTAAAGTTTTCCGGGCATTTTATTTTCAAGTTTGTACAGCAGATCTAAATTAACATCTGAAAGAGATTCGATGCTTTTATTTTTTATTATTCCGGATATTAATCTAACTGCCTCGTTACATTCCTCTCTTCTTCTATTATATCCCGTATCTGCCAGGTTCCTTTCCTCTTTCGAATCAATGATCAGAATCAGGTTATCTTTCAGATCAAAAGGAATGTATTCGTAAGATAAGTCTTTAAAATTTAAATAAATTACATGATTTTCTTTTCCAAAAGTAACAGAAAACTGATCCATTAATCCACAGTTCACTCCCACAAAATTATTTTCAGCATTATTGCAAAGTTTCACGGTATCTATTTTATTAATTTTTAAT
>JAQUOE010000029.1 GCA_028717265.1 Actinomycetota bacterium
AATAGAATAAACAGGTTTGGGGATAGCCATTACATTACTGGATACAGCGTGCCCTGCTTTATCAAGGGTCCATAAAGTATAATAATATGAATTCCCGCTTATTATATCACTGTCGATATAGGAACTGGCACTTATATCGTTAAAAGTATATATAACATCATCGCCGGGATAAGCCGGATTGGCACAGGGGTCCTCTACTCTGACTAATTTATATGAATCAAAATCTGCATCAATGCTTGAACTCCAGCTTAAATAATTTGCATTTCCCTGCTTATATCCTGTCAGATTGGAAGGATATGGCACACCAAGATCCGTGGTTACTATCAGATTCGAAAATACCGGTACGCTTGTAAATCCATCGCTGGTCATTGCCCAGATAGCAATTTCATTATTACCCGGTTCTAATTCAACTTCATCCAATTCGAATATGCCCTGATCATTACCTGTAACTTCACCTACTATCTTATCATTAACCTGAATAAAGATCCGAGAAGAAGGAAGATGGCTGCCCTTGATATAAACCAGAGGATTACTTTCTGTGGAATAATAAGTATCGCCTATCTCTTTTAAGTTTTCAGAGTTTTCGAATACTTTATACTCGGTTTTCGGCGGTACACTTAAAAATAAATTAAATTCCGTAGGATTGCTTTTTTTCCCGGAAGGGCTTATTGATATTAACTCTATGGTATTCTGCCCTTCATTTATTGCTACTCCATCTAAAGTTTCGAAATTACCACCGCTGTCAACAAATACACTGCCCTGTTCCAAAATACCATTTACGTAAACTTCTATGATGTTACCGCTATCCGCATAACCCTTTATAAAGATTAATTCCTTTTCACCGCTGCCGTAAATCACTTCTCCGGACTCATGGGATAAAACTACCGGAGGACTGATAATTTGATTTTTTAAATCATTAAGTCTGCTATTGATATTATTATCTGACCCTTCAGCGTCACTGTCCTGCTGGTTACTATTCTCCTGTGCTGAATCGGTATTGTCTGAAAAACAGCCGCTCGCATATGATAGGACAAGTGCCAGACAGAGGAGCAAGATTAAAATTATTTTTATTTTTTTAATCATAATCTTAGTTATTTATTATATCAAATATCATAAATTATTCTTTAAAAATAATTATTATATAAAAGTTTTTTCGAAAATTATTTTCCACTTACCATTTTCTTCGACCAGATAGATATACTTCTTGTATTGTTTGATTTCCCCACTCGTATAACTGACCTCAAACTCCGCCACCACTTTGCTCATATCATTTTCATACCCCAGATATACGGTTCTATCGATATTAATACCCTCTATATCGGAAAGTATGATTTCAAATTCACTTATATATTTTTCCCTGCTGATACTATTCTTATCTTTATCGAGTATTAAATTTGTATAGATATAATCTGCATCTTTATTTTCAAGAGATTGAAAAAAATCAAAAACCGCTTTCTCGGGTTCAGTTTTAAAAAAATAAGCTATATCAAATTTCCCATCATAACTTCTGCAGGCAGGCAGGATAATTATAAAAATCAACAGCAGAAATAGTAAGATGTAAAATTTCTTTTTGAACATTTCTTTTTTTAAACTTTAAAAATATCTTTTACTCTGTCCAGGATCATTTTATTTTTTACCTTTACGGTTAAAAAATCTCTGTCTATTCCCAAATCATTTTCAAGACCGCTTTTATTTACTATACTTAAAGGGCCATCACCAAAACAGCCGCGCATAGTCTCAAGAACGCTGTCTGCTGTAGAATTATACTCATAACCGCCTTCAAGTAATATTCCGATTCTATCGGAGCAGTGTTTATGACTCAAATAAGAAATGATATACATTATCTTATAATATGATTCTTCCACCAGATTGAGAGATGAAAGAGTATCAAGATAATGCGAATCGTACCCTGCACTTACCAAGAACAATTCCGGCTCAAATCTTTCCATAACAGGGATTATTATATCCAGCAATGCAATTATATAATCGGGATCCCCGGTTTTATCCATAAAAGGAAAGTTCATATTAAAACCGGCTCCTTTACCCCTTCCAATCTCACTGAAATTCCCCGTTCCCGGATAATGAGGATACTGGTGGAAGGATATATAAAATACGCTGCTGTCATCATAAAAAAAATTCTGTGTTCCATTTCCATGATGTGCATCGAAGTCGATTATGGCAATCTTCTTGATGCCACAGCGTGCCTGCGCATACCTGGCACTGAGAGCAGCATTATTAAAAATACAAAATCCACTTCCGTAATTTTTAAAAGCATGGTGTCCGGGAGGGCGGACAGCTGCAAAAAACTTATGGGATTTATCATTCCTATCAAAAATCAAATCCAGGCCCTCGAAGCAGCCTCCGGCTGCCAGAAGCGAACAATCATAAGTATATTCTGTTACTGCAGTATCCGGATCCAGGTAAGAAATACCTCCCATTGCTGATAAATCTTTTATTTTTTGGATATAATCTTTATCATGGACCATCTCAATTTCTTTATCTGCGGCAGAGCGGGGTTTTCTAAAAGCGATCCTGCTTTTTAAACTCCATCTGTCAATTGCTCCTTTGATTGCCGTAAGCCTATTTGAATTTTCAGGATGGCCGGATCCATTGGAATGTTTCAGATAAAAATCATCATATATTACATACATAACTATCGATTATTAATTGCAATTCATTATTCTTTTAAATTCTACTGGTCACTTAGATATTCCATAATAGCTTCTGCTATATTTTCACTAATCTTTATCTGATAATCGGATTCCTTTAATCTTTCTCTTTCTTCATGATTTGAAATAAAAGCAGGTTTCACAAGGACCGATGTCATATTTGTTTCCTTAAGAATAGCATAGTTTGCCCCATGGACCCTGCAATCCAAAATTTTCAAATTACCTTTGATCCTATCCTGAATAAGATTTGCAATTCTATATCCGGCAATCGAATGTGATTTAAGTCCCTTAAAATAAAAACAACTGCAGCCATTGGCATCTTTATCGACCGAGTAATTCAAATCGATGCTGACCAGCAGATCGGCTTTGCTTCTATTCGCATACTCGATTCTGTCAGACAGAAATATATTATGTTTTTCGCCGGCACCAATAGAAAGCATGGTCTCTATGTCATGTCCGGATAATATATCCCTGCAAAAATTCACTATACTCCTGCAAATATAAATTTTTTCATTTAAATATTTATCGCTGCTTCTCATATCCTCTATATTTTCATTGTAATCCATAATCACTTTGTTTTCCCCGAGTTCTTTTTTTCTATCCTGACTTTTTATCAATGGAAACTGGGAGGTTTCCTTTGATATTATGATCCTTTTCAGACTCTTGAGACTTTGAATCGTTTTTTCCCCTGCTATTCCATCATCTGCAATATTCATATCTTTTTGAAAATCTATCAGTGCCTGCCGGGTTTTTTCAGCAAATATTCCATTCTCGTCAGAGGAATAAAAACCAAGCGTCTTGAGCCATACCTGAAGGGTTCTTACATCATCCCCTCTGAACGGAGGATGCTTCAGATATAACATTCTTTCACCGACTTTGTATCCTGCATCCACTAATTCCTGCCAGGTTTCATGATCGATCACGCCTGTTACGAGAAGTCCCCTGTCCTGCTGGAATTTTCTGGCCGCGTTTTCGGTTTCAGTACCAAAGATGCCGTCAATATCGGTCACCCCCAGATCATACCCGAGCAGTTTCAATCTTCTCTGAATATCCGTGACTTTTTCCCCGGATGAATTTTTCCTTATTATTTCCATTCTATTAGTTAAACCAAACCTTTATAACTTTTTTATAATCGCCGCTATATTAACAGTCCGTATTTAGCTGTCTCTATCTGCACAGGTAACCTTCTTCAAAGATATGCAACGCTAAAATAAAAATTACCCCTTGCTTTCCTCATGTTCCAGGCTGTATAAATACCTATCGGTATAAACTGCAGCTATTGCTCCATCCGCGACTGCGGTCACAACCTGCCTGAGAGGCGTATTTCTTACATCGCCGATCGCAAATATTCCCGGCATGGAACTTTCCATCTTAAAATTTGTTATTATGGAACCTCTCTTATCAAGTTTTACCAGATCTTTTACCAGCCCCGAATTTGGTTTCCATCCGATATATTCGAAAACACCATCGATTTCCATTTCATATGTTTTATCTTCATTTTTATTTCTCAATAAGATCCTTTCCAGTTTATCCTTACCAAGGAATTTCTCAATCATGCAACACCACAAAAACTCTATCTTTTTATTATTGAATGCCCTGTCCTTTAAAATTTGTGCTGCCCGAAGTTCATTTCTTCTGTGGACTACATATACTTTTTTCGCAAACTTTGCCAGAAAAATTGCTTCTTCTATTGCAGTATCTCCGCCTCCTACCACGGCAACTTCTTTATCCCTGTATAAAATTCCGTCACAGGTACCGCAAAAAGAAATACCCCTGCCAATAAATTCGTCCTCCCCTTCGACATTCAATCTATCCGGACTTGCTCCCGTAGCGATTATTATTGCATTTGTCCTTATCAGCCTCTCGTCGCCCTCGCACTTGAAACCAAATGACTTTCCATCTTCTGTTTTGCCGGTCTTCCCGATGGAATCTATGGCAAAATAATCCAATACGCTGATATCAAATTTTCTGCAATGTTCCACCAGATTCCGGGCGAGCTCATAACCGGATATATTTTCCTTAAAGCCCGGGTAATTCTCGATAGAATCAGTATTTATTATCTGGCCCCCGGCCATATTTTTATCTACTATTTCAAAATCAAGCCCGGCTCTTTTTGCATATAATGCAGCACTCAAACCGCCCGGGCCCGCACCTATAATGACGAGATCAGTTTTAATTACCTGCATATCGGCTAAACTCCTGCATTTTTAAGACTTTTATATGGATACAAAAAACAAAATATAGTATCTACTATTATAGATAATTAGAATTTAAAATAAATGAGTAATTGATTGTATATTAAAAATATTAATATTGTAGAGAGTTAATGGACGAAATGTCCAAAGAATTTTCTAAAGATGAACCTTCTTAAGGCTCGCTTGCCTTACTTATAAAATTTCTTTACAATGAGTCGCGCTATTTGACTTATTGCCTGAACCTAGTATTTCTTTGCAGCTTCTTTTATTCTTTTTTCGAGTTCTTCCTCAGATTTTATACCTTTGATATCTAAGTCCATATCCATTAAAAGTCTGATTGCGCTTCTGACAATCATAGTGTTCGCTATTTTATGGCCCCCGGACTTTTTACATTCGATACCAAGATTTTCCAGGTATGAAACCATTCCGGAAGGCATGGTTATCGGAACCCTAAAATAATCCTGCTTTCTTTCTACCATGATTACTCCTTGCCATAACTGTATTGTATTTTTACGTATATGAGTATATCGATGAAGTAACAAATTGTCAAATAGTTACCTGCATTTAAATACTGCCCTTTATTTAATTTAAAAATATTGAAAAATATTTAATCGGTTGATATATTGGTCAACTGTTACTAAAATTATGAACTGATTAAACGTTGACTTATATGTCAACCATATTAATCATATTTTTTAACCATATAGCAAAAGCCTTAACAAAAGGGATGAGAGTAAGATCTTAAAAAATTATCATTAAGAATCGCTATAACAGCAATCGTGGTATTTTTAAGTGTCATGCTCTGTGCACCTGTTTTATTACATGCTGATTCTGGTGATTTAGAATCTATTACAGTAGATCCGGGTTATGTAAACCTGGGTGCACTCGGTCAAAGTACTTCGTACACAGCTATAGCCCACTATGAAGGAGGTACACCAGCCGATGAGGATGTAACTGATACGGCTGACCGGGAAATAAATAACCCGGTTATATCCACAAACAACGGCGGTGGGCTTTTTACAGCAACTGGATTTGGTGAGCCAGTCGGACCTGCAATAAATGAAAGACTATTATCAAGCTATGAAAAAACCGCTTCCGGATTTTCGACCCTATTCTATAACAGAATACTTCGCAGAAATCCGGAAAAGGAAGGACTTGATGCATGGATAGCAAGGCTCGAAAGCGGTGAAATAACAGGTGCCGATTTGATCCAGCAGTTCATTTTTGGCGAGGAGTGCCAGAAGATAATTTCCGGATACTCAAATGAAGAGTTTTTAACATTCTTATATAAAGCTATATTTAACAGGAAGCCTGGTGAAGCCGCTCTTAATGCCTGGCTGGCTCGCATGGGTGCGGGAATGACAAAAGAAAAAGTCGTAAAACAGTTTGGACTTTCAGAAGAGTTTGTGAACCTGTGTAAATTCTTTGGTATTAAACCATATCCCGGTTATGTAGAAAGCGCCAGTTAGCCACACTGCTTTACGGCAGGTAAATAAACGTTTTCTGCAAGCATTCGATATTAATGAAAAATCCCGCTACCCAGGCGGGGTTTTTCATTAATCCTGATTCAAGGGTAAAACCGGTCCGCTAAATTGACTTTCCCTTCGGGTGTGCTAAACTTCAATATCAAATTATAATAATAAACTTTTATTATTAAATCGCTTACTGCTGGTATTCCGGTATTGTAATCTTAAATATAAAAATGATTAATTCGGTAAACCTGATTAAAAAATTTGACGATATAACTGCAGTAAACAATCTCAATTTAAACATCGATGAAGTAGGAATATTCGGGCTGATCGGACCTGACGGCGCAGGCAAGACGACCCTGATAAGGCTGATGTGCGGAATCATGGACCCAACCGGCGGAGACACTCTTATCGAGAATGTAAGCGTAAAAAAATATCCCGAAAAAATCAAGTTAAGAATTGGTTATATGCCCCAGAGGTTCAGCTTATACAGAGATCTGACCGTCATGGAAAACTTAAACTTCTATGCCGATCTTTATCTTGTCCCCGGAGAAGAAAGGCTTTCGACAATAAGAAAGCTTCTGGAATTCTCCAATCTATCGCCTTTCAGTGACAGGCTCGCTGAAAACCTTTCGGGAGGAATGAAACAAAAACTGGGTCTTGCCTGTTCCCTGATACACAAGCCGGGAATTCTCTTTCTTGATGAACCCACTAACGGAGTCGACCCGCTGTCAAGAAGAGAATTCTGGAGCATACTGAAAGAACTGAAAAATGAAGGAACACTCATAATAATTTCTACTCCTTATATGGACGAGGCTGAAAAATGTGACCGGATCGGGTTTATGAATAAAGGCTCTCTTATCTACACAGGAACGCCTGCGGAATTCAAAAAAATGTATAAGGGCAGATTGATTGAAATCGTTCCTTCGGATTACAGGGGTGCATTCGATATTCTAAAAAATGATAAAAGAATCATAGGAATAAATATCTACGGAGAAATGCTTCATATAAACCTGGAAGAAAATCTTGATCCGGAATTTATAAAAAAGATATTGAAGGAAAATAATATTGAAACTATCTCCATGATCGACGCCGTGCCTGGTATAGAGGACGTGTTCGTATATTTTGTAAAAAAATCCTGACACTATATATTCTTAAAGAATATGAATAAAATTCTATAACTCCAAATATCTATGGAAAATATAATAGAGGTCGAAAAACTGAAGAAAAATTTTGGTAACTTTACTGCCGTCAACGAAATCACGTTCCGGATAAAAAAAGGAGAAATATTCGGCTTTCTTGGGCCGAACGGCGCAGGAAAATCAACGACCATAAGAATACTCTGCGGACTTCTTATTCCTACTTCCGGAAAGGCCGCCGTAAGCGGTTTTGACGTATACAGGCAGAGTGAAAAAATAAAGCAAAACATCGGTTATATGTCCCAAAAATTTTCACTGTATTACGATTTAACCGTAGAAGAAAATATAAATTTTTATTCGGGAATATACAAGGTAAAAAGGAAAGATAAAAATATGCGAAAAAAAGAAGTCCTGGACCTGGTAAATCTTTCCCACCTGAGAAAGAGCCTTACCGCTTCCCTGCCGGTAGGATTCAAACAAAGGCTTGCCCTGGGATGCGCCGTATTGCATGATCCGCCCATCATCTTCCTGGACGAACCGACAAGCGGCGTGGATCCTATTTCAAGAAATAATTTCTGGAACCTTATCAATAATTTATCGGATGAGGGCAAGACGATTTTTATTACCACCCACTATTTGGCTGAAGCCGAATATTGTGACCGCATCGCACTGATTTACGACGGAAATATAATAGCGCTTGATAGCCCCAGGGAATTAAAAAAAACTTACGCAGCCAGATTCGGAATCAAGTCACCGACACTTGAGGATATATTCATGACATCGATCGAAGATTATAAAAATGCTTAAGATCGAAGATCCAATAGATTTTATCGTAACATGTAATATTCATTAATAGAAAAATCGAATAGCATAAAAGAATGAACCTTAAAAGAATTAATGCCATTGCCAGAAAAGAATTTATACATATAAGGAGAGACCACCGTTCGCTTATACTCTCATTTCTGATTCCTGTTATTCTTCTGATTCTATTTGGCTATGCTCTCACTCTGGATGTCAGGGATATTCCCGTTACCATCATGGATTATGACAATGGCAAATATAGCAGGGAGCTTACAAGAAGTTTAAGTGAATCGGGTTATTTCACCATAAACGACTATGTCGGGAATTATGAAGACCTGAAAAAAAATATTGCCTCCAGAAAAAGCCTGGTAGCAATAGTCATCCCTCCCGATTTCAGTAGAGACATAACTTCCGGTAGTAATGTCCGGATTCAGACCATAATAGATGGTTCGGCTTCGAATAAGGCTTCCATTGCCAGTGGATATATCGAAAGCATAATCGGAGAATTTTCTTCGAATATAATCGCAGGAGAAGGACCGCTGGGAGGATTAAAGATGCCGCTTAATTCCGAAATCAGAGTCTGGTATAATCCGGAACTTGAAAGCAGGAATTTCATTATTCCGGGAATTATCGCCATAATAATGCTAATGATTGCATCACTTCTGACTTCGCAGGTTATCTCCAGGGAATGGGAGACCGGAACCATGGAACAGCTTATCGTCTCGCCGGTTAAAAAAGTGGAGATAATCCTCGGGAAAATTATTCCCTATTTCATAATCGGAATGATAGATCTGGTCATAGTAGTAGTTTTCGGAAGGCTGCTCTTCAATGTCCCGCTTAAAGGAAGCGAGATCCTTCTTTTCTTACTATCGGCCCTATTCCTCGTGGGGGCATTGAGTATGGGTATAACGATATCGATAGTTGCAAAATCCCAGGTTCCTTCCTATCAAATAGCCATGCTCATTTCTTTTCTGCCGTCATATATGCTATCGGGTCTGGTGTTCCCCATATCCAGCATGCCGAAGGTCCTTCAGTATATATCTTATCTGGTGCCGGCAAAATATTTTATCATTATCCTCAGGGGAATCTTTTTAAAAGGTTCGGGATTCCTTATTCTTTCTATGGAGGTGCTTTACCTTGCCATATTTGCGGCAATCATGTTTACCATGGCAAATCTAGGACTTCGTAAAAAATTGACCTGAAAATGTTTGCAAGAATAAAAGAAATAATAATAAAAGAATTCATACAGATAAGCAGAGACAGGAGAATGCTGATGCTGGTGTTCGCCGCTCCGATCATTCAGCTGTTTCTATTCGGGTACGCTATAACTACGGACATTAAAAATATATCTACGGCGGTATGGGACCTGGATAAAACATACGAGAGCAGGGAGTTTATATCGGATTTTAAAAATAGCGGCAACTTTAATTTGAACTATTACATAGATTCCGAAGACGAGATAAGTGAACTGCTTGATAAAGGAGAGGCGCAGGTAGCCATCAGGATAAATCCCGGTTTTGGAAAAGATATCAAAAGCGGTGACGAAGCCGGCATTCAGGTAATAATAGATGGCTCAAATTCAAATTCTACGGTAATCATTCTGAATTATATCAGTCAGATAAGTGCCGAATACTCCAGATCCGTACTCGTCGAAAGAGTGGAACGAATGGAACTGCTTTCGGGAAAAAACAATAACAGAAATATCGATTTCTTTTCGAATGAAACAGGAATCTGGTACAATCCTGAATTAAAAAGCAGGATATCGAATGTCCCTGCTGTAGTGGCATTTATCCTCCTTTTAACTACCATAATGCTTACCTCGATGTCGATAGTAAAAGAAAAGGAAGCCGGAACCATAGAGCAGCTGATAGTCACTCCCATAAAACCAATCGAACTTGTGCTGGGTAAGACACTGCCTTTTGCAATAATCGGTTTTACAGATGTCCTTCTTGTCATAGCCGTATCTTACAGCTGGTTCAAGATTCCACTTGAAGGAAATCTGTTTATATTGTTTTTTGGCACGATACTTTACCTTTTCACCACGCTGGGAGTCGGACTTTTTATATCCACGATCTCAAAAACCCAGCAGCAGGCCATGATGACCACATTCTTTTTTATGATGCCGGCAATACTCCTTTCGGGTTTTATGTTCCCAATCGAAAACATGCCCGTTATTATCCAATATATAACTTATTTAAATCCGTTAAGATACTTCCTTGTAATCATCACCGGTATTTTCTTAAAGGGGAATGGGTTGAATATTCTGTGGCCCCAGATGCTGGCGCTTGGAGGCATCGGCATTGCCGTTCTTGTGATATCGGTTTTCAGGTTCAAAAAGAGACTTGAATGACATTAAAAAATTACTTAAAATTATTATTTTGATGTAAGATTATATACAATATTTTTTAAATTTTGAAAAAATAGGACAATATGAGAAAAAGAATTCTTCCATTAATACTTATAATAATAGCACTGGCATTGATATCCTATTTTACCTATGACTATATAACAGACAGGACAGCAAAAGACACCAATATAATCGAAGCCTCTGGAATAATAGAAGTCAAAACCGTAACTCTGAATGCCACTACCGGTGCCAGACTGATAGAGGCCGGATATGAAGAGGGCAACAGTATTGAGAAAGATGAAATTGCCGCAAGAATGGATGACGCACTTATCGAAAAGCAGATAGAATTGACCAGAGCCAGTATAGATGCGGCCCAAACCCAGATCGAAGCGGCACAGCTGCAGTATAATCAGGGCATAGAAACCGCAGAAGAAGCTGTAGAGGAATCGGGAAGTATCAAAGAATACACGTCCACATATAATCATTTTATCTATTATGACGAGCCCCTGACCATTACCGAATCGACATCCGAGACCTCTTCCACGTCCACAACTGAATCGAAATCACCGATTCAGGGAAATACAGAAACCGATTCGGACAGTTCCTCCACTTCGAATTCCGTAAGCTACGCGGGATCCGCGCAAAAACAATCGGTAAGGATACAGTTACAACAGGCAATAAATCAATATAATATGGCACTTCTTAAATTAA
The DNA here is from genome assembly GCA_028717265.1 of Actinomycetota bacterium. Taxonomy (GTDB): domain Bacteria; phylum Actinomycetota; class Humimicrobiia; order Humimicrobiales; family Humimicrobiaceae; genus Hydromicrobium. Next base: position 11,332 of record JAQUOE010000029.1, read on the forward strand.
AACAGGCAAAAGAAAACAATATATCAATAAAGATTGCGGAAAATAATTTGAGCATTGCAAGGGCACAATTAGAACTATACAATGAGCAGCTCAATGAATTGAACATCACCACACCAATAAAAGGCATCATTTTAAACAAACTTGCCGAAGAAGGCGAATATCTCCTTCCGGGTACCCCGGTCTATGAGATTGGCAATCTATATAATGTAACCTGCAGTATTTATGTTCCCGAGGATAATTACGGAAAAATATTTCTTAATCAAAAAGCAACATTGGCCGTAGACTCTTATCCTGATATGGAATTTACAGGAACTGTGACCAAAATTTCAAATAAAGCGGAGTTTACTCCGAAGAACATCCAAACAAAGGAAGAAAGAGTTACGACAGTTTATAAAATCACTATTAGTATCGAAAATCCTGAACTCCAACTAAAACCTGGCATGCCCGTTGATGTGGTTATCGATATCTGACAAAATTTATTAATATAATAGAATTTCAAGACTGAACCAAAACAAAGCACGGAAAATAGAAATGAAAAAAATAAATAAAAAAGAAGATATCATAAAAATCTCGGTGATCGGCGGCAGCCAGGTAGATAATGAGATCTACGATCTTGCTTATGAAGTCGGAAAAGAAATAGCCAGAAATGGTGCGGTTCTTGTTTGCGGGGGCCTATCAGGAATAATGGAAGCTTCCTGCAGGGGAGCCAGAGAAGAAGGCGGACTTACGGTAGGAATACTTCCCACTGAAAACGAAAATGATGCAAATAAATATGTCGATATAAAAATTCCCACAGGAATGGGCTATGCCAGAAATGTACCTATAATAATTTCGGCACATGCAGTGATTGCAATTGACGGCAGCTGCGGTACCCTTTCTGAAATCGGTTATGCGCTCACATATAATAAACCTGTAATTGGCCTTAAGACATGGGAAGTCAGACCATACTACAGTGAAAACACGCCATTTATAATAAGAGCAAAAACTGCAAAAGAAGCTGTAAGGATAGCCATAAAAGAAGCAAAGGATTACATCAAAAATCATACTGGTTGATAACCGATCAATAATATAAAAAGCTGCTCACACAGTAATCCGGCATGGATTAAACAATCAAGAAAATGTCCTGACAAAATTTATTTGCAGATTGGATAGAGATGATTTCAAGTTTTCCTTCTCCCCGGCACTTATCTCATCCATCAAGACCTTAAGCAGTGCATCGAAACCGTCTACTGCAAGTTTGGCCTGCTGTTTATCTTTATATTTATCATTTACTCCGGCGGGTATCCCCATTTTTTTGTAGGCAAGACTTGAAAGCGACATCATCATCTGCGTTATGATATCTTTCGTTGTCAATTTATCGATTTCTTCCTGGAGCTTCTTTATCATTTCTTCTTCGCTCTCTTTGGTTTCCTCTTCCTTCCCGCCCAGGCTTTCCTTCACAAATTTATCTTTTAACTCTTTATCTTCTCCGTCTCCCTTTGTAATTTTTTTCTTTTTCTTTTTATCTTCTTTTACCATATTTGGCCCCTTCCTTAATTTCAGTTTTTACTCAGAATCATATTTAATCAGTGAAAATACATCATAATCCTTTAGAATCTCCCTTGGATTTAGAAATTCCAATTCTATTAAAAAACAGAACCCTACGACTTTTCCCCCCATTTCTTCGACAAGCTCGGCTTTGGCTTTCGCTGTACCGCCGGTTGCAACCAGATCATCTACTATCAGGATCCTATCGCCTTTTTTAAAAGCATCTACATGTATCTGCAGGATATTTTTACCATACTCCAGATCATACGAAGCTTCATGTGTTTTATATGGAAGCTTTCCGGGCTTTCTGACCGGAATAAAACCCACACCAAGCCCATAGGCAACTGCACCGCCGTATATGAAACCTCTTGCTTCTGCACCCAGTACTGCATCTATCTTTTTATCCTGCCAGTGTTCGATCATCCTGTCCACAGAATATCTGAATGCCTCACCATCATTCAGAAGAGTGGTAATATCTCTGAATACTATGCCTTTTTTAGGGAAATCAGGAATGCTTCTTATTTTCTTTTTTAGATCCAATTATTATCCTTTCTAAAAATATTTACCCATTACGAAATATTCTATAATATAAAAATATATAATAAAATTACATATTTTTAAAAACTTTGATCCCCTCTACAAGCGAATTTATCAGATAACCGATATCCATTTTTTCAAAACCCAATTGTGACAAAATTTCATCTGCCTGATATTTCTGTCCGTATTGCCACAATTCCTTAAGAAAAATACCTGTTTTTTTATTTTTATACCAACCGCTTCCGAATTTCTCATGTATATATTCTTTGAGCTGGGACTGGAATATCCACGCTCTTATATAATTGGTACAATAAAAACCGCTATCGACATCCCTCAGATAATTTTCTGCCGGATATTCCATTAAATTTACTTCAGACAGGATTTCTTTATAGATCAAATCTTTACCATTCAATGTTTTACCGTCATGAAGGATCAATTCATATCTCAGTTTGCCCGCATATCTTCTGCAAAACCAGAGCTTCACGAGATTTGAGAAATATACGAATTCTTCTGCTGTTTCACCCGGCATTTTCAAAAAATCAATCAGCCAATCCCGGTTCTGCATCAACAGTTCCATACAGAATGCAAATCCTTCGGTAACCGCATTATCACCCAGATGTTTGTATTCGAAATCAAGTTTAGGATCGGTATTCCCGAAATGCAGCGAGTGCCCCCCTTCGTGAAGCAGAGCTTCGTAATCATCCTGTCCCCCGCCTGGCATAACAACAAGATATATTTCTGACGGCACAGCGGGTATGCTGCAAAAAGCTCTCGGAGACTTATTCTCCCTTTCTTCAATGTCCAGGTGAATATTAGTATATTTTAAGATATCTATTCCCATTTCATATAAGGTGCCCTTAAAAACCGGAATGAGTCTATTTTTATCAAAAAACCTGTCGTATTTTTTTGCTCTCTTTATAAATGCAAAATCGCTTTTCCGGGAACCGGTAAGCGATATATCAAGTTCATTTTTCAATAAATGCGCAAAATGCTTTTCATATGAATCCCGGGTCCCGTTTAAGAGCTTTTCCATTCCGGCCTGTAAATCGAAGAAGTTCTCTTCTTTCAGATATGAAAAAAGTTCGCTATAATTCGAAAATCCCAGATCTTCGGCCTGTTTATGAAGACTTACCCAGTATTTATAAAGATCATCATTAAGAGACTCTGAGATTACCCTGTTCCTCTTGTCTTCGATTTCATCTCTTTTGGTCTTATCGGATTCATTTGCAAGCAATATCTCGGAATATCTGAAAGGTACCTTTTTACCTTCTATGACAATATTTGCCCGCGCCTCATTTTCTGCATTTCTGTCTATTAAATCCTTAACCTGTCTTTCGATATAGCCTTCGGTACAGAATCTCAGCAGGTATGCCGCTTTCTTCTTTTCTTCACCGGGACTTTTATCCTTTATGTTTTTAATATAATCGATATTTTCTCTGGTAAACAGATATTCATATTGTGCATAAATATCACTTATATTAAAATTATCTTTCTGTCCCGAAAAATGCAGATAATACTCTTTTTCTATTTTATACAGGAATGATTCTGCATCTTCTCTGTACTTTATTAAATCCATTTTAAAATAATTCTTCCTGTCCCTTTTCAATGGAAGTCCCTTTATCATCATCCTGACCATCATACTTGATTGATTTGATTCCATCGCCCTTTTTATCGCCAGGCTTATCGAGTTTTTTCAAAAAAACCGATCTATCAAAGTTTCTAAGATAATCCGACCAGTCGTTCCCGCTCTTGTTTTCTTCCATTGCTATATTATATCCGCCAATATCCGCGTCCATATAATCCACATGATAGACTATAAAAGCTTCCGGTATCCTGGGTCTTTTTGGCGAACCGAATTCCTTTTGACCATGATGACTCAGTACGATATGAAGAAGCCTTTCACTCAAATCTGCCGGGAAACCGTCTATCTCTTTTATCTTTTCAAGAACCAGGCCATATCCCATAATTATATGACCCAGCAGTCTTCCTTCATCAGTCACCTCTGTGGTTACCTTTGTCCTGTATTCCCTTATTTTACCGATATCATGAAGGATCGCTCCGCTTATCAGCAGGTCATAATCCAGATTGCGATAGATCCTGTAAACAGCATCACAAATTTCGGTAACCGACAGTGTATGCTCCAGCAGCCCTCCTCTAAAGGCATGATGATACCGTACTGCGGCAGCCGAGTTTTTAAAATCATTTTCGAATTTTTTATCCTCAAAAAACAAGTCAAGCAGTTTCTTCAGATGGGGATCTTCGATCCCGGCAATATATTTCTTAATACGTTTAAACATTTCATCGATATTTTCCCCTGAAGTCTTTATGTAATCCGAATAATCTATATTTTCTTTACTTTCTATCTTTATTATGGAACCGATAACAAGCTGCCTGCACCCTTTATATTCTTTTACATCTCCCCGGACCAGGACAAAATCTCCTTCAGCAAAATCTTTGGTATTACAATAAACTTCTGTCCATAATACACCCTCGATACTTCCTGCTCTGTCCTGAAGGGTGACCGCACAGTAAGTTTTTCCGTCTTTTTTTTTCCGGACATGTTTATTTGCAACAATAAAAATAGTGTCAGCTTTCCCTCCGACTTCAAGATCCGATATAAATTGTTTCTTGCTGATCTCCATTTGCTTTACATTTCGGGTCTATTATAAATCCGCCGGTTATCCGGTACTAAAAAGATTATCATTTTTTGACATTCCATTTTTCAAGATAATCCAGAATCTTATGATTGGTCATATCGTAATGAATGGGAGTGATCGATATGTAATTGCTTTTTACTGCACCGTAATCATAATTTATATCTTTTGCATTGCCTATGAATTCGCCATCCATCCAGTAGTAATCTCTCCCCCTCGGATCGACCCTCTTTATAAAATTATCCTTGAATTTGGCATCACTCTGGCTGGTTATTTTCACGCCCTTTATTTCTTTTTTACTTACATCGGGTATATTGATATTAAGAATCGTCCCTGAAGGAAGTCCGCCGTTCTTTATTACCCTGTCCGCAATTTTTTTTGTAAAACCAGCCGCATAACTGTAATCGGGATCGACCAGATTATCTATCGAAACTGCTATTGATGCTATGTTATACGTCGTTCCCTCGGTCGCAGCCGAAACCGTCCCGGAGTAGATTATGTTCTCTCCGAGGTTTGCTCCCCTGTTAATACCGGATATAAGTAAATCAGGAATACAATCTAAAATTGATTTGATTGCTATCTTTACACAGTCAGCCGGGGTTCCGTCAACTGCATATCCGAAGAATTTTCCTTCCCTGTATTCTTGTCTTACGGAGATCGGGTGAAATATGGTAATGGCATGTCCAACGGCACTTCTTTCCTTATCCGGCGCCACGATTCTTATGTCATAATTCTTATCCGCCGCCAGTAACTTATAAAGAGTATAAAGTCCTTCGGAGTCTATTCCATCGTCATTGGTAAGTAGAATTATTTTTTTGCCCATATCAGATAACACCATAAAAAAGTTCCTGAATTTATCAATAATTATATACCAAAACAGAGTATTTTCTATTTTTTTATAATACTCTTTACTGCTTCCAGAATATCGGCTTTTTGCGGAATAGAAGCCTGCTCCAGAGCTAAATTATAAGCGATTGGAGTGTTAAGTCCCGCCACTATTTTTACAGGTGCCTTAAGATATTCAAATGCTTTTTCGGTCACTCTGGCACTGATGTCGGAAGCAACCGAACCTCTTCTGCATGCTTCGCTTACTATCAACAATCTGCCGGTTTTTTTTACTGAATCTATTATGGCATCTATATCCAGGGGCACAAGTGTTCTCGGATCGATTATCTCACAATCGACTCCCTCCCTTTCCATCTCCTCTGCAGCTTCAAGCGATTTAAGGACCATATTCGCATAGGCAAGTATTGTAATGTCCCTACCCCTTCTCTTGATATCGGCCTTTCCGAATGGTATGGTATATTCTTTCTCCGGCACAGGACCTTTAACAGGGTAAATCATTTTATGTTCTATAAAAATTACCGGACCGTTATCCCTCACTGCAGTTTTTAAAAGCCCCTTTGCATCATAAGCCGTGGAAGGCATTGCCACTTTAAGCCCGGGAATGTGATAGAACCAGCTCTCCAGGCTCTGGGAATGCTGGGCCGACAGCCCCTTCCCGACACCTCCCTGGGTTCTTATCACAAGTGGGACATCGATGCTGCCTCCGCTCATAAAATGAATTTTTGCGGCCTGGTTCGCAATCTGATCCATGGCCAGTGCGGCAAAATCGATAAACATTATTTCCGCTATGGGCCGGTATCCTGTAAGGGCCGCTCCGATTGCGGCACCTATTATGGCAGTTTCCGAAATAGGAGTGTTAATAACTCTTCCGGGACCATATTTATCAAGAAGACCTTTATATACCTTGAAGGCACCCTGGTAAACGCCGATGTCCTCCCCGATTAAAAATACCTCCCTATCTCTATCCATCTCTTCCGTGACTGCTTCCCTTATGGCTTCCCTGTATTCGATTTCTCTCATCGATTGGTTCCTCCGCCGAAAATAAGAATATGACCCGAAATTCTCTGCAACATCAATCCTGTTTATTCTCTCTTAAAAATTTTTTAAGATCGGGCTCCCTGCTCTCTGAAGCAAAAATAACCGCATCCTTTATTTTTTCATCAGCTCTTTTCTCAATCTTATCTATTTCTTCCGCGGTTATTATTTTTTCTTCAAGCAATCTTCTTTTAAAGTTGGTTACCGGATCTTTTTGGCTGGTATAATACCCGACTTCTTCTTTTCCCCTGTATTGCCCCGGATCATTCGGGTGATGTCCGTAAAACCTGTAAGTCTTTGCCTCTATGAGTGATGGGCCCTTTCCTTCTCTCGCATGTTTTACTGCTATTCCGACGGATTCGTAAACCTTTAGCGGATCACTTCCGTCGATGATATGCCCGGGGATATCATAAGCGCAGCTTCTCTTCCCTATGTCTTCACAGGCCACCGAATCAGTCGAGCACATGGAAATAGCATACATGTTATTTTCACAGATATATATTACCGGCAGTTTTAATATAGCCGACATATTCAGGGATTCATGAAATACTCCATTATTCGCCGCTCCGTCACCAAAAAAACATAAAACCACATTTCCTTTATCATCCATTTTACAGGATAGCCCCGCTCCAACCGATATCGGAATGCCCCCTCCGACGATTCCATTTTCGCCCAGTATTCCGAGGTCCATATCGGCAATATGCATCGAACCGCCTCTGCCCCCACAGTAACCGTCCGATTTTCCAAAAAGTTCGGCCATTATTTTCCTTATATCGGCACCCCTGGCTATGCAGTGGCCATGGCCCCTGTGATTGGAAATAATATAATCCTTTCTTCCGATTGCCCGGCATGCTCCCACAGGGATGGCTTCCTGGCCGATACAGGGGTGGAGATATCCCCGGATTTTCCCGGTTTTGTAAAGCTCGATGGATTTCTCCTCGAACTTCCTGATCTCTATTAATCCTTTAAGCATATTTATCTTTGCTTTTTCAGATAATGCAGACATGAAATCCTTCCCGGTCACTTGACTCCTTACGGTCACTTAAATTAAAAATAGCCTGAACGCTCATGCTCAGCCTGGTTCCGATTGCTAAGTCTTTAAAAAACCATGATAAAACATTATCCTGTAATAATAATATAAATAAAGGAAAAATTAAATTTAGGTTATTTTACAGCAATTATGAATATCATCAACTTGTAATTTCTCATGGCGGAAGTATTTAATCCTGGCCTGATTGCCGGTTTGCTCTGTATAATAAAAAAGAAATATGATAATATTTTTTACTTGTAATATCCGTTATATTTTAGATATTTAAATTTACTTAATATTTTAAACATTGTCCAGGTTAAGGAAAAAACATAAAACTAAAAAACTTTCGAGAGTAATAATAACGATAATTGCCGTTATTATTTCGATTCAGTTATTGTTCACATTCGTATTCGCTGGCATTCTGGCATATGCTTTCCAGGCTGTTACCTCGTTCTTTGAGGATCTGCCAAAACTTGAAGATTTTACACCGACAGAAGAAGCCCTTACATCAAGAATATACGCTGCTGATGGAACTCTCATTGCGACTTTTCACGGCGAAGAAAATCGTGAACTTGTATCTTATGAACAAATACCCAGAAATCTTATAAATGCCGTCATCGCAATCGAAGATGAAAGATTCTATCAGCACGAGGGATTCGATATAGAAGGTATAATCCGCTCATTTATCATAAACCTTGTGTCCGGAGGAATTGAACAGGGTGCGACCACCATTACCCAGGGATATATAAAAAATGTATATATGCCCGAGGAAAAATATGAGATATCCTATGAGAGAAAGATAAAAGAAGCCGCTCTTGCCTATCAACTCGAACAACTCTATTCCAAAGAAGAAATACTTGAGATGTATCTCAACACGGTTTATTTTGGCGAAGGCGCATATGGGGTCCAGGCTGCAGCAAAAGTATATTTCAATAAGGATGTGGAATATCTGAATCTATCCGAATGCGCCGTTATTGCCGGACTACTGAAATCCTATTTATTCTCACCATATATAGATAACAAAGCTTCCCTGGAAAGAAGAAATCTGGTACTGGCCAAAATGCTGGAACTGGGCTATATAGACCAGGATGAATATGATGATACAATAAAGGCACCTATAATAACCCAGAGACCGAGAGAAGAAACTCAGGAAATTTTTGCTCCTTATTTTGTGGAATATGTAAAACAGGAATTAATCGAAAAATATGGAGTAGAAAGAGTATTTAAGGGTGGATTTGAGATATACACCACCCTGGAACCGGTCATGCAGACCGCGGCTGAAAATGCAATAAATGAAATTCTTTTTGACCCCGAAGACCCTCAGGCGGCTCTTGTCGCAATGGATCCTGAAACCGGATATATAAAAGCTATGGTTGGAGGGAAAGATTTTACGGAATTGAAATTCAATCTGGCTACGCAGGCTAAAAGACAGCCAGGCTCGACTTTTAAGGTTTTTGCTCTGCTCTCTGCTCTTGAGCAGGGAGTCAGTCCTTATATGACCTTCAATCCTAATGGGAAAGTAATATTCGATATCGAAGGCAGTGAACCATGGGAAGTCGGGAATTATGATAATAGCAGTTATGATGTAAGTGAAATGTCAGTCCTCGAAGCAACTGTAAAATCCGTAAATGTCGTATACTCCCAACTTATAATGAGAATAGGAGCTTACGCGATGGCACAGCTTGCAAATAACATGGGAATAGAAACTCCCATGGATCCATACCCGGCAATGGGCCTCGGCGGACTTACTACCGGAGTATCCGCTCTTGAAGTCTGTACCGCATTTTCAACTATAGCCAATTATGGTGTAAGACACGATCCTGTGGCAATACTTAAGGTCCTGGATAAAGACGGTAGTATTATTAAAGAATACAAGGAAGAAAGCCAGCAGGTACTGACCGCAATCAATGCCTACCGGGCAATAGAAATTATGCAGCAGGTCATGATAAGAGGAACCGGTACCAGAGCCAGGCTCGAAGACAGGCCCTGTGCGGGAAA
>JAQUOE010000030.1 GCA_028717265.1 Actinomycetota bacterium
CAGCGATTCTTTTTCATTATCTGTATTGATTCCAATGTGTGCCAGTTCGAATCCCAGTAACCTGTCAATGGATTCTTTTACTATGCCCGTAATTTTATCGAATTTTTTTCCGTTTATATCGGCAGATTTGCATAACCAGCCTCCTCCTATCGCATGTATATAGGGCTTGTTGACGAAATCCTGCAGATTATCATCGCTTATGCCTCCGGTTGGTATGAATTTAACCATTCTGTAAGGACCGTATAAGGCTTCACATCCTTTAATACCTCCGAATATATTTGCAGGGAAAAACTTTAATATAGTAAGACCGAATTCCAGAGCATGGTTGATCTCCGTTGGTGTTACGATTCCGGGTGTTATCACAATTCCGCTGTCAATACACCATTTTACTATTTTAGGATCAAGACCCGGCGATACGATAAATTCAGCTCCCGCATCTACGGATTCTTTTGCTTTTTCAATTGAAAGAACGGTCCCTGCACCAATAAGCATATCCGGAAAAGCTTCTTTAACCTTCTTGATTGCCAGTATCCCCTGTTCCGTACGCATTGTAATTTCCATGATTCCAAGGCCGCCATCTATCAATGCCCTTGCTGCTGGTACAGCAAGGTTTTCATCATCAATAACAACAACGGGAACCAGTCCCATGTTTCCTATTCTTTCCAGCACATTATTCATTAAAATCCTCCTTAAAATTCATTTACCCGGTATTCAGGCTCTCTGCCTTCCAGTACATTTTTTATATTGCAGGCTGCTTTTGTCTTTAAATCTATGATTGCCTCCTGTGTATTATACCCAGTATGGTCCGTTAACACGCAGTTATCCAGTCTCTTCAAAGGACTATCGGCCGGAAGCGGTTCTACATTGTGAGTATCCAGACCGGCACATGCTATTTTTTTATTTTCCAGTGCATCTATTAATGCTTCTTCGTCTATGAGCGGACCCCTGGAAGTATTTATCAATATTGCTGTCTTTTTCATGATCGAAAACGCTTTTTTATCAATAATGCCTCTCGTCTCAGGCGTCAATGGCATATGAAGAGAAATGTAATCCGCCTGTTTTAGTGCAGTTTCGAAACTCACTTTTTTTGCTCCTGTCGATTCTATTAATTCCCTGCTTAAATATGGGTCGTACACCAGGATTTCCCTCAATCCCAAACATGAGACTTTTCTGAACAGACACCTCGAAATCCTCCCAAATCCGAGAAGAGCAAGCGTTTTCCCTTTTATTCTGAAAGTATTCTCTCTTTCAATGTTCCACCCTCCTTTTCTTATTTGTCTGTCTTTTGCTGCAATTCCTCTGGCACAGGCAAATAAATGAGCGAGTGCAAGATCCGAGACATCTTCCTCGCAGTAATCCGGGACGTTTGCTACGTATATTCTTTTTTTTGTACAGGCTTCTACATCCACATTATCATACCCGACTCCATATCTGGATATGATCTTACATTTTTCCAGTGCCCCTATAACTTTTCCTGATATAGGAGCCATATCAAGCAATATACCGTCTGCATCTTTACATTTTTCTATCATATCTTCTTCGGTCACACAGTTCTCAACAACAACCTGCGCATCGCACTTTTTCAATATCCCGGTTTCGATACTATAATCCCCATGCCTGTTATCCGAAACGACTACTTTATACTTTGTCATATTTGATTTCTCCTGTTTTTATCCTGATTGATATCAATTCAGACTCCACTGTAAGCTGCAAAGCCTCCGTCAATTGGTAAAATTACACCATTTACAAAAGATGCCTCATCGGAGCAAAGAAAAATAATGGCACCCGGAAGCTCCTCCGGTTTTCCATACCTTCCCATAGGTGTCTTATCAATTATCTTTTTTCCTCTTTCGGTAAAACCACCGGTTTTTTTATCGATCAAAAGATAGTAATTCTGATCGGTAAGTAAAAATCCCGGAGCGATAGCATTAACTCTTATTTCCGGTGAATATTCCTGATTCATATGGACTGCCAGCCAATTTGTAAAATTACTTATACCGGCTTTCGCGGCACTGTATGCCAGCGTCCTTGTTAGTGGAATGAACGCCGCCATAGATGAAATATTTATTATGGAACCTTTACCTTTTTCAGCAAAAATTTTACCGAAAACCTGACAGGGCAGGATAGTTCCAATAAGGTTCAAATCAAATACCCATTTTATCGCTTCTTCGGGAATATCAAAGAATGATTTATCCCTTCCGGTTGTAGCTTCTTCTTTGTTCCCGCCTGCGCCATTTATCAGAATATCAACGGTTTCGAATTTTTTTAATATCTTATCCGCTGCAGATTCGATACTCTTTTTATCCAGAACATCAACTTTTTCAGAAAAAGCTTCGCCTCCGTCTGCTGTAATCCGTTCTGCAATTTCCTTAGCTTTCATATCGGCCAGATCCAGCAGCACGACTTTAACTCCTTTTTTTGCCAGCCCCATTGCTATTTGCGAACATAATACTCCAGCGGCCCCGGTTAATACTGCAACCTTTCCCCTTAAGTTAAAATCATATTCCATATTTCCTTCCTTATTTCCAGGAGTAATTTTTTCCGTTGATTAATCATCGTTTTTAAAATTTTTTTCATAGGCCCATAGTCCGATAGCAGGATTACTGATAAAAAATATTTTCTCCCCTTTAACCATGTTAAAGCCTTCCTTGAGATTTTTTACATCATATTTTTTTAGAGCTTCGTCAAGCGGCATGTAATTATAGTTCAGACTTTCTATTTCCTGTTCTGTCATATGTCCCGGGGAATAAGTTATCTTAAAACGGTCGTTGACCGAACCGTGAATACAGTGGGCGGCAACCGAACGGTTTTCCTTTATCTCGATATCTCTGGATGCCATTTCGATTATCTCGTCACCTTGCCTGTAACCCAACTTTCTTATCAGCCTGTCGTTTCTTGCATCTTCGCCGCATTCACGCACTCCCGGGGCTATTATTAAAAGTTCTCCACCGTCTGCTATTGCCATGCGGGTTCTATATATCGCTTTGTTACTCAGCCATGTAGACTTGAACTCAAGCGGATCCAGATATACGACCACTTTTTTAAGCAGTTCCGGAAGCAAAGTGATGTTTTTTTCGGCACTTACCTGTGCTGCTTCTTTAAATAACTCTATTCCTCTTCCTGCCGCAAGACACTCTAATCTGACACCTTTTCCCTGCCGAGTTGTAACCGTAAGAATATAAAGAAGCGGTATATCTGAAAGGAACTTCTCTTCTGCAAAGTTAAATATTTTTCTGACAGGCGTATCAGTTTTGCCCATAATTTTGTTTATTCCATAAAGTGCACTCATATAATGGCTCGCGTCAATAGTTCTGCCTCCCCCGCAGCCCGCAAAAATATTTTTATTATAGTTTGCCATCCCGGCTACTTCATGCGGAACAATCTGACCAACGGAGATGATAATGTCATAACTCCTATCCATGATCCTTTTATTTACTTCTACGTCTATATTTTCATCCATGCTTCCCAGAGATACCTCTTTTACAAAACTACGTGGAATCTCTCCTATTTTTACGGCATCACTACGCCATTTATGAACCACAAATTTTTCTTTTGGGATTCCTTCATACATAAGCTCGATTTCATCGCCGGTCATAGGCGCATGGGTACCTGTAGCGGGCATGATATCAATTTCCGCTTTACTCAATATTTCCACAAGCATTTTAACAATGGGGCCGGCATATGAGTTTATCCTTGTAATATCAGGCGGCAAAATCAATGCTTTTCTTATAGATTTACCGTTTCTGAGCGCCACAGCAAGGATTTTAGATATTTGTTGATCTGTAATTCCTTCAGGAGAAGGTTTAATAACATAATTTTTCATGACTATAATTATTCATCATATTTATTCTATTAAAAAAGAATCCGTTTATACCATCTAAAATTTTTTTTATACTAATAAAATAAAATTTATGAATATAGAAGTTTATAAAGTCATACCTCCGTCAATATGAATACTGGTTCCATTCATAAAAGCAACCTCATCGCTTGCAGCAAACAGAACTGCATTGGCAATCTCTTCATCTTTACCAAAGCGCCCCATAGGCTGACGGCTGATCCAATCTACCCGTGTTGCTTCCGGATCTTCAGATGCCTGGATACGTGCCTCGAGGGCAGCTGTATGAGTCGTTCCCGGACAGACGCAATTTACCCGTATATTCTCTTTAATATAATCAGCCGCCATGGCTTTGGTCAGTGATTTGACCGCACCCTTGGATGCCGAATAAGCGGCACGGTCTCTTACTCCTTTGACAGCTGCAACTGAAGCAATATGCACAATAACTCCTCCGCCCTGCTTCTTCATCTGAAGCACGGCATATTTTGACATAAGAAAAGTCCCCTTAACGTTTACGGCCAGAGCCTTATCAAGATCCTCTTCGGTGGTGTTATCAACTCTTCCGGATGGAACCACGCCCGCATTATTTACCAGAATATCAATCCTTCCGAAGGCTTTTACTGTTTCTGCAACTATTCTTTTCGCCTCTGCTGCATTAGAAACATCTCCCTGGATGAAAATCGCTTCGGCACCTTCTGCTTTAATTCTTTCCGGCGTACTGTCCTCACCCTTTAAAGCAATATAATCGTTAACTGCCACTCTGGCTCCGTTTTTTGCAAATAAAATTGCCGTCGCCTTCCCGATTCCTCCAGCAGCTCCGGTTATCAGCACAACTTTATCGGTAAACATCACTTCTACGGCCTCCTTTTTCATTTATAATTCTGCATTTAATTCTTTAATATTCTGCATAATCGTCAATAATTCTTTAACATCTGATTTAGAGATGTATGTAAAATTTCTTGCTTTTTTTTACACTGTTAATACAGAAGTTTCGGTAAAAACATAACAATATCCGGTACAACTACAAGCAATATTATAAATAAAGTAGTTGACAGCAGGAAAGGCAGGGATTCCTTTATGAATTTTCCTGTTGGGCATCCTAGAATTCCGCAAACCGTATACATATTAATACCTACCGGTGGGGTATTCAGTCCCATTGTTATAGTCGTACACATAATCATCCCAAAATGAACCGGATTCACCCCAACCGATGTCGCCAGCGGCAGCAGTATCGGGGTCAAAAGGAGTATGGCTACCGAACCTTCCATAAGCATTCCTACTATAAGAAGGAAAAAGATTATAATTAGAAGTACTAAATATCTGTTAGTCGTAACTCCTGTTATAAATCCTGTTAATGTCTGAGGAACCCGGTCAAAAGGAATTCCATATCCAAAAATGCCGGACAATGATATGATAAACATAATCGCGCCTACATCCATTACGGACATAACAATCGTATCAATTAATTTTTTGAAGGTAAGCTCCCTATATATAACAACTCCTACAAAGATGGCATATACACATGCAAATGATCCGACTTCTGATGGAGTAAACAGACCAAAACGGATACCTACAAGAAGTATAATTGGAAATATCAATGCCCATACAGTTTGTTTTAACGAATGTAATATTTCCCTGATAGTAGCCCTTCGTTCTCTTTCAGGTTTATACTTTCTTATACTGGCAGTTATAAACACCGTAGTCATATGAACGACCATCATTATTAATCCTACCATAAGCCCTGCAGCAAAAAGCTGGCCTATGGATACTTCTCCGACAGTCCCATATATGATAATTCCGATACCTGGTGGAATGGTCGCTGTAATTAAGGACGTATACGCTATTACAGCACCTGTGTAGCCCTTTGAATATCCACTCTTTATCATGCTAGGTCCAAGTATACGGGATTCCATTGCCGAGTCCGCCATTGAAGAACCCGATACACCGCCCATAAGCGTGCTGAGAACAACACTGACCTGAGCCAAACCTCCCTTCATATGTCCCGTAAGGAGAGTGGATAGCTCTATCAGCCTTTTTGTTATTCCTGTCGAATTCAACAGATTACCAGCAAATATAAACAACGGGACCGCCATAAGAGGAACACTCTGTGTTTGTGAGATAGGAAGTTGAGCTATCATGGTAAAAGGAAGTTCAGGATGCTGTAAAAAGAATGTTACTCCTGCAATGCCAATAGCAAAAGCTACAGGCATCCCCGCTGCTAAAAGTATAAAAAATACGGTCATAACTATTAACATAATTTTCCTCCATATAATCAGTACGAAAAAAGAAATTTCTGCAAACCCCTATAAAGGTTCTCCTCTATGCTCGTAATCATTTTCTTTTATCTCTTCAACAGGTTTCTTTTTATAGAATCCGATGATCTTACCAATAACACTGCGTATCATAAGTAATGCGCCGATAGGAAGGCTTATGGTAATCCATGAATAACTAATTGCAGGAATACTCTGAAAGGGTCTTACTCTTGTTGTATATGTAAGTATAGAACCGTAAACCAGTAGTGCCACCAGAAAAGCCAATATTATTAAATATAAAATAGTAGAGTATACTTTTCTTATTCTGGGCGAAAGCTTATAAAGAACCAGATCGAAGCTAACAAGTTTATCATTCCTGATTGCAAAATCCGCTCCAAAAAAAATACACCATGCCCATAGAAATAAAGACATATCTATCGCCCAGTTTATCGGATAATTAAAAACTCTCGTAACGGCTGCGATAAATGTAATTAAAGTAGCAACTACAAGGAACAAAGCAGCTATAAACATCTCTATTTTATTTATGAATTCAAATACTTTTTTCATCGGATACCGCCTAATTTATTATAAAAAACCTAAAAATTATCGGATTTTTAAGGAACTTTTTGAGAGTATACCCTCAAAAATAGAAGGTATACTCTCAATCTTGCTCAACTAATTAGCTGTTATTTACCCATTTCTGCAAATATTGCATCTTTTACATCTTTAATACCCAGTACTTCATAAGCAGCATCTCCTGCTTCCTTGAATGCATCAATATCAATTTCTTCATAAGGTATAATAGTCATACCTTCAGCTTCCAGGTTTGTTATTGCTTCGTCGGACAGACCGCCCAATATTTCATTGGATACTTCGATGCCGGCTTTATCGCATTCTTCAGTAAGTGCCTGCTGATATTCTACAGGAAGTGAGTTGAACCATTCGGCGCTGCATATTTCAAAGTTAACCAGCAGTATGTGTCTGGTCAGACTGTAATAGTCACATACTTCATATAGTTTCGTACTGTAAGTAGCCGGAGGAACGTTGCCGCAACCATCCACTACTCCAGTTTGAATGCCAGTAAATACTTCTCCGTATGCCAGAGCAACAGGTTCTGCACCCAGGGCTCTTATTGATTCAAGCCAGATGGGGGCATTTGGGGATCTTATAAGCTTGCCGTTGAGATCTGCAGGGCTGTACACGGGAAAATCTTTAGTTGCAAAGCTACGGAAGCCCTGTGCCCACATAAATGAAATAACCTTTAAGCCCTGTGCTTCCAGCTCTGTCAGCCAGTCTTTAACAGTATCCAGAGTTGCAAGTGTCTGAACTTCTTCGAAGGTGTCTACAAAATAAGGTCCATTTATAACTGCTATACCGGGTACATAGTTTCCGAGTCTCGCAGAATCGGTATTCTGGCCAATGTTGGCACCGGCTTTAATCTGCTCGATAATATCTTCCTCGACACCCAGTTGAGCACTACTATAAACTTCAACTGTCAGGCCGCCATTTGTTCTTTCGGTAACAGCGCTTGCCCATTTCATGAATGCAGCATGATAAGGATCTTTATCCGTCAGAACATGGTTGAACTTTAAAACGTAATGTTCTGCAGGTTCTTCTTCTACTTCTTCCTCTTCCTCTCCAGCTGCTACTTCTTCCTCTTCAGCTGCTTCTTCTTCCTCTGCTGCCTCTTCTTCCTCAGCTGCCTCTTCCTTACAACCAATTACTGTAAAAGATAAAACTAATGATATGCTTAAAATTAATGCAATTATCAATAAAAATGATCTTTTCATTTTTAGTCCTCTCTCGATAACTATCGATTATAAAAGTAAGATTATTATTCTTTATATCACCCCCTCCCCCATACTTTACTTTTCATATTATCTTTGATAAATTTCTTTTGAGATTTGTTTGTGTCACGCTCTAATATAATCTTATTCAATATGAATTATATTAGTCATCATAAACAAATCTCTTTTTATTTTTTCAATATCCATCACCTCGCTTTAGTTTGTTTTTATGCTTTCTTCGTATTTTTATGGCTATTAGAAATTTTTTTATCTTTAAGACATGAATAAAAATTAATAATTTTTATTAGATAAATCCTAACTCACTCGAAATCTTGTTTGCTTTATCTATTAAAATATTTTTGAATGTGATCAGTTTTGTTAAATCCATTCTTGTCCTTATGGCAGATATACTTATAGCATATTTGACTTCCCTGCTGTAATCTCTGATAGGTGCAGCTATGCAGCAAATATTTTCCTCATGTTCGGAATTATCAATTGCATACCCTACTTTTCTCACATCCTGCAGGGCCCTGATAAACTCCTCCTTATTAAGAATTGTATTTTTTGTAAGGGGAATAAAATCAAGACTTTCAATTATACTATTGACAACTCCTTCCTGCTGGAATGCTAAAATCACTTTACCTGCTGCCGTGCAATTAATAGGAGCAATATTTCCGATTCTTGAATACATCCTTATAGGTTCCCTGCTTTCGATTTTATCTATATAAACAACTCTTTTCCCATCAAATGTTGTCAAGTGTATAGTTTCATTAGATATTTCTTCAAGTTCGATCAAATATGGATGTGCGATATTCCTTATATCTATGGAGTCGATTAGTTTCGTAGCGATATTTAAAAATTTCAGTCCCAGGCTGTATTTCTTATTGCTTGGATTGATTTTAACGAAATTATATTTTAATAAAGTTTTTAAAAATCTGTGGACAGTACTTTTGTCTATATCCAGGCTATCGGCAATATCTTTTAGCCTTAACTCGCTGCTGTTTTCTAATAATTCTATGATTCTATAAAATCTTATTAGAGTTTCAACCATAATAATATCATTTATTAACACTGAGTTTCATTATTTCGAACTTTAAAATACCAAAACAAATCGTCTTTGTCAAGTATTAGAATTCAATATTATCTGCATTTTAAAAATACTTTAATTTTTTTCTATTTTAGTTAATATAAAATTCATTGTTTTTTAATAAAAAACCAATTAGATTTCGGCTCTTTTTAATTAAACTCTTCCCTAAAATATTTAAAAAATTTAAAATATAAAGTTAATATGAAAAAGCAAATTAAAATCAATAAAAAAGGAGAAACTATGTTTTCTAAACCTGATATCAACACCTATATCCCCGGTAAAATAATATGTGTGGGATTGAATTACAGGTCTCACGTTAAGGAACAGGATGGCCGCTTTCCTGAGAAGCCTGTACTTTTTTCCAAAGCAACAAGCTGCATAATAAAAAACAACGATAATATTATTTACCCTTCCGAAGTTAAGGAACTTGATTATGAAGTGGAACTTGCAGCAATAATAGGCAGGAAAATGAAGAACGTTCCGGAAGATGAAGTATCCGGATACATTTACGGTTATACCATAATGAATGACATTACAGCCAGAGACATCCAGAAAAATGAGCAGCCATGGTTCCGTTCAAAAAGTTTTGATACCTTCGGACCCATCGGACCGGCCATTGTTGTTAAAGATATGATAAACGATCCTCAAAACCTGAATCTGAAATCCTATGTAAATGGCGAAATAAGACAAAATGGTAATACGTCGGATATGATATTTGGTGTTTATGAACTCATATCTTATATCTCGAGATCTCTTACCCTGGAGGCGGGGGACCTTATATCCACCGGAACCCCTTCGGGAGTCGGGATCTTCATGAAAGAGAAAAAATTACTGAAGCCCGGGGATACAGTAATATGTGAGATCGAGAAAATAGGAAGACTGGAAAACAAAATCGTATAATGAACGTTTATCAAATCTTTATCGGTTCCATGGTCGTAGCTTTCTCGGGTGCCCTGGTACCGGGACCTATGCTTACGCTGGTAATCAGCAGTGTCGCCCGGAAAGGCTTCTGGACCTCTTTTTTCATCGTAGTCGGCCATGCCATATTGGAGTTAGTGGTAGTAATAGGCTTTTTTCTGGGAATATTAAAATTTCTCGATGATCCTCTTATAGCAAAGATAATCGGACTTTTGGGGGGCATTTTTCTTCTGTATATGGGAACCGATATAATAATCTCGATTTTCAAGAAGAAATTTATCATAGATTTCAAGTCTGTATTAAAGCAAAAAACCATTACCGGGAAATCAACCATTTCGGTGATATTCAAAGGTATCCTTATAAGCCTTGCTAATCCATACTGGTTCATCTGGTGGATCAGCATAGGAGCGGCATTCCTTTTAAAAAGTGTGAAATTCAACATTGCCGGTATTTCCTCTTTTTATATCGGCCACATCAGCGCGGATTTTATCTGGTATTTATTTATCGGATTTCTGGTCAATACCGGGCGCAGATTTTTTAACCAGAAAATTTATAATGGTATTCTTATTGCCTGCAGCATATTTTTATTTTATCTTGGAAGCAGGTTTATTGTTGAAGCTGTAATCTAAAATTCCATCTTTTCATAGTTTATAGCAATGGATATACTTTATTATTAGAGGAGGTACTTAACAATGGCTGATAATAAGAAAAAGAAAAAACTTGCAATGGTTGTATTCAGCGGAGATCTTGACAAACTTATGGCCGCTTTTATCATAGCAACAGGTGCGGCAGCTTCCAATATCGAAGTTACCATGTTCTTTACTTTCTGGGGACTCAGAGCTTTAAAGAAAAAAACTTTAACCGGCAAAAGTTTTATGGGAAAGATAATGGGTATCATGGAAAGAGGAGATATAAGTAAAGCTTCACCAGGGAAGTATAGCTTCGGCGGCCTGGGACGCTGGATGTTTGGGAAGATGATGAGATCAAAAAATGTTGCAACACTGCCCGAACTCAGACAGATGGCAATAGAACTGGGCGTAAAATTATATGGCTGCCAGATGAGTATGGATGTCCTTGAAATTCCAAGAGAGAAAATGATCGATGAGGTAGTTGCCTGTGTGGGAGTAGCATTCTTTATAGAACAGGCTCAGGAATCCGATATGCAATTTTTCATTTAAGGAATCATCATTTCCATATTAAAAAAAGGAAAAACTCTAATTTTAATGCCTGCAATTATATTTCTTTTATTTAATAATTCATTTTATTTTATTATAATCATTAGCAATCAATATAATTTCAAAACACCTTAATTTATGTATTTCAAATTGGTTATTCAGGTTTTAGGTGGTCTTGCCTTATTTATTTTTGGCATGACTACTTTAAGTAACAGCCTTCAAAAAGTTACTTCAAACAGTCTTAAGTCAATAATCAATATACTTCAAAAAAGGCCCTGGGCTTCCGCACTGGTCGGGCTTGTGACGACAATGGTAATTCAGAGCAGCAGTGCCACCTCAGTAATGACCATCGGATTTGTCAACGCGGGACTTATATCTTTAAAGACATCCATAGGAATTATAATGGGTGCAAATATCGGTACCACCATTACCGCTCAAATAGTTTCGTTTAACATTATTGACATTCTTTCATACCCTTTGATAATTGTCGGTTTTCTTTTGTTTTTTATCAGCAAAAGGCGGAGATATAAAAATATCGGAATGGCGCTGCTCGGTCTTGGTTTATTATTTCTTGGAATGAATATAATGAAGTTATCGCTCGAACCTTTGAAAAATAATATAGCTTTTAAAAACTTCCTAATAACATTCAGTAAAAACCCGTTCCTCGGTTTGTTTGTAGGTCTCGTTTTAACATCAACATTACAAAGCAGTTCAGCAACTATAGGCCTGCTTATAGCCCTTGCGACACAGGGCCTTATGCCGATAACTGCTGCTGTTCCGGTCCTGTTCGGTGATAATATAGGAACCTGTACAACTGCCCTGATTGCAAGCACCGGAACTACTGTCACGGCGCGCAGAACCGCCTTTGCTCATTTATTATTCAATTTATTTGGAACGATATTATTTTTTATATTATTATATGGGTTCAAACTTGGTCCGTTACTTTTACCACGTATCGGAAGTACGGTTCCTCATCAGATAGCAAATATGCATACGATATTTAATATAACTACAACATTAATTTTATTTCCAATGATTGGACTATTTGAAAAGTTGGTTGTCAAATTATATCCGGGTAAAGATATAATAGTCCAAAAAAATGCCTTATATCTGGACAGCAGATTGATAAACACTCCATCCGTTTCACTTGATCTGGCCGAAAAAGAGTTACACAGGGTCATCAAAATAGCCCAGAATATGTTAAATCTTTCATATGAAAGATTGAATAAAAAAGATGCCATAATTGAGAAGAAGGTTCTTGACAGAGAATACGCCGTTGATAGTATTACCGAGGATATAATAAGATACTTAACCAAAATTTCTCAAAAATCACTGGGGACAAGACTTTCAAACAAACTCACCAATCTGCTGCATGTAGCTTATGATGCGGAAAGAGCCGCTGACCATACCGAAAGCATTCTCTATCTGATGATGGTAAAAGAAGAGAATAATATGAATTTCAGTAAAATTGCTCTCCAGGATCTGGAATCAGCAGTCAATAAAGTTAACCACCTGTTCAACTCTCTGACATCGGGTATGGAAAAAAACAATATGAGTCAGCTCAAAAAATGTGAAAAAATCGAAACAGAAATAGACTTGCTTGTAAAAAAAATCCGAACCTCTCATCTCAAACGGCTCCAGAACGGGAGCTGCATGCCTCTTTCAGGAGTGGTTTTTGCCGATATCATTCTGCATCTTGAAAGGATAGGGGATCTTCTTCATGGAATATCAAAAAATCTTTTAAAAATCGAGGATTAATCGAGATCATAAATTATATTAGAATAATATTAAAAAACAGCCTAGAAACATTCCCTGTCTCTCATCTTGCAGAATTCGCTTTCAAATTCAATTTCTATGGTAGAGTGTTCCAGATCCGGGGACCCTGTAAGTTCTTTTATCTTACTTTTTATATCGGTTATTTCCTCGGTAGTTGTATTGTTTTCCACGACAATATGGGTTGTCAGTACATTATTTAAACTATCCATAGACCATATGTGGGTATGGTGTATGCTTATAACCTTATCTATTTTTCGAATTTTATCTTCAATCTCTTTAATGCTTATTCCTGAAGGAACAGCCTGCAGGAATACGGAAAATGTCTTTTTCAGGTTAACAAAAATATTATACAAAATATAAATTGTGATAACGATTGAAAGTATAGGGTCCAGTATGGGAATATCTGTAAACATCATTATTATACTTATGACTAAAATAGCTGTCCATCCCAAAATATCATCCAGAAGATGAAGCGTTATAATCCTCTCGTTTAAAGATCTCCCCTTCCTTAAACGCAGAGCAGCAATTCCATTTATAACGACGCCGCCTATCGCAAAAAAAAGCATCCCTTTTGCATTTGGCTGTTCGGGATTGAATATTCGGGGTATTGCCCGGGATAATACATAAACCGAACCGAGGATCAGTATCAAACCATTTATTAATGCTGAAAGTAATGAATACCTCCTGTATCCATATGAATATTTTTCATCCTTCTTCTTCCTGGAATATTTTTCCAGCAGCCAGGATAATCCAAGCGAAAAACTATCCCCCAGATCATGCAAAGCATCGGATATGATAGCAATGCTGTTCGTCCATAATCCCCCTATTATTTCAACTATGGTAAATCCAAGATTTAAAAAAAATGCTACTTTTATATTTGATGTACTATCCTGTTTGTTATTGTGATGGTGACCTGTCATATTTTTTATGAAATCAATTTAAACTCTGTGATTTAAAAATATTAGTTCAAATTTATTCTTTTTTATTTAATTTTCTCAGCTAAATTTATTAAAGCCTCTTTTAAGGCTTTTTTACTTTTTTCGGATAAATCTTTCGAAGCTGTCCTGCTTTTTTTATACAAATTTTTTATTGCCTCCTTTAAGGCTTCTTTGCCCCTATCGGATAAATCTTTGGCCATGACTTCGCTTCTTTCAGAGATATCTCTGGTAGCGACTTTGCTCTTTTCGGACAAATTCATAAAAGTGTCATCACTTTTTTCGAATATATCATCAAAAACATCCCTGCTTTTATTCAATAATTTCTTTACTGCATCTTTTATGATCACTCTGTTTTTCCCGGACCAGTCTCTTGAAAAATACTTTAATGCGTCTTTGCTCTTTTCGGACAGGTTTCTGATGGCGTTTCTAAGTTCGGTCATGCTTCTCTCGGATATGCCGGGACAGGAAGTAACACCCCATATTCCCGGACCGGTGTGGGCACTCATAATCGTAGTAACTTCAGTTAAAATCAACTCATCGATTTTGATCCTGTCATCCTCTCTTATCATTTTTTCCAGCTCCAGAGCCGGCTTGATATCCGAACCATAAAATATACCAATTTTTTTCTTGCCGGTATAAAATGTGTCTTTCCCGATTTGTTTATAGAGTTCAATAATGGAATTCTTTTTATTACCTACAAATTTCTTCAGTTTCACCCTGCCGTCACTGCCAATAGTAATTATTGGTTTTAGTCTTATCGACTTCGCTAAAAATTTTCCTAAAAATGGTGCTCTGCCTCCCATGAATAGATATTCGAAATTTTCAAAAGTGGCAAACATTCTACTTCTCTTTATCATAAATTCAATGATACTATCTATTTCTTCTTCGCTTTCACCTCTTTGCGCAGCTCTTGCGGCTTCCAGAACTATGAAGCCCAGACTGGTGGCCGCAGTTTTTGAATCAATGGTTTTAATCTTCGCCTGTGGAAAAAATTTGCCTGCCTGGCTTGCGGAATTCGCAGTACCCGATAGTTTTGAACTTACATGAATCGAATAAATCAGGGTCTTTTTTTCTTTTTCCACCATGTCCCTGTATAGTTTCACAAAATCACCTACGGAAGGCGTAGAGGTCCGGACTTTAACTCCTGATTCCAGTTTTTCAAATACTTCTCTGCTGGTTATTTCCTTCCCTTCAAGATATAATTTACCGCCAAATCCGATATACAGAGGTATTACTCTTATATTATATTTTTTTGCAAGTTCCGCAGGAATATCAGATGTTGTATCAGTTACTACAGCTATATTGCTCATAAATCTCCTTTTCTTTTGGGGTTAAAATTAATTTTACAATATTCTGCATAAAAAAATAATATTTATTTAAATCAGGGTCAATTTTTTTATAAAGTTAATAGCATTAAGAGATTTTTTATTATATTATATTTGACAACTAACACAGACAGTTGAAGCAATAATTATTGAAATCTTAAAAAGTCCGGAGGTAAATAATGGATTATAAGAGAAATAAATTTTACTTAATCCTATTAATACCGGTACTGGTAATAATTTTTATATCAGTTATCCCTCTTTCGGGATGGGTGAAACAATCAGACATTTACAATCAAACATCCGGTTTACCCACCCTTGCAGGAGGAACCAGACCGGTTGCTGTCATGGTTGAAAATAGTTTTGCAGCCAGGCCCCAATCCGGACTTAATCTTGCAGATGTTGTATTCGAAATCGTTGATGAGTATGGCATTACCAGATTTATTGCAATTTACAATTCGAATAATGCCCTGCAGGTTGGACCGGTAAGAAGCACGAGACCTTACTATGCAGAAATTGCAAGGGGCTTCGATCCTATTTATGCTTTTTTTGGCACTTACCCTGAATGTTATGGGGTTGTAGAAGACCTGGGGATGTACGTTTTAAGTGCAATGACAGACAACTCAGGAAACAGCTCAATCACCGGACAGGCGCCTTACTGGAGGGACTGGAACAGAAGTTCCATACAGGAACATACGGCTTTTATGTCAGTAGCAAGTTTAAGAGAAAAAGCAGGACAGCTTGGTTATCCGCTCCAGGGCAATGGTATCCCATTTTCGTATAAAGCGGACGCCGTGGAATCAGCCAGAGGAAATATTACAAATATTCACGTCGATTTTTCAACACATGCATATGCTCCACGCGGTTTTGATTTGAATTATTTTTACAATAGAAGCGGAAATTATTATCTGAGGAATATGGGCGGTATGGCTCATCTGGATTATAATACCGGTCAGCAGATCGCCGTAAAAAACGTAGTCGTGATGGTCACCGATATACAGGGACCTCTGGATAAGGCCGGACATATGGCCGTCAGAACCACAGGGAATGGAATTGCCTTCGTTTTCCAGGATGGTAACGCTATTCAGGGAAGCTGGCAGCGGGGAAGCGTATATGAACCCTATATATTTAAAGATAGCAGCGGTAAGACAATCTCATTCAATGGAGGTAATACCTGGATAGCAATAGTCCAAAGCACAGATAAAGTCAGCTTCCAGTAGTTTGAAGTGGTATAGATTCTTTCTCCTTATTGAACTTAAAATTTTTTTTCCTAAATAATTTTATACAGACATTGACCACTCCCGGATCATAAAACTTGCCGCTGCCGTTCATAATCTCCTTTATTGCTTTATCCACACCCAGAGCAGGTCTGTAAGGCCTGTGAGATACCATTGCTTCCATTGCGTCAGCGACTGCGATTACTTTTGCTTCTATAGATATATCCTTGTTTTTCAAGCCTTTTGGATATCCCGACCCATTAAGTTTTTCATGATGCTGGGACACAATTTTTGCAATAGGATATGGAAATTCTATCTTCTCCAATATATCGTACCCGACCTGGCAATGAGTTTCTATCATCTTAAACTCGATTTCTGATAATTTACCGGGTTTTGATAATATAGAAGCAGGTATTCTTATTTTTCCTATGTCATGGATCAATGCTGCCATATTTATGGCTTCCACCTGATTTTCATTCAGACCCATCTCTTCCGCTATGGCAGTGGCAAGCAATGCCACTTTTTTCTGATGACCGGAAGTATAGGGATCTCCTGCTTCAACTATATAAGACATGGCACTGATTACGCAATCCAGGATTAACTTTATTCTATGGTAACTATCTTTAAGTTTTTCCAGGGCTCTTTTCCGTTCAATATATACACTTATTATTTTAGAAACGCCATTAATTAATTTTTTCCCTTCCTTAAGAGACCCGCCTTTAGAGACTCCGGATTTTTTCTTTGCCGCATACATTTCTATTACTCCCTCTTTGTTCCCCTCGACTTTTATATCTTCATATTCTTTCAATTCGGTCTTTTTAAAATTATCTGTTTTGTATACTTTTTTATCGAATATTATTCTGCTGTAAGTCGTTTCGGGGTAATACACTCCCGAAGGTACGCGCTTTACTACTTCTCTGAATATCTTCCCCAATGGTTTATCCGGTTTAATTGTAAGATTAGCTACAAAATAGAGGCAATTTAATTCTCTTATCCTCTTGTATAATTCATCCTCAGTTTTTTTGCGTCTGGTAATTTCTTCATTCAGGCTTTTTACTTTATCCTCTAATTTTCTTATAATTCTCCTGTTATGCCCGGCAAGATACCTTTCTTCTTTGACCTGTTGTTTAGAATCGACTTCTGATTTCATTTCTTTATAATCTCTTAAGGTATCATTAAGAATTCCTAATAATATTTCAGGTTCCTGGGGTTTTATTATAAATTTATCTGCACCAAGACTCAGAGCGAACTCTTCATCCTGTTTTCTTCTATAAGTCGCAGTGTAGAATAAAAAGGGGATTTTACTTAATCTATCATCCTTTTTACATGCTCTGCATAATTGAAATCCATCCATTTTGGGCATCAGTATATCGGATATTATCAGGTCAACCTTATTTTTTTTTAGCTTTTTAAGTGCCTCGGCTCCATTTTGCGCGGTTACGGTTCTGTAGCCACTCTTATTTAAAAGAGTTTTAAGTAAATACATGCTATCTATATTGTCCTCAGCTATAAATACTTTCATTTTACCCTCCTTTTTCTACAGGTAATATAGATCAATTTTATTTCGATAATATTTCTATAAATACTTCTTCATTTCCGATAAAAGGATTTCAAGATTTATTGGTTTCTCTATATACCCCGTGCATCCTCCCTTAATCAATCTCTCCCTATCACCACTCATTGCAAACGATGTAACAGCAATTATAGGAATCTTTTTACCCGGCTCTGATTTTCTTATTCTTTTTGTTGCTTCCAGACCGTCGATATCGGGAAGCTGGATATCCATTAATATCAGATCAGGTTTTTTTTGTATCGCGAGCGCCACACCTTCTTCCCCTGTTGCAGCTTTTATTACCTCATAATTATTATTTTTCAGAATGAACCAGATCAGGTACATATTCTTTTCGTTATCTTCTACTACAAGAATTTTTTTCATTTTATCCCCCGGCATATTTTGATGGTAAAATCAGAGTGAATTTACTTCCCTTTCCGAAAACACTTTCTACCCTGATCTCGCCTTTTAAAAGAGTGACTATTTTTTTTGACAGATAAAGTCCAAGACCGGTACCTTCTACTATAGGAGCTCCTTCGGTATGTATTCTGCTGAATTGTTTGAATAATTTCTTTATATCTTCTTTCCTTATGCCTCTTCCGGAATCAGAAACTTTTATCTGTATTTTATCTTTTTTTCTCTCGGCCTTTATTTCAATTTTACCTTTACTTGTAAATTTAAGGGCGTTGCTGACAAAATTTAATATAATCTGTTTAACTCTCAAGCTGTCACTGCTCACAAATAATTTCTCCGGCGCCTTCAAGATCAGCTGAATTCCCTTATTTTTTGATAAAATCTCAAATGAATCATATATTTCATATAAGACTTTTGTCAGATTAAAATTTTCAATCGAAATATCGATTTGTCCTGCCTCGATCTTACTCACATCTATAACATCTGTTACAAGTTCCAGCAGATGGTTGGCACTGCTTTTTACCATCAATAATTGTTTTTTCTGTTCACCTGTAATTTTACCGGCCATTCCCATCAATATCAAACTGGTAAAACCTATTATAGAATTTAAAGGTGTCCTCAATTCATGACTCATGCTGGCAATAAACATGCTTTTCAAACGATCCAGCTCCTTTAATCTTATATTTGCACCACTCAGTTCTTTTGTCCGCTTTCTGACTTTTTCTTCTAACTCGTTGTTAAGCCTGCGCAGTGCTTTCTCCGAATCTTTAAGAGATTTACTGGTTTTATTGATGCTTCTCATCATTTGGTTGAAAGACCGGCCGAGATAACCAATTTCATCCCGGGATTCTATTTTAATCGAATGTTCCAGATTGCCGGTTTTCGCAATCAAACTGGTGTTGTCACTGAGTTTTTTTATGGGTTTTAAAACAAATCTTTGCGTTCCCAGTAGTATTAACAAACTTAAGACAGATAAAGAAAATATCAATACCAGAATATTTCTGAATATCAGGACCCAGACTTCTCTATTTATTTCTTCGGCCGGGATAACCAGACCCATTTTCCAACCCAGTATTTCCGAGGTATCGAAAAAAAGATAATTTTCCCCCGAATCATTGATAAAAGTGGTATATCCATGTATTTTTTCCATAATTATATTTAAATTTTCCTGATCCAAATCTGCAATATTTTTAAGAATATTCTCTTCGTTACGGCTTACGAGGATAGTGCCATTTTCATCTATCAAAAACGCCCATCCGTTTTCTCCAACTTCAATATCGGAAATATAATTACTCAAACCTTCCAGTGTAATATCCATACCTACCACACCAAAGACTTTTCCGTTTTCGTCAACCAGTGCCTTCTCTACTCCTATATTAATGTCCGGTGTTGTTATCGATCTATATGGTTCCGTTCTCACAACTTCACTGGGGTTTTCCTTTGCAAGGACATACCAGGGTCTTTCTCTGGGATCATATTTTGTCGGCGCCGTTCTTTTATGGGATCTTACGAAACTGCCATTTTCTCTGCCCATATAAACAGAATTAATGTAGGGGTGATTTATTCTAAAATTATTGAATATATCTATTATCTCCTCTTCTGTTTCCCCAATATTATATTGAAAGGTTTCTTCATCGGCATTAAGAAAGCTTGTAAATTCGCTGTCACCTCTTGTTCTTACTATTTCCAGTGATGAAAGAGTCTCCACATCATTGTGGGCTTCGCCTAAAAAATTATTCACTGTAATATCCATATGTTTGAGCTGGCCCTCATAATCTGTCCGTACCATCCTGAACATATCATTTCTTAAGCTAAATGTAAGAATGGCACTGGCTATAATTATGATAAACAAACCTGCTATGATAAAAAGTAACAGCAGTTTAATTTTCAGTGTCAATTTCATTAAAACAGCCTGCTAATTTAATAAAGAACAAGAAATTTTAAATAAATTCTTTCTTAATTAATTACTTATAAATAATAAAAAAATAATTAAAATTTTATATATCTTAATATATTTAAAACATATACTTAATTATAAAATAATTGTAGAGTTTTTAATAGTAATAATGATTTTTAGAACTCTATATGAGATTATTAAAAATTGTAATAGCCGCTATGAAAAATTCCTGGATAAGTATCTGAAAGCAAAATAAAAATCCGTTAAACCAATAGATTTAAATCTTAAATAGCCTAAAAACTTTAATCAATATCTTTTGCCTCTAAGTTAATGCTCCACATAACCTGTGCTTTTTTCCAGTGAAAAATAAAAAGTGGAATTGCTATGATAACAAGCAGCACGCCTCTCAATAAATCTTTAAAAGCCATATCCTTTGCATTCCGAATAGAGACTCCTATCTCTTCTTCAGCCAGTCTGTCTATTTCGTCTGCGGATAAGTCCGGATATTGCTCCGTCGAATACATCGCTGCGATACTTGATTTTGTCATATAAGTCGCGGGCCTTACGTAATCTACCGTACCATTATAAACCATGATTAAACCCACTATGAAAATTATAATGGCAATAATGCAAACGATATACAGGTAAATCTCCCTGAAATAAATTCTTCTTGTCATTTCTTGCCTCCTTTTATTTTTATAAAATTAATATAAATTATAACTTTAAAAATGAATAGATTCCAATTTAAAAAGATGATTTT